>JBEPVB010000001.1:0-62087 GCA_041691215.1 Chloroflexota bacterium
TTGGCCCGGCTGGCGCGGGGCTTCTTGGCGGCCGGTTCCGTGGCCTCGGCGGCGGCGGCGGCGCGGGGCTTCTTGGCGGCCGGTTCCGTGGCCTCGGCGGCGGTGGCGCGGGGCTTCTTGGCGGCCGGTTCCGTGGCCTCGGCGGCGACGGCCCGGGGCTTCCGGATCGCGACGGCCTTCGCTGCCTCGGCGGCCCTGGGGGCCTTGGCGAGCGCCTTCGAGGCGTCCTTTGGCGCGGTCTCGTCGGCGGTGGCGAGCGGCGTGCCCGACCCATCCCCGGCGCCGGCCTCGGCGAGCTTCCTCGGCTTTGCGGCACGCTTGGGCTTTGCCGCCGGCTCGACGCGCTCGGCCGCGGCCGCGGCCGCGGCCACGCCGGCGGCCGAGATCGGCTCCAGGGCAGCGGTTGGTGGCGCCGCCGCGGCCGCCTTCGCCTCGGCCACCGACACGTCGCTCCGAATGTCGATCCGCCAGCCCGTCAGGCGAGCGGCGAGGCGGGCGTTCTGGCCCTCGCGGCCGATGGCCAGGGAGAGCATCCGCTCTGGAACGGTGACATTGGCGATCCGATGCTCGGTATCGATGTCGACCGAGATGACCTGGGCCGGCGACAGGGCGTTGGCCACGAAGGCCGACGGGTCGTCGTTCCAGGGAATGACGTCGATCTTCTCGCCGCCGAGCTCGGCCACGACCGACTGGACGCGCGCCCCGCGCTGGCCGACCGTGGCGCCGACGGGATCGAGACCGTCCTGGCGCGAGCCGACGGCAACCTTGCTGCGGCTGCCCGCCTCGCGGGCGATCGCCCGGATCTCGACCGTCCCGCTGTGGATCTCGGGAACCTCGAGCTCGAAGAGGCGCTTGAGGAACCCCTTGTGGGTCCGGCTGACGAAGAGGGCGGGGCCCTTTGGCAGGCGCCGAACCTCGAGGACGAAGGCCTTGACGTTCTGGCCGATCCGGTAGTGCTCGAGGGGCGACTGCTCGGTCGTGGCCAGGATGGCCTCCACGCCCTTGCCCACATCGAGAATGATCGCCCGTGGCTCGACGCGATTGACCGTGCCCGTGATGAGCTCCCCCTCGCGGCTGGCGAACTGGTCGTAGACCACGTCACGCTCGGCCTCGCGAAGCCGCTGGAGCACGACCTGCTTGGCGGTCTGGGCGCCGATCCGGCCGAATACGTCGCCGTCAAGCTGCTCGGTCTCGACGAGCTCGCCGGGCTGGGCGTCCGACTTCACCGCCCGGGCCTCGTCGAGGCTGAACTCGGTCAGGGGGTCCTCGACCTCGGACACGGCCGTACGCGCACGGAACACCCGGATCTTGCCGCTCTCGGCGTCGATCTCGACGTGGATGTCCTCCTCGTTAGCGATCCGGCGATAGGCGGACTGGATGGCGTCCTCGACCGTCCGGATGAGCTGCTCGCGAGGAACCTGCTTCTCGGCGTTGAGCTGGAGGAGGGCACCGATGAAATCTCGACTCATGGTCGCATCGTCCTCCATTCGCTCGCTGTGTCCGGGGTTCTGTCGCCGAAAAAAATACGTGGGGGTCACCCACGTCCACGGAGGCGGCCGAACGTATTAGACCGAAAGTATACGACACGGACCCGCCGATCGTCGATCGTGGTCAGGCCGTCAGGACACCTCCGGAGGCCGGGTAGCGGCGGTCGACGTAGTCCTCCAGGATGGCGATGAACTCGTCGACGAGGCCCTCGCCCCGAAGGGTCCGATCCAGCTTGCCATCGATGAAGACCGGCGCGACGGGATCCTCGAAGGTGCCGGGCAGGCTGATCCCGATGTCAGCGTGCTTCGACTCGCCGGGGCCGTTGACGACGCAGCCCATGACCGCGACCGTCATCTCCTCGACCCCGGGGCGGGTCTCCTTCCACTCCGGCATGCGATCCCGAAGGTGGGCCTGGATCTTCTCGGCCATCTCCTGGAAGAACGTGGACGTCGTGCGGCCACAGCCGGGACAGGCGCTGACCTGGGGCAGGAAGGAGCGAAGTCCCAGCGACTGGAGGACCTGCTGGGCAACCCGGACCTCCTCCTCGCGCTCGCCGCCGGGGGCCGGTGTCAGCGACACCCGAATCGTGTCGCCGATGCCCTCGTTGAGGAGGATCGACAGGCCGGCGGTCGACGCGACGATGCCCTTCATGCCCAAGCCGGCCTCGGTCAGGCCGAGATGGAGGGGGTAGTCGGACCGCCCCGCCAGGATGCGATAGACGTCGACGAGGTCGCGAACGCCGGAGACCTTGGCCGAGAGGATGATCCGGTCGTGGCCAAGGCCTGTCTCCTCGGCCAGCTCGGCCGAGCGCATGGCCGATTCGACCATCGCCTCGATCATCACGTCACGGGCATCCCGCGGCTGGGCCGTCAGGGCGTTGGCGTTCATCAGGTCGGTCAGCAGCTGCTGGTCGAGGGAGCCCCAATTGACCCCGATCCGGACCGGCTTGTCGTGCTCGATGGCGGCCCGGACGATCGTCTGGAAGTGCTCGTCGTGGCGCTTGGCGCCGACGTTGCCCGGGTTGATCCGGTACTTGGCCAGCCCGGCGGCCATGGCCGGGTGCTCCACCAGCAGCTGGTGGCCGTTGTAGTGGAAGTCACCGATGACCGGGACCGCCACCCCGAGGTCGGCCAGCTTGCGCAGCATCTCGGGCACCGCGGCGGCCGCGGCGTCGGTATTGACGGTCACCCGCACCAGCTGGCTGCCGGCATGGGCGAGGCGGGCGACCTGGATGGCGGTGGCGTCGGGGTCGGCCGTGTCGGTGTTGGTCATCGACTGGACGACGACGGGATGTGCGCTGCCGACGAGGACCCCGCCGACATCGACGGACACGGTCGACCGGCGACGGGGCCGAAGGTGATCCTGGGAGCTCATCCGCCGGCCAGCCCGCGGGCGATGTCGAAGCCCGTGACCCAGACGAGGAAGGCCAGGAGCATGGCGAAGCCGATGAAGTACGTCAGGCGCTCGGCCCGGAGCGAGAGGCGGCTGCCGGCGAAGCGTTTGATGACGAGCATCAGCATCCGCCCGCCGTCGAGGGGCGGGAAGGGCAGGATGTTCACCACGGCCAGGTTGGCAGAGAGGATCCCGGCCAGGTACAGCGTCACGAGCGGGCCGAGGGTCCAGAAGACGTCCCCGATCTGGGTCGCGATCCCGATCGGGCCGGAGGCCGGAGGCGGCTCGGTCGGATGGCTGACGATGGCGGTCGCCAGCTGCCCGACGCCATCGACGATAAGGGCCATCGCCGACGTCGTCCGGTCGACGCCGAGCTGGAGCGCCTGCCCGATCGGGTAGTTGATCCGATCCGGGGTGGCTCGGCCCTCCAGCGGATGCGTTGTCGGCTGGCCGATCCCGAGGGCGCCCTTGCCGGCGTCGACGTCCGTCTTCGAGCGGAGCGTGGCCGTGACCTCGACGACCTGGCCGTCGCGGCGAATGGTCAGGGCGACCGTCTTGCCGGCGCTGGCGTGGAGCTCGTCGAGGATCGAGCCCGGCCCGAACGCGCCGTAAGCCTGGCCATCGACCCGTTCGATGACGTCGCCGACGCGTACACCGGACATCTCCGCGGGCGAGCCCGGATCGACGTACGGCACGTAGACGCCGATCGCAGGATCCCCGATCAGGGCGATCCCGGTGAAGATGGCGCCGGCGAGGACGACGTTCATCACGACGCCGGCGACGAGGACGATGAGCTGTCGGGGCAGGCGCTGGGCCGAGAATGCCCGCGGATCCTGGGCGCCGTCGCCGTCCTCGCCCTCGAGCTTCACGAAGCCGCCGATCGGCAGCCAGTTCAGGGTGTAGATCGTCTCGCCCCGGTTGCGGAGGACCTTCGCCCTTGGCGGGAACCCGATCCCGAACTCGAGGACGCGAATCCGGAAGAGCTTGGCCACGACGAAATGGCCGAGCTCGTGGATGACGACCAGGGCCCCGAGGATGCCGAAGAAGAGGACGACCGTCACGACGGTCCGGAAGATCTCGCTCACGCCACGGGCCCGGTCGCGTACGAGGCCCGGATCTCGGCATCCAGGGCGACGAGGTCATCGATCGACGGCGGGGGTCCGGCCTGTTGGCCATACCGTTCGACCGCCGTGCCGAGGAGCTGCGCGATCCCGGGAAAATCGAGGGTGCCGTCCATGAAGCGGGCCACCCCGACCTCGTCGGCGGCAATGAGGGCCGCCGTCGCCCATGGTCCCATCAGGCCGGCCCCGCGAGCGATCCGGAGGGCCGGGAAGCGGTCCAGGTCCGGGGCCCGGAACTCGAGCCGCCCGATCTCCACGAGGTCGGGGGCCGCGGCCGGCGACGGCAGGCGATGCGGATAGGTCAGGGCGTACTGGATTGGCAAGCGCATGTCCGGGGTGCCCAGCTGGGCCTTGAGGGAGCCGTCGACGAACTGGACGGCGGAGTGGACCACCGATTGCGGGTGGATCACGACGTCGATCGCGTCGTAGTCGACATCGTACAGCCAGTGCGCCTCCACGACCTCCAGGCCCTTGTTGGCCAGGGTGGCGCTGTCGATCGTGATCTTGGCCCCCATCGACCAGGTCGGGTGACGAAGCGCCTGCTCCGGGCTGACCGCCGCGAGCGCGGCCGGATCGATGTCGAGGAACGGGCCGCCCGACGCGGTCAGGATGAGGCGGGCGATGGTCCCCGGCGCCTCGCCGACGAGGCACTGCCAGATCGCGGAGTGCTCGGAGTCGATCGGCCGCACCCAGCCGAGGGCGCTGGCCAGGGGGTCCCCGGGGGCCTCGGCCGCGCGCGCCGAGGCGAGCGCCCGCGCCAGCGGCATCACCAGGTGCCCGCCGGCGACCAGGGTCTCCTTGTTGGCCGTCGCGACGGGCGTGCCGGCCGCGAGGGCCGCCAGGACCGGCCGGAGGCTCACCATGCCGCCCGTGCCGACGATCAGGAGGTCGACGTCGTCCCGGGCGGCCAACGCCTCCAGGGCCGTCGCGCCGACCTCGATCGTCGAGGCCCTGGGGAGGTCGCCGAGGGCCTCGAGATCCGCATCCTCGGCCGTGACGACGACCCTCGGCCGGAGGGCCCGGGCCTGGTCGCCCAGGAGGGATGTGTTGCGGCCTCCGCCAAGACCCACCACCTCGAAGCGTCCGTCGCGGGCCAGGATCTCGACCGCCTGGCGGCCGATCGAGCCCGTCGAGCCGAGCAGGGCGACGCGGATCGGGCGGCCGTCGTCTCGCGGTCCCGGCCTGTGACCGGGCCGATCAGCGGAACGCGACGAGGACATAGAGCACCACGGCCGGCGCCGCGAAGAGGAAGGAGTCGATGCGGTCGAGCATCCCGCCATGACCCGGGATCAGCTGGCCGGAATCCTTGGCCCCGGCCGCTCGCTTGAGCATCGACTCGACGAGGTCGCCGGCCTGGGCCGCGGCTGCGATCACCGGCCCGAGCAGCACGCCGACCAGCCACGACCCGCCCGCGAGCGTCACCAGGACGGTCGTCACGATGGCCACGGTCAGCGTCCCGCCGATCACGCCTTCGACCGTCTTGGCCGGCGAGATATGGGCCATGAACGGCCGCCGGCCGATCCGCCGGCCGACAGCGTAGGCACCGGTATCGAAGGCCCAGACGCCCAGGATCAGGATCAGGAGCCAGCCTCGGGCCGGGCCGAGGAAGGCAAGCGCCGCCCCGTCGGGCATTGCCGGAGCCGCAGTCGCGAGGCGAGGCACGAAGCCGAGGAGGCCCACGTAGAGCGCTCCGAAGGTCGTTGTGGCAAAGCTGGCCAGCCCATCGCGCGGATCCTGGCGGGTCAGGGCGGCGGCCCCGGTCAGGATGACGCCGAGGCTCGCCAGGAGGATGGCCGACCCGGGCGGCATCGAGGGGATGGAATCGCCGAGAGCAATGACGAGGGCAAGGACCACGCCCAGCGCCGGGAACGACGGGTAGCCGGCCGCTCCGAGCAGGCGGAACGCTTCTCGCGCCCCGACGCCGACGGCGATAGCGACGACGGCGATGACCCACGGTCCGCCCAGCCAGAGGACGACGAGGAGCGGCGGGACGAGGAGCGCAGCGCTCCTCGCGCGGTCGCGGAGCATCCCGCCGTCAGCGACCGAACCGGCGCTGTCGCGACGCGTACTCCTGGAGGGCCGCGTCGAGCTCCGCGGCATCGAAGTCCGGCCAGAGCGTGTCCGTCGTCACCAGCTCAGCGTACGCGGCCTGCCAGATCAGGAAGTTCGAGAGCCGCTGCTCGCCGCCCGTCCTGATGACGAGGTCGGGGTCCGGCGAGCCGGCCGTGTAGAGGGCGGCGGCGATCGTGGCCTCGTCGACCTGGTCAGCGCTCGCGCCCGAAGCCACGATCGAGCGGACGGCGTCGACCAGCTCGGTCCGGCCGGCGTAGTTGAAGGCGATGTTCAGGAGCATCTCGGCGCCGTCGGACGTCGCGGCCAGGGCATCGTCGATGGAGGCCCGGGTCTCGTCGGGCAGCTCGTGGGTCCGGCCGATCATCCGGACCCGGACGCCCTGGGCCCTGAGCTCCGTGGTCTCGTTGCGAATGGCGGCCTCGAGGAGGCCGAAGAGGGCCGTGACCTCGTCATCGCTGCGGGCCCAGTTCTCGCGGCTGAAGGCGTACAGCGTCAGGACCCGGATGCCCCGCCGCCGGGCGTGGCGGAGGACCCCCCGGATGGCCTCGACCCCGGCCGGATGGCCTTCCAGGTCGTCCAACCCGCGCTGCCGGGCCCAGCGCCGATTGCCATCCATGATGATCGCCACGTGGCGGGGAAGCTCGGCCGCCGAAGCGGCGGGCGGGAGATCCGGGGCTCGGTCCTCGTCGAGCGGGGCGTCCGACTCGTGGGCCGTTGGCGGCGCGTCGGTCGGCCGGACGAGGGGTGCGCGCGCCACTAGACCTCCAGGACCTCCTGTTCCTTTGTCGCACCGACGCGATCGACCTCGTCAATGTGACGATCGGTGGCCTTCTGGATGGCCTCCTGGACGCGATGCGCCTCGTCGGTCCCGACCTCGCCGTCGCGCTCCGACTTCTTGAGCTGATCGGCAGCCTCGCGCCGGAGGTTGCGGATCTCGACCCGTGCTTCCTCCATCCGCTTGTGGACGACCTTCACGAGATCGCGCCGGCGCTCCTCGGTGAGCTGCGGGATGTTGAGCCGGACGACGGTCCCGTCGACGTTCGGGGTCAGCCCGATGTCGCTCTTGAGGATCGCCTTCTCGATCGCCCCCAGGACGCTCCGATCCCAGGGCTGGATGACGATCTGGTGGGCCTCCGGGACGCTGATCCCGGCCAGCTGGTTGAGGGGCGTCTGGGTGCCGTAGTAGTCCACGTGGATGCGCTCGACGAGGTTGGTCGAAGCCCGGCCCGTGCGGATGCTCTGGAAGTCGCGCTCCATGGCCTCGATCGCGCGGCCCATCTTGTGATCGGCGCTGGCGACGATGTCGTTGCTCATGCCTGCCCGCCTCCCGGCGTCGGAGCCGTGATGAGAGTCCCGACCGACTCGCCGAGTGCTACCCGAGCGATGTTATCCGGCCGATTAAGGTCGAAGACGACGATCGGCAGGTCATTTTCCATGCATAGCGAAACCGCGGCAGCGTCCATGACCTTGAGCTGATCCCGGAGGAGGTCGGCGTAGACGAGCCGATCGTACCGCCGGGCTGCGGGATTCTTGAGCGGATCCGCATCGTAGACGCCGTCGACCCGGGTCGCCTTGAGGAGGACCTCGGCCCCGATCTCGACCGCCCGGAGGGCCGCCGCCGTATCGGTCGTGAAGTAGGGATTGCCAGTGCCGGCCACGAAGATCGCGACCCGGCCCTTCTCGAGGTGACGGACGGCCCGCCGCCGGATATAGGGCTCGGCGATCTCGTTCATGGCGATCGCGCTCATGACCCGAACCGGGATCCCGGCCCGCTCGACCGCATCCTGGAGGGCCAGGCCGTTCATGACCGTGGCCAGCATGCCGATGTAGTCACCGGTCGCCCGATCCATGCCCGCCGCCGAAGCGGCCAGCCCCCGAAAGATGTTGCCGCCGCCGACCACGATCCCGACCTGAACGCCGGTGGCGTGGACGGTCGCGATCTGGCGGGCGATGAAGGCGCACACGGCCGGATCAACGCCGTAGCTGCGATCGCCGAGGAGGGCTTCCCCGGAGAGCTTGAGGAGGATCCGGGCGTAGCGCGGCGATGCGACGTCCTTGCCCGCGGTCACTGCTCCTCCCCGAGGGCGTAACGCATGAACCGCCGGACCCGGATGTTCTCGCCGATCTTTGCGATCTTCTCCGTGACGAGGTCACGAACCGTGCGCTCCTCGTCGCGGAAGGGCTGGTCGAGGAGACAGACCTCGCGATACCACTTCTTGAGCTGGCCCTCGACGATCTTCTCCCGGATCTCGGCCGGCTTGGATGCGGCTGTGGGGTCGGCCGCGAGCTCGGCCTTCTTGCGCTCGAGATCGGCCGCCGGGATGGCCTCGGCGTCGACGTACTGCGGTGCCAGTCCGGCGACCTGGACCGCGAGGTCCCGGACGAGCTTCTGGAACTCGTCCGTGCGGGCGACGAAGTCCGTCTCGCAGTTGACCTCTATCAGGACGCCGACCCGGCCACCGGTGTGGATGTAGCTGGAGATGAGGCCCTCGCGGGCGTCGCGGCCGGCCTTCTTGGCGGCCGCCGAGAGGCCTCGCTCCCGCAGCAGCAGGACCGCCTTCTCCACGTCGCCGCCGGTCTCCTCGAGGACGCGCTTGCAGTCCATGAACCCGGCGCCCGTGAGCTCGCGAAGGTTCTTGACCGCCTCGGCGCTGATCGTGGCCATGCTCGTTCGATGCTCCTTGGTCGAAGCGGCGGACCCTGGGCGCGCCGCGGGATGGTTCGGTGGTTCGGGCCTCAGCCCGCGGATTCGGTCGCCGCTCGCTCGGCGGCTTCGCGGGCCAGCTCGGCCGCGATCTCATCGGGCGTCGCGGCCGGCGGCTCCTCGGCGGCCGGCACCACCGGAGCGCCGGGCAGGAGATCGTCGTCATCGTCGGGAGCGAAGCTCAGCGCGGCGCCGCCGGCCAGGGCGGCCACGAGGGCATCGCTGGCCCCGACGTCGTCGTACTCCGGTTCGGCGGTCAGCGGCTCGGGCTCGGGCTCCATGGTCGCCCGATTGGCCCGGTCGTTGGCGCCCTCGAGCGCGGCATCCGCGACGAGCGAGCAGAGCAGCCGGATCGCGCGGATGGCGTCGTCGTTGGCCGGGATGATGTAGTCGAGCTCGTCCGGGTCGACGTTCGTGTCGCCCGTCCCGACGACCGGGATCTCGAGCTTGTTCGCCTCGGTGACAGCGATCCGTTCGCGATGCGGGTCGACGATGAAGACGGCCCCTGGGAGGCGCTTCATCTTGCGGATGCCGCCGAGCGTGGCATTGAGCTTGTCAAGCTCCTCGGTCAGCTTCGCGGCCTCCTTCTTGGGGAGGCGCTCGAACTCGCCGGCCTGCTGGCGCGCCTCGAGCTGCTCGAGCAGCCCGATCCGCTTCTTGATGGTCACGAAGTTGGTGAGCATGCCGCCCAGCCAGCGCTTGTTCACCCAGGGCATGCCGGCCCGGGCGGCTTCCTGGGCTACGGGCTCCTGGGCCTGCTTCTTGGTCCCGACGAAGAGGACCGACTCGCCCCGGGCGACGGTTTCGCGGACGTAGTCGAGGGCGGTCTCCAGTCGTTGGGCGGTCTGGGCCAGGTCAATGATGTGGATGCCGTTGCGCTCGGCGAAGATGAACGGGCGCATCTTGGGGTTCCAGCGGCGAGTCTGGTGACCGAAGTGGACACCGGCTTCGAGCAGCTGCCGCATCGAGACGGACGGCACGGGTTGACCTCCAGGTTCGGTTATGTCCGCCGCGGACCACGTCGCCGGGGGCCGTCCGGCGCCCTTCTCGAGCGATCCGTCCGGCACCGTCCCGGTCGGGAACGGTCCGCGT
Organism: Chloroflexota bacterium; assembly: GCA_041691215.1. Classification (GTDB taxonomy): domain Bacteria; phylum Chloroflexota; class Limnocylindria; order Limnocylindrales; family CSP1-4; genus UBA5189. The sequence continues at coordinate 9,871 of JBEPVB010000001.1, forward strand.
GTGAGCTCCACCGCCAGGTGACGATGGGCAAGGATTCAGCGCGGACGGTCCGCGGCGGGCCGGAGTGTAGCACAGGGTCTCGAGGCCGCCCCCAGGACGACTTCGAGGCGGCCTCCGAGGCGGCACCGGGCCAATCCGGGAGGCGACCGCGATGACGTCCGGAGCCGCCAGGCGATCAGATGGCGGCCACGTGATGACGGATCCGGACGGCACCGCCCTTGGTCACGGGCGGTTCGACGACCACCAGGTCGAGGCGCAGCGGCAGCGGAGGCACGGCCGTGCCATCGGGCAGGACCCCCTGCTCCCGGAGGGCCTGGGCGGCCCGCCGCAACCGGAGCCGCTTACGGATGTCGACGGTCTCCTCGGGCAGGCCGAAGTCGCGGCTGGCGCGGGCCCGGACCTCGACGACGACGAGCCGAGCCGGGGCCACCGGGTCGATGGCGACGATGTCCAGCTCCGCCCGCCCGACACGAACCTGGCGGCCGAGGATTCGCCAGCCGGCGGCGACCAGCCGCTCACTGACGAGACGTTCGGCGTCGTCCCCGATTCGCTGGGCCTGGGTCCGCATCGGATGCAGGATTGCAGCGGCCGATGCACTGCGGCTTATCTGGCCCGGTGGATCGGGGCCGTCGGGGGGTCGACCGCGGACGTGCGAGACCGCCTCAGCTGCCGACCAGGACCTCAGCCTCGGCGTCCATCGGGAAGTCGAGCTCCAGCGTGTCGGCCAGGTCGGCCACGAGGTCGGACACGTCGACACCTCGACGAGTCGCCATCACCGGCACGGCCGGGCGCGTGATCGACCTGCCGCCGGTCAGCTCGTCGGCCTGAAAGCCCAGGTCGATCTGGTCGCCGGCGAGCGTGCGCTGGAGGGCGAGGAAGCTGCGCCGATGGAACGGCGTGAGGCCCAGCCGGCGGATCGCCAGACGGTGCTCCAGGGTGGCGTAGCCCTGGTTGTGCTCCCAGCCGTAGCCGGGATAGCGAGCGGCGAGCCCGGCCATCATCCGATCGCGGACGACCTTGGCCACGATTGAGGCGCAGGCGATGGAATAGACCCGCGCGTCGCCGTCGACGATCGCCGTGTACGGCCCGACGTGGGATTCGAAGTTCGCAATCCGATTGCCGTCGACGAGGACATGATCGTGGCCCGCCAGGCGGGCCACGGCGCGGCGCATGGCGAGATGGGTTGCGTGATAGATGTTGAGGCGGTCGATCTCCTCGACCGAGGCCGCCCCGACCGCGACCGCGGCAGCGCGGCGGCGGATCTCGGGCGCGAGCCGTTCCCGCTGCGCAGCCGACAGCGTCTTCGAATCGCGGACACCCTCGATGCGATGGCTGTTGGGCCGGATGATGACCGCGGCCGCTACCACGGCGCCACAGGTCGGGGCCACCCCGACCTCGTCGACCCCCGCGACCCGGGACGCGCCGGCCCGCCAGAGCGGACGCTCGAAGCGGAGGGAGGGGACCTGCGGCACGGACGCTAGCCTACCGCCCCGGCCCGACCGTCGCCGGCGCGCCGGGGGCCCCTGGATCGGGCGGGTTCGGGGCCGGGCGGGGCGGGGCGGGGCCGGCGGGACCTGCGCCTAGCTCGTGGTGCGGCGCTCGCGGAGGGTCGCGGCCTTGCCGACGCGCTTGCGCAGGAAGTACAGCTGGGCCCGGCGGACCTGACCGTGGCGCACGACGTCGATCTTCTCGATCCGGGGACTGTTGATCTTGAAGGTGCGCTCGACGCCTACGCCGCTGGCGATCTTGCGAACGGTGATCGAGCGGGTGATCCCGCCGCCGCGGAGCCGCATGATCACGCCCTCGAAGACCTGGACGCGCTCCTTGCCGCCTTCGACCACGCGGGCCGAGACGCGGACCGTGTCGCCGCTGGCGAGGGTCGGCAGGTCGGTTCGGAGCTGTTCGGCGACGATCTCGTCGAGCACGTTCACGGGTGGTGGTTCCTGATCGTGTGGCAGCGCGTCGCTGCGGGATGGTCGGTGGATCGACCGGGCCGGAGGTCGACCGGCGGCGGAGTATAGCACGGGTCCCGGCTGGCTCAGGCCTCGGGCGGCTCCGGGCCCGAGGCCCGCTCGGCCGCGATCCCGTCGAGGAGGCGCCGCTCCTCCGGCCCGCCGGTCCGGCCCTCCAGGAGGTCCGGGCGTCGCTCGAGCGTCCGCCGCAGGGAGGCCTCGAGCCGCCACCGCCGGACCGCCGCGTGGTCGCCGCCGACCAGGACGTCGGGCACGCCGGCCCCCCGGAAGACGGCCGGCCGCGTGTACTGCGGGTATTCGAGGAGCCCTTCGGCAAACGACTCCTCGGTCGTCGACGCAGCGTCGATGGCGCCGGGCAGGAGGCGGATCACCGCGTCGATCACGACCAGGGCGGGCAGCTCGCCGCCAGTCAGGACGTAGTCGCCAATCGAGATCTCGCGGTCGACGAGGTCGCGGATGCGGTCGTCGACGCCCTCGTAGCGGGGGCAGACGAGGATCAGGTGCTCGCGGGCCACCAGATCGACGGCCAGGGCGTGGCTGAAACGCTCGCCGGCCGGATCCATCAGGACGGCCGTCGATTCGGGCCGGCGGAGCGCATCGAGGGCGGCGGCAACGGGCTCCGGCCGGAGGACCATGCCCGCTCCCCCGCCATAGGGCGCATCGTCGACGCTCCGGTGGCGGCCGAGGCCCCATCGACGGAGGTCGTGGACCTCGATCTCGGCCAGGCCCGTCTCGCGAATACGACCCGGGATGCTGGCCGACAGGGGGCCCTCGAGCATCGCCGGGAAGAGGGTCAGGATGTCGATCCGCACCTCAGGCGCCCTCGGCCGGCTCCGGGACGTCCGAGTCCGGATTCGACGCAGGCGCTTCCGCCGCTTGCGCGGCGTCGGGCATCCCGGCTTCGGGCGAGTCGGCGACCAGACCGACCGGACTGGCCGCAGCGGCCGGCGCGCCCTTGCCATGGCGGGACCAGCGCGGGCGCTTCCGCGCCGGGCGAGGGCGCGGCTCGTCGACCGGGGCGCCGTCGAGGTCGAGGATCGACGCATCCACGACGATCTCGCCGCGCTCCGGGGCGAAGACCCGGACGATGTCCCGGACGACGGGCAGGTCGAACGTTCCGGGCGGCCCGTCCTGGACGACGAAGACCTCGGCCTCGCCGACCCGGTAGATATCGGTGACCTTGCCTAGGTCCTGCCCGTCGAGGCCGCGGACCGGCGTCCCGATGACCTCGTGCCAGTAGGCGGCCCCGGGGGCAAGGTCCGCTGTCCGGTCGACGACGGCCTCGAGGTAGGCCTCCCGAAGCGGTTCGGCGGCCGCCCGGTCGGGGACTTCGCGAAAGCGCAGCCGCCAGCCGGGCCCATCGTCCACCGCCGTGGCCTCGACGATCGTCAGGGGTGCGTCGCTGCCCTCCCGATGGAGGACATGGCCGGCCACGAAGCGGTCCTCGGGCCGATCGGTGAGGACCTCCACCCGGAGGACGCCCCGGAGGCCGTGGAGGCCACGGACCTGGGCGACGACCAGCCGGGTCGTGACGGCCGGATGCGGCCCCAGCGCGTCCGGCCCGCCGCCGTGGGCCTCGCTCAGAGGATCTCGAGCGTCACCGAACCGCCGTCGCGGGCGGCCGTGACCTTCAGGAGCGTCCGGAGGGCCTTGGCGACGCTGCCGTTCCGGCCGATGACCTTGCCCATGTCGTCTTCGGCGACATGCAGCTCGATGACGGTGCCATCGCCGTCCTCGACCTCGGTGACCGTGACGGATGCCGGGTCATCGACGAGCGTCTTGGCGACGTACTCGACGAGCTCGCGGGCTGCCATCGCGGGCCTACTTTCCGGCGGGCAGCACGCCCGCAGCACGGAACAGGCGGGCCACCGTGTCGGACGGCTGGGCGCCCTTGGCGAGCCACGCCTTGGCCTTCTCGGCGTCGACGGCGAACTCGACCGGTTCGGTTCGAGGGTTGTAGTGCCCGATCGTCTCGATCGAGCGGCTGTCGCGGGCGCTCCGCGAGTCGGCGACGACCACGCGATACGCCGGCTGCTTCTTCGCGCCGACGCGAGTGAGTCGGATTCGAACGGCCATGGGGTGCGAGTTCCTCCTGTGTCCGGGCCCTTGCCGGCTCGGTAGCTTACTTGACGGTGACGATGATCCGACCGGTCGTGCCGGTCGGGGTGGTGAGGGTCGACTCGATGAGCCCGGCGAGGTGGCTGACGTAGGGCTGGATGTTGGCCCGGTAGGCATCCATATCGATGCCGGTCGGCGGGTGGGCGTCGATCCAGGCGACGACCGCCTCGATGCCGATGAATGCCTCGAGATCGTTCGGGCTGCCGGCCAGCTCGATGGCCCGCCGGTAGGTCGGGCTGCTGGCGAGCGAGGATGACGCGTCGACATCGATCACCCGCTCGAGGACGCCATCGCCGATCCCGACCATGAGGATGTCGCCACGTCGGGCCATCGAGAAGGCCAGGTTGGAGCCGGCGGGGATGACGCCGGCCGGCGCGCCGAGCGCCTCGAGCGTCGGGCCGAGGTCGCCGAGATTGACGGTCGTGATTGGGACACCGTTGTGGTCGGCGGTTCGAACCGTGATGTCGGTACCGATGGAAGCCAGCGTCAACAGGTTGCGGATCTGGTCGAGCCGGCTGCTGGCGGCATTGGCGTCGGCGCCCCGAAGGAGGACGACGGCGCCGGGGTTGCCCCCGGTCGGAATGCCGGCCACGCCGAGATCCTGGATCCAGCCGACGAGGCTATCGATGCCGCCCACGCTGGCCAGGGCCTGCTTGAGGCTCTCGAGCGCAGCGAGCTGGCTCGAGTCGGCCGCCAGAAGGCCCACGAAGCGCTCGATGTTGGCCCCGGCCCCATGGGCCTCGACGAACCCGTAGGCGTCGGCGGGAAGCACCGCGGCAAAGTGGCTCTTGTCGGACGGCGGATCGGACGGCAGGCCGCTCGGCAGCACCGGGCCGGCGATCGGCGGCACGACGCTCTCGAGCTGGAGGGCATCATCGACCACCCGTACGCCGAGCATCACCCAGGCCGGGAGGGTCGATGTCCGCGCGGGGTCCAGCGTGGCGTTCGCCGAGGGCGTCAGCGACGGGATCGTGCCGATCGTCGCGCCCAGCGAGTCGACGGTGGCCTGCAACGCCTTGCCGTCGACGTAGGCGAGGGCCAGGTGGTCACCGGACAGGCGCTCGCGCGCGCTGCGGAACGTAGCGTTGGCGTCAATGCCCTTGCCGTCGAGCTTGGCATCGAGGCCGCCCGAGATGCCGGCCGGGCTGCCCAGCAGAAGGAAGCGGCCATCGACGGCGCAGGCAAGGCCGCTGCTGGGTCCGATCACGCTCAGCTGGATTCCGCGATGGACCTCGCCGTTGGTGCCCTTGCCCGCGGAGATGGACTGGCAGGTTGCCTTGCCGTCCGTGGTGGCCACGAGAAGCAGGCCGGACGGCGTCCGCCCGGCGCTGGCATCGGCGAGGTCCGAGACGCTCAGCGCCGCGGTCATGGGGCCGGCCAGGAGGGGCTTCACCTGCGTGGTGTAGTCAACCGCGCCGCCGCCGGCAGCCGTGACGATCCGGGCGAGCGCCTCGTCGATCTTGGCGGTGAGCGTGGACTGGTCGGCGAACCCGGGAAGATGGGCCAGGAAGTTGCCGAGGTGCTGGCGCTGGTCGCCGGGCAGGTCGGGCCGGAGCTCGACGACGACCGCGCTCCCGCTCGGGACGTAGCGCAAGGCCTCTGGCAGCGGCTTCGTACCGAGGAGCAGGGCCCCGGCAAGGGCGCCGCCGATGACCACCACCACGATCAGGGCGGCCACGAACCAGCGCATCCGGGAACGCCGAGGTGGCGTGGCGGGATCGGAACCGGCGGCAAGGATTGCCGGGGCGGGGCCGGTCGTGGGCACGGCGGCTGCCGCCAGGCCCCTCGTGCCGGCATTGACCGGCCCGGCCGCTTGGGCCTCGGCGCTCTCGATGCCGGGCGCAGGCGGCGGGTCCATCTCCGGTCGAGGGTTGGGTTGCGGTTGCGGATCCGTCGTCGGCGCCTCGCCCATCTCGGGTTGCGGATCCGTCGTGGGGGGCCCGCCCATCTCGGGTCGCGGGTCCTCCGCGGGTCGTGGGGCCATCTCGGGTTGCGGGTGCTCGGGGCGCTCGGCCATCTCGGGTCGCGGGTCCATCTCGTTCTCCCCCATCAGCGGCGACCGACGAGGCCAGCCATGCCGCCGCCCATGCCCCGCAAGCCGCCGAGCTGCTTCATGACCTTCTGCATGTCGCCGAACTGCTTCACCAGGCGATTCACGTCCGGTAGCGTGGTCCCCGAGCCGGTCGCGATGCGCCGCCGGCGCGAGGCGTTCAGGACCCCAGGGTCGCGCCGCTCGCGCGGGGTCATCGAGCGGATGATCGCCTCGGTTCGCTTCATCTCCCCGCGATCGACGGCGGCCTGGGCTTCCTTGGCCATGCCACCCATGCCCGGGATCATGCCCACGAGCTGGCCGATGGGGCCCATCTTCTGGACCTGCTGGAGCTGCTCGAGCATGTCCTCGAGGGTGAACTCGGCCCTCCGGAGCTTGGCCTCGAGCTTCTGGGCCTGCTGGACGTCGACGAACTCCTCGGCCCGCTCGACGAGGGTCATGACGTCGCCCATGCCCAGGATCCGCCCGGCAAGGCGGTCCGGATGGAAGACCTCGAGGGCATCGGTCTTTTCGCCGGTTCCCATGAACTTGACGGGCAAGCCGGTGACCGAGGCGATCGAGAGGGCGGCTCCACCGCGGGCGTCACCGTCGATCTTGGTCAGCACAAGACCCGTGACCGGGACCGCCGCGGCGAACGCCTGGGCCACGGCCACGGCCTCCTGGCCGGTCATGGCGTCGACGACGAGCAGCGTCTCGATGGGCTTGACCGCGGCGTTGACCGCCCCGATCTCGGCCATCAGCGCCTCGTCGAGGGTCAATCGTCCGGCCGTATCGAGGATCACCGTGTCGCGGACGAGCCGGCGGGCCGCCTCGAGCCCGCCGAGGGCGATGTCGACGACCGACGTTCCCACGGGTGCTCGGTGGACCGGGATGTCGAGGGCCCGACCGAGCGTCTCGAGCTGATCGGCCGCCGCCGGGCGATAGGGATCCGCGGCGACCAGGAGGGGTCGCCGGCCCTGCTTGACGATGTGGCGGGCGAGCTTGGCGGCGGTCGTCGTCTTGCCCGAGCCCTGGAGGCCCACGAGGGCGATCACGGCCGGGTTGCCCTGGAGGTGGAACGTCCGGTCGCCAACGGTCAGGAGGGCGACGAGCTCGTCGTGGACGATCTTCACGACCTGCTGGCCGGCCGTCAGGCTGCCCAGGATCTCCGCTCCGACCGCCTGCTCCCGGACGCGGGCGATGAAGTCCTTGACGACCCGGAAGTTGACGTCGGCCTCGAGGAGCGAGAGGCGGATCTCGCGCATGGCCACGTCGACGTCGGCCTCGGAGATGCGGCCGCGACCGGTCAGCGAGGCCAGGGTCTGGCGCAGGCGGTCGCTCAGGGCGTCGAACACGGGTCGGTGGATCTCCTGGTCAGGCTCGGTGCCGGCGCCGCGCGAGCGGGCGGGCCGGGTGGTGCGCGGGTTCTGGCGACACCGGGGTCGCTCGAGTGTAGCGCATCAACCGCCCGGCGCCGCCGCGCCGATCCTGATCGGGACGGTGGCGACCGACTTGCCATCGCGGATGACGAGGGCATACGTACCGGGACCCGGGATCGGGACGTCGAAGCGGCTGGTCAGGCCCGATTTCGTGGCCCGGGGAAGGAGGACCGCCGCCGACTGGCTATGGCCGTCCGGGCGGGCCGCCACGACCGTCCCATTGGGCAGCCTCAGCCCGACGTTGGCCACGGTGAAGGCGAAGCCGCCCTGGAACGTGCCGAGGTATTTCGCGTCGTAGACCACGGTCAGGGCCAGGGATCCCGGGGGCAGCTCCAGGCCCCAATCGGGCAGGTCCGCCCGCAGGACCCCCGACTTCAGGGTCAGCTTCAGCGAGCCCGCCTTGCCAGAGCCGCTCAGGGCGAGCGGCCGCGGTTCGTTGGTCACGAGGGCGGCCACGCCCGTCACCAATGGCACGACGACCTGGTGCTCGCTCGTCCGCCCGATGCGGAAGGTCGCATGGCCGACCTCGAATCCGGTCCCGACATCGAATCGGATGCTGACCGCCGCCGAGGCCCCGGGGTCGATGTCGGGCAGCTCGGTGCCCCGGACTGGCTCCAGGACGAGGCCGCCCGAGGTCATCCGGATCGGCGCGTCGAGACTGGCCGGATCGGCGCCCGGGTTCTCGATCCGAAGCGCGACCGTCAGTGCGCCAACCCCGGCCCGCAGCACGGTGTTGACGGAATCGAGGTGGACCACGAGGCCGGCATACCAGGCGGTCTGCTGGAGGGCGTAGGTCGTACTGATCGGCGTCGGCAGGGGCACGTCGGTCGGCGTCGCCGCGGGCGGTGGCTGGTTGTCGGAACCGCAGCCGGCGAGGACCGCCGCGAGGACGAGCCCGGCGATCGTGGCAGCGCGGCCACGACCCCGCCCGGTCACGCCTGGGTGGAACCGTAGAGCGCGGCTACGAAGGCGGACGGGTCGAAGGCCAGCAGGTCGTGGACGCCCTCCCCCACCCCGACGAAGCGGACCGGCACGCGGAGCTGGTCCTCGATGGCGAAGACGATCCCGCCCCGGGACGTCGAGTCGAGCTTCGTCAGGACGATCCCGGTGAGCCCCACCGCGGCATGGAAGGCCAGGGCCTGGCTCAGGCCGTTCTGCCCGGTCGAGGCATCCAGGACAAAGAGGGTCTCGGGCTTCGCGCCGGGCAGGCGCCGATCGATGACCCGGCGGATCTTGGCCAGCTCATCCATGAGGTTCACCTTGGTGTGCAGGCGGCCCGCGGTGTCGGCGATGACGAGATCCGCACCACGGGCAAGGCCGGCGTCGAGGGCGTCATAGACGACCGCGGCTGGGTCCGCGCCCGGGGCGTGCGACACGACCTCGGCGCCGGCCCGCCGGGCCCAGACCTGGAGCTGCTCGATCGCGGCGGCGCGGAAGGTATCGGCTGCGGCCAGGATGACCCGCCGCCCCGCCGAGACCTCGCGGGCCGCGAGCTTGCCGATGGTCGTCGTCTTGCCCGTGCCGTTGACCCCGACGACGAGGATGATCGTGGGGTGACCGGCCACGGCGGGCCGGAGGTCCCAATCCGGATCCCGTGGCGCGAGGAGGCGCTCCAGCTCCGCCCGGACGGCAGCCCCGGGCGAGGTGGCGTCGCGCTGGGCGCGAGCCCGCTCGACGATCCGGGTGGCCAGGATGACGCCCACGTCACCGGCGATCAGCGCCTCCTCGGCGGCCTCCCACTCGGCATCCCCGAACGATGGCCCGACGAAGATGCCCCGCAGCCGGGACATGAAGCCACCCCGGCTGCGGGCGACGCCGGCCTCGAGATCCCCCTCGGGCAAGACCCGCTCGACGGGTTCGTCCGTGGTCACGCCGGCGACCCCATGCCGCTCGAACCGGCCGCGACCGCGGGTCCGACCGCCCCGTCCGAGCGACCCTGCTCCGCGAGCTCGGTCGCCTCGTCGAGACGAAGGCTGATGACGCGCGAGACGGAATCGTCGCCGACGGTCACGCCATACAGGGCGTCGGCGATCTCGATGGTCCCCCGATTGTGGGTGATGACGATGAACTGGGTCGCCTCGGCCAGCTCCCGGAGGGCGGCCGTGAAGCGGCCGACGTTCGCCTCGTCGAGCGCGGCGTCGACCTCGTCGAGGACGCAAAACGGCACCGGCCGGACCTCGAGCATGGCGAAGAGGAGGGCCACGGCGGTCAGGGCCCGCTCTCCGCCCGACAGCATCGCCAGCGCCTGCGGCTTCTTGCCCGGTGGACGGGCCACGATCTCGATACCGGTCGAGGCGAGGTCCTCGGGATCCGTCAGGCTGAGGCGGGCAAAGCCGCCGCCGAAGAGCTGCCTGAAGCGCGCGTCGAAGCGCGTCTCGAGGGCCGCGAACGTGGAGCGGAACTGGGTCGAGATCATCGTGTCGAGCTCGGCGATCAGGGATCGGGTCCGGTCGATCGCGGTGCGCAGGTCGTCGCGCTGCCCCTCCAGCTGCTCGAGGCGCGTCCGGACCGTGGCGTACTCATCGACGGCGAACGGATTCGCCGCGCCGAGCTCGTGGTAGCGGCGGCGCAGCCCGGCGAGCCGGCCGGGCGATGGCGGCGGATCGGGAGGCGCCGTTGCCGCCCAGACAGTGCCGGCCGCGGCAAGCGCCGCCGTGAGGCGAGCCGCGTCCTCGCCCTCGTCGTCGGCCGCCTCGGCGTCCGCAGCGGCGGCATCGCTCGTGGCGGCGGCCGGGACCGCGGCTTCGTCGGTGGCGGTCGGCCCGGACGATCCGCTCGTCGGTACGCGACCCTGGTCATCGGCCGGCGCGGGGTCCCCGGCCGGTTCGAGGTGGCGGAGGCTCAGCGAGCCGAGGCCGGCCAGCTCGACTTGCAGCTGCTCGCGGATGGCATCGAGGCCCAAACGAGCCTCGAGATCGCGGACCTCGGCCACCCGCGCCGCATCCTCGGCGGCGCGAAGCCGATCGCGGGCGGCTGCCGAGGCATGCTCAGCCTCCCCGAGGCGGCTCCGGTCGGCCGCATCGGCGGCTTCGAGGCCGTGCAGTGCCTCGCCCGCCTCGGCCTCCCGAACGACCGCTTCCGCGAGGCGTGCGACGAGCGCGTCGCGTTCCGCGTCCATGGCCCGTTCGCGCTCGGCCAGGGCGAGCATCGACCGATCCGTCGCGGCGAGGCGGGCCTCATCGAGGTCGATGGCAGCCTCGGCGGCCGCTCGCCGCCGGTCGGCCTCGCGTCGGATCGCATCGGTCTCGGCAACCTGGGCCGCCAGCCGGTCGCGGCGTGATCGGAGCTCGGCGGCCCTCGCCTGCCAGGTTCGTAGAGCGTCCGAGGCAGCGGGGTCGCCTGCACTTGCCACGCTCGGCGTCAACGGCGCCGGGACCGCCGCTCGTGCCCGCTCGACCTCGGCGGCCAGGCGGTCCATCTGGGCAGCGTGCCAGGCCGCTTCGCGGACGTCTGCCTCGAGGCGACGTGCGGACAGGCGCTCCTCCTCCTCGGCTCGGCGGCGCTCGCCGGTCGCCGCATCCTCGGCCGAGCGCGCCGCGTCGAGCGCGTTGCGGGCCGCGGCCATCGCATTCTCGGCCGCGACCCGATCCGCCGCGGCGAGCCCGGCCACCTTCTCGGCCGCACGAAGCTCAGTGGTAGACCGGTCGAGCTCGGCCTTGCGCTCGAGCGTTCGGTCACTCCCGCCGAGGCGAACCGTGACCTCGCCGATCAGGGCCGAGCCGTCCAAGGGCACGGCGGACCAGCCTGCAGGCAGGATCGGCTGCGTGCCGAGTGCCGAAGCGAGGTCGGGCAGCCAGACCACGCGGGCCAGCAGCCGACTGGCGGCACCCGCACCGTCGCGCCGGATCGCCTCTCGGAGGAGCCCCCCGCCGGCTGCCGCGACGTGGTCGCGAAGGGCGACACCGGGGTCCGGCGCCAGGCCAGCTACCGCTCGGCCCGCCGGCGCCGTGCCAGCCGGCCGTTGCCCAGCGGACGGCGGCGCCACTGTCATTCCGGAGACGTCGCGGAGGCGATCCGCGACGACGCCGAGGCCCCGATCGCCGGGCTTCTCGAGGAGCCCGTCGGTCGTCGTGAGGTAGGCCCGCGCCGCGCCGGCCAGGGCCGTGTCGGCCGCCGCCTGGAAGACGGGGTCGACGACGAGCCCGTCGTCGACCCGGCGTGCGCCGCGGTCCCGCATCCGGGCGGCAAAGCCGCTGCTGCGGTCGTCCTCGATGGCCGCCTTGGCGGCGTCGACCCGGGCGTGGGCCGCGGCCAGCCCGGCAGTGGCGGTGCCAGCCCGCTCCGCAGCGGTCGCGGCGGCAGCACCGGCCGCCGTCCAGGCGCGGGCGGCCTCTTCCCGGGCGGAGGCCGCGGCCCCCTCCGCCGCGACGGCCACCTCGAGCGTCGTCGTCGCGTGGGCCGTTGTCCTCGTCGCCTGGTCGACCTTCTCGGCCATCGACGCCGCGTTCGCCGTTTCCTCGGCAAGCCGGCGCTCGGCCTCGGCCAGCCGGCGGCTGCCAGCCTCGACCTCGGCAGCCCGGGCGGTCCCTGCGCGCCGGACGGCGGCCGAATCCTCGTCGCGGGCCTGGTTCGCGGCCTGCAGGTCGGCCAGCTCCGCGAGCGCCGCCGCCAGCTCCCGCTCGGCATCGGCCAGGGCAGCATCGAGGGCCACGTCCCGCGACCCGGTCGGCGCGGCGAGGCGTCGGCGCTGCTGGGCGAGGTCAGCGTCCGTTGCCGCCCGCTCCCCGGAGATCCGCTCGCGGTCGCGTCCGAGGGCGCTCCGCTCGGCAGTGATCCGGCCCTCCTCGAGGCGGGCCGCGGTCAATACGGTTCGGGCCGCGTCGGCCCGGGCCCGCAGCGCAGCTCCGGAGCGAGCGCGTTCGTCCAGCGCCTGGGCGGCGGCCGTCGAGGCCGCCTCGACCCTCGACAGCTCGACGAGCGCCGTGTCGACGTCGGCCCGTGCCGCCGCCAGGATCCGTTCCGCCGAGCTGATCCGGCCGCCCGCCTCGTGCCAACGGGCGTGGCCTGCCGCCAGGAGCCCGAGGACCAGCTCGTCACCGGCCGACAGCCGGGTCGCCTGTTGCTCGGCCTGCGCCGCCAGGCGGCGGACCTGGGGGCGGAGCTCCGAGACGATGTCCTCGACGCGAGCCAGGTTGGCCTCGGATTCGACGAGCTGCTCCTCCGCTCGCCGGCGGCGGCGCTCATGGCGGTGGACACCGGCGACCTCCTCGAAGAGCGGGCGGCGCTCCTCGGGCCGCAGGGCCAGGGCCTGGTCGACCATGCCCTGGCCGATGAACAGGAAGGCGTTCTCGGCCAGGTGCGCTGCGTCCAGGAAATCCACCAGGTCGCGGAGCCGAACCCGCTGGCGATTGAGGAGGTACTCGTTCTCGCCGGAGCGATAGAGGCGGCGGCCCAGCTCCACGGTCCCGTACTCGACGGGCAGCAGCGCATCGGCGTTGTCGAGTGTCAGCTGGACGTCGGCCATCCCGACCGCCGAGCGGCGTTCCGAGCCCGCCCAGATGACGTCTTCGGCCTTCCTGGAGCGAAGGGCCCGGCCCTGCTCCCCGAGCGACCAGCGAAGGGCATCCGCCAGGTTGCTCTTGCCGGACCCGTTGGGGCCGACGACGGCGCTGATCCCCGGCCCGAAGGTCACGAGGGTCCGCTCGGCGAAGGACTTGAACCCCTGGAGCCGAACCGACAGGAGCCTTGCCGGTGCCGTCACCCGGGACCCTCGTCCCCCGGGAGATCCGTCGGCGCGGCCTGCAGGCGCTCCAGCGCCTCGGCCGCCGCAAAGGTCTCGGCCACGCGCCGCGACGGGCCGACCCCGGCGCCGAGCGGCCGATCGTCGACGAGGACCTCGATCCGGAAGACCTTCTCGTGGTCGGGGCCGAGGGCCTCGAGGATCCGGTACTCGGGCCGGCCGCCGGTCGTCCGCTGGGTCAGCTCCTGGAGCCGGCTCTTGGGGCTCTTGAGGGACGAGGCCGTCGGCGCCGCCCGGAGCTCGGGGGCGGCGATCGCGGCGATCCAGGCGGCGGCCGCGTCCCAGCCCGCCTCGAGGACCACGGCGCCGGCAATGGCCTCGAGGGCGGAGGCAAGGAGCGACGGGCGGACGCGGCCGCCGCGGAGGGACTCGCCCTCGCCCAGGGACAGGTCGTCGCCGATAGCCAGGCGGGTCGCGATGCGGGCCAGTCCCGTCGTGCTCACGATCGCGGCCCGGCGCGAAGAGAGGAGCCCTTCGTCGTCGTCCGGATGGCGCTTGAAGAGCTCCTGCGAGATCGCCAGGCTGATCACGGCATCGCCGAGAAACTCCAGGCGTTCATTGTGGCCGGGCGATTCACCGGGATGCTCATGGAGCCACGAAGCGTGGGTCAGGGCCTGGACGATGAGCTCGCGTTTTCGAACCGGCAGGCCCAGGCGTTCGACCAGGGCATCGATCCGATCCATGGCGTGGACCTCTTGGGCAGGCCCCGGACCAGGATCAGCAGGAACGGGCGGGGTCGCCCTCAGGACTGCCGCTCTTCGATGTAGTCGGCGGCGTCCTGGACGGTCCGGATCTTCTCGGCGTCCTCGTCGGAGATCTCGGTCCCGAACTCTTCCTCGAGGCTCATGATGAGCTCCACGAGATCGAGGGAGTCGGCGTTCAGATCGTCGACGAAGGAAGCCTCGGGCTTGACCTCGTCCTCGTCGACACCGAGCTGCTCGACGACGATCTTCTTCAGCCGCTCGTAAATCGTTGCCAAGGGACTCCCTCCTGAGGATTCGGACCGGCGGTCACCCGCCGGGGGTGTCTCGTGCGATCTGGCCGAGGACGCCGTTCATGAGGCGACGCATCGGCTCTCCGCTGTAGGTTCGTGCGAGTTCGACCCACTCGGCGATCGCCACCCGGGCCGGCGTGGCCGAGTGTAGCACCTCACCAATGGCGCAACGGAGCAGGGAGCGGTCCATCCGGGCCAGCGAAACGACCGGGTAGCGGGGCGCCAGGACCCCGATCCGAGCATCGATCGTGTCCCGATTCACGACCACGATGTCGACCAGGCGGCGGGCCAGCTCGGCCGTCTCGGGGTCGCCTTCGTTGGCCGCCAGATCCCGCTCGAGGATGGCCGGCGGCGTCCGCTGGCCGAACTCCGCCTCGAAGACCGCGGCCAGGGCCGCCCGCCGGGCGGCACGCCGGGAGCGAAGCGAATCCGAGGGCCGCCGGCTCCGTCCAGCCACCACGGGCCCGAGCTCAGGCCCCGACGCCGTCGACGACGATCGTCACCGAGCCGAGGTCGAGGCCGAGCAGCCGCTCGATCGCGCCAGCCACCGCGACGCGCGCCTGGCGTCCGACGGCGGCCAGGTCGGCGCCCGGGCGCGCAAGGACCCAGAGGCGGATGTCGACCCGGCTGCCGTGCGTTCGGACGGCCACGGCCGGGCCCCGAAAGAAGGCTCGCCAGGCGGGGCCGCCACGGGCGACGCGAAGGACTCCCGGGACCTCGAGCGCGGCGAGGCGGGCCATTTCGACGATGACCCCACGACCGACCGACAGAATCGGCCCGCTCACGCCGTCACCTCGGCCGTGCGTCCCGCCGCGTCCTCCCGGAGGGCCTCGGCGATGAGGGCCGGGACCCCCGTCCGGGCCGTCGTGGCCGCCACCTCGCAGGCGAAGCCGATCATCCGCCGCTTCGCCCGGCCGTGGGTGATGATGACCGCGCCGCGAACCCCGAGGAGGGGTGAGCCGCCGACCTTCTCGTAGTCGAAGACCTCCCGGATCCGGCCGATGCCGGGACGCATGAGGAGGTACGCCAGGCGCCCTCGGAGGGAGCCGCCCAACTCGGCCCGAAAGAGGTCGAAGATGAAGGTCGAGAGGCCTTCGAAGAACTTGATCACCACGTTGCCGGTGACCGCGTCGGTCACCACCACGTCGGCGCCCTGGCCGGTCAGGTCCCGGCCCTCGACATTGCCCACGAAGTTGAGCCCGGAGTCGTCGAGGAGCTCGCTCGCGCGCTGGATCCTGAGGTCACCCTTGCCCTTCTCCTCGCCGATGGAAAGGAGGGCCACCCGGGGGCTGGCGATGCCGAGGACGCGCTCGGCGAAGATCGAGCCCATCCGGGCGTACTGGACGAGGTTCTCGGGGCTCGAGTCAGGATTGGCCCCGATGTCGAGGAGGACGAACGGCGTCCCGCCCCGGATCATCTGGACGGCCAGGGCCGGCCGGTCGACGCCGGGCAGGCGCCCGATCCGGAGGACGGCGGCGGCCATCCCGGCGCCCGTGTGGCCGGCCGTCACGACCGCGTCTGCCTCACCCTTCCGGACGAGCTCGCAGGCGACGACGATCGAGGCGTCCTTCTTCTCGCGGAGGGCCTGGGCCGGGTGCTCGTCCATCTCGATGACCTGGGAGGCGTGGACGATCGAGGCGTTTGACGGCAGGGGCCCGGCGATCGCGGCGACCCGCGCCTCGTCACCGACGAGGACGACATGATCCTCGGGATGCGCCCGGGCGTGGTCGAGGGCGCCGGGTATGACTTCCTCGGGCCCGTGGTCGCCGCCCATCGCATCGACCGCGAGGCGGACGCCGTGGGCGTCCGGCCCCGGAGCGACGGACTGGCTGGTCATGGGATCAGGACGCGGGCTCGTCCTTGGCGGTCTTCACTTCGAGGACCGGCCGGCCGGCGTAGTAGCCGCAGTTCAGGCAGGCGCGATGCGAGCGCTTCTGCTCGTGGCAGTGGGGGCATTCCTCGAGCTGCGGGAGGGTCAGCGCAAGGTGCGCCCGACGATCCCCCTGGCGAGCGTGGGAGACGCGTCGCTTCGGCACACCCATGAGATTGCTGCTCCTTTCCGAGGACCTCGCCTCGGCGAGGGTCGGCCGGCGCGGCGCGCGAACGCGGCGCGATGAAATCTTCGTTCGGATCGACCCCGGGGCACGCGGGCGCGGGACCGAGGGCGGAGTCTACTCGTTCTCGGCTTCGGCGTCGACCCAGAAGGCCTGCAGCGCCGCCAGGCGAGGGTCGATGTCGTCCGCCTCGTGGTCCGCGTGCCCGGAACCGAGGCGCACGCCGCAGGTGATGCACAGGCCCGGGCAATCCGGCTCGCACAGCGGCGCGATCGGCTCGGCCAGCGAGATCGCCTCCCGAAAGAGGGCCGCGAGGTCGAGCTCGTGGTGGTCGGTCAGGCGGGCGACCTCGGGTTCGACGGCCTCGTCGATCGCCTTGCCCGTCCCGAGGTCGACGCTCGGCAGGACCTCTTCCCGGATGGTGATGTCGAGGGGAACCACGGCCGGCCGGAGGCAGCGGGAACACGCTTCCGCGAGCGACGTCCGGATCCGGGCGTCGACCAGGAGGCCGCGGTTGGTGCGGGCGATGGCCACCGCCCCGTTGATGGGCGAGGCCAGGACGAGGCCGTCATCGAGGCCGATCGTGGCCGCCGGGACCTCGACGTGACGGGTGGATCCGGGGGCTTCCGCCAGGAGCCCGGCGAGGGGGATCGAAAGGGGCGCGCGGGTCACCGGAAGTCGGGGCGCTCCGCGTCCTCGTCGTCGTCAAGGGCCGTCGCTTCGACGGCCTCTTCCTCGTCGCCGTCGTCGACGCCCAGGTCGGTAACGGCCAGGGCCGCCCGGCGGTCGTCGAGGACCGCGATCCCTTTCTGGACGCCCGCCAGCGCCTTCCCGACCTCGATCTCGAGGGCCTCGAGGAGCCCGAACGCGTAGTCGTCGGCACCGGCCCGTGTCGCTTCCGCGGCGACGTCGGCGGCGGCGATGATTTTGCGGCCCTCATCCTCCGCCAGCTCGAGGAGCCCACGCTCGCCGATGAGGAAGGCGGCCTGCTCCTGGGCCCGGCTGACGATCCGGCTCGCCTCTTCCTCGGCCTTCTCGATGATCCGCTCGCCCTCGGCATTGATCCGCTTGGCGGCCCGAACCTCTTCAGGAATGGCCACCCTGAGCTGGTCGACGAGGTCGAGGATCGCGTCGCGGTCGACGACCGCGTTCCGGGTCAGGGGCAGCGACTTGCCCGTGGCGACGAGCGATTCAAGACGCTCGAGGAGGAAGATGATGTCCAGGGCTAGGGCCTCCGGCGATGGCGTGCTGGCGGGCTCGATTATGGCACGCGGCCGCGGCTCATCGGGTTGCCAGCGCGGCGCGGATGGCATCGGCCGCCGGCGCCGGGATCATGCCCGAGACATCGCCCCCGAAGGAGGCGATCTCCTTGACCAGGCTGGAGCTGACGTAGCCCTGCTCGAGGGAGGTCATGAAGAAGACCGTGTCGATGTCGGGCGCGAGCTTCCGGTTGTTGTGGGCAAGCTGCATCTCGGCCTCGAAGTCCGAGACCGCCCGCAGGCCTCGAACGATCGAGGCCGCGCCGTTCGCCCGGACGGCGTCGACGGTCAGGCCGTCGAAGGTCGTGACGGCGGTCCGGTTGGCCGGCAGACCCGCGGCCTCGATGGCCGCCAGCAGGATCCTCAGCCGTTCGTCGGCCGGCAGAAGCGGCGCCTTCCTGGGATTGGCGAGCACCGCCACGACTACGCGATCGAAGACGGCCAATGCCCGGCCGAGGACGTCGAGATGCCCGTTCGTGACCGGATCGAACGACCCAGGGTAGACCGCGACCCTCACGCCTGCGCCTCCGTCGACTCGACCGCCCGGTAGAACGTCAGCGCCGTCTCGCCGAAGCGGCGTGCGCGCTCCGATGCTAGCAGCCCGATCTGCCCGGGCGGCTCGGTCCGCCAGTAGTGCTTGGCGACCACGACGGCCCCGGGCCCCAGGATCCCGCCGGCCGTCCCGAGGCGGTCGAGCGCCGCCAGCAGCAGCTCAGGCTTGTCGTACGGGGGATCGACGAAGGCGACACCGAACGGCCCGTTGCCGAAGCCCGCGGCGGTCCCAAGCCAGGCGAGGGCCTCGGCCCGGACGACCCGAACCTCGGGGCCTCCCAGGTGGGCTCGCTCGAGATTTGCCCGGATGACCGCCTCGGCCGCCCGGTCGCGTTCGACGAAGGTGGCCGCCGTCGCGCCGCGCGAGAGCGCCTCGATGCCCGCTGCCCCGCTGCCGGCGAAGAGGTCGAGGAAGGCGGCCCCACGGAGCTCGGGCTCGAGGATCGCGAACAGCGTCTGCTTGACGCGGTCGCCGATGGGCCGCGTCATCGCCCCGGGGCCGGCCAGCCGGGTGCCCCGCGCGACGCCGGCGATGACCCGTCCGGCAGCGGCGTGGGCGGCGGGTGTCGCCCCAACCACCCGAGCCGGCGCGGCCGGCTTCGGACGGGACCGCCCCGTCCCGCCACGACGGTCGTCAGGCACTCGACTCGGCCTCGCCCCGGGAGACACCGGCCAGCCAGCCCGCGCCGAGCTCGGCGGCAAGGGCCTCCTGACCAGGCCGCAGCGCACCGCCCGGATCGAGCAGCGTTTCGGCGACCTGGCGGGCCTGGACGGCCAGCTCTCGGTGGCCTTCGCGCTGGAGCGACGCGACTCGCAGGGCCGGCAGGCCGCTCTGCTCGAAGCCGAGGACATCGCCCTCCCGCCGGAGCTCCCAGTCCTTCTCGGCCAGGGCAAAGCCGTCGCGCTCGTCGCGGATGGCCGCCAGGCGGGCACGGGCCGTCTCGTCCTCCGAATCGGAGACGAGGACGCAGAACGACTCGCGCGTTCCGCGGCCGACCCGGCCGCGCAGCTGGTGGAGCTGGGCAAGGCCGAAGCGGTCGGCGCTCTCGATGACCATCATCGTCGCCTCCGGGACGTCGACCCCGACTTCCACCACGGTCGTGCCCACGAGGACGTCGAGGTCGCCGTCGCGGAAGCGGGCCATCTCCGCGTCCCGGTTCGAGGCCTTGAGGCGCCCATGGACGAGCCCGACGCGGAGCGGGGCGAGGACCTCCCGGAGCCGGACAGCCTCGGCCTCGGCGGCAACGGCGGTCGATTCGATGACCGCCTCGTCCGGTGGCCCGAAGAAGTCCATCTCGCCTTCGGCCGGGGCCGCCGCATCGGTCTCGCCCGGCACGATCAGTGGCACGACCACGAAGGTCCGGCCGCCGCTGGCGGCTTCGTCGCGGACCCGCTGCCACGTGCCCTCCAGGTCGGTGAAGCGACGGATGCCGGTCCGGATCGCGACCCGGCCCTGGGGCGGCGTCCGGATGTCGGTCACGTCGAGGTCGGCATACAGGATCTGGCCGAGCGTTCGCGGGATCGGGGTCGCGGTCATGAGCAGGACATGGGGCACGGCGCCGCCCTTGGCCTCGAGGGCTGCTCGCTGCTCCACCCCGAAGCGGTGCTGCTCGTCAACGATGGCCAGGGCGAGATCGGCGAAGCGAACCGATTCGGAGATCAGGGCGTGGGTCCCGACGACCACGCCCGCCTGCCCCGACGCAAGGAGCTCCCGCGTCCGGTTCGCGTCGGAGGCGCGCATCGAGCCGGTGAGGAGCTCCACGCCGATGCCCAGCGGGGCCAGGAGGTCGGCGATCGTGCGCTGGTGCTGGCGAGCCAGGAGATCGGTCGGCGCCAGGATGGCACTCTGCCGGCCGGCCAGCGCCGCTGCCGCCAGGGCCCAGGCGGCGACTGCCGTCTTGCCCGAGCCGACGTCGCCCTGGAGGAGCCGGAGCATCGGGCTCGGCCGATCGAGATCGGTCCGGATGGCCGCGATGGCGGCGGCCTGATCCACGGTCAGGGTTACGGGGCCGCCGACCTTGCTCGACAGCGAGGCCTCCAGGGCCCCCCGAATCGCGCGGTCCTGGTCGTCGCTGATCGCGACCGGTCGGCCCTCCTCCCCGACCCTCGCCCGGCGCCGCCCGACCATCCCGATCTGGAGCGCCAGGAGCTCGTCGAAGGCCAGCCGGCGGAGAGCGGCGTCGCGCCGCTCAAAGGTCGTCGGGTAGTGGGCCTCCTCGAGGGCTTCGCCAATGCCGACGACCGCAACCTCGGCGCGCAGCGCCGGCGACAGGTACTCGGGGTAGACGGCGGCCGAGCGGTCGAGGGCCCCCCGGACCGCCCGGCGCAGCGAGTTCGCGGTGAGGCCCGCGGTGAGGCGGTAGACCGGCACGATGCGGCCGGCGTGCAGGAGGGCCGCCCCGTCGTCGGCCTGGAACTCCGGGTTGTCGAGGGTCATCCGGTAGCCGAAGCGGCGGAGCTTGCCGCTCACGACGATGGCATCGCCAGCCTTCAGGCGCCGCTCGATGTAGCGCCGGCCGAACCAGGTGGCATCGAGGCTGCCGGTCTCGTCCTCGAGGCGGGCGATCGTCCGCTGCACCCGCCGCCGAAAGGACGCCTCGACGCGGAGATCGGCGACGCGAACCCGGGCCGAGACGAGCTCGCCGTCCGCAACGCTGCCCAGGTCCCCGATCCGGCGCATCTCCCGGAGGTCCTCGTAGCGCCGCGGGACCCGGAAGAGGAGGTCCCGGACGCGAACGATGCCGAGGCGCCGGCCCGCCCGGGCCACGACGCCGGCGCCCGGCAATCCCGATCGCCCGATCGGTGCGTCGAGGAGCTCGAGCGGATCGAGGGGCGGCGCGACCGCCGCCTTGGCCCCGCGGCGGGAGGATGGCCCCCCACCAGCCGGCCCTGGCTCGCGGCCGGCGTTCGCGGCCACGCTACTCGGCGGAGATGAGGTAACGGTAATGCGGCTGTCCGCCGTGGACGACCTCGACCTCCGCCCCGGGCGCGAGCTCGCCGATCCGGCGGGCCAGGATCTCGGTCGAGCCGAGGTCGGCACCCTCCCCGTAGTAGATCGTCACCAGCTCGTACCCGGGCTGGAAGGACCGGACCGCAGCAAGGACCGCCGTGGCCGGGTCGTCATCGACCGCGACAAGGCCGTCGTCGGGATCGAGGGCGATCGTCTGCCCCAGGCGGACCTTGGTGCCACCGATCGTCGCGTCGCGGACCGCGCCGGTGATCGACAGCGTCTGGACCGCGCGCCCGGCCGCGGTCATGGTCGTGGCGTTCGCAGCCGCATCCTTCGTCGGGTCGAGTGCGAGGAGCGCCGCAAAACCCTCGGCCGCGTTGCGGGTCGCGACGACGAACACCGACTGCTCGGTCAGCCGGTCGACCTGGCGGCAGGCGAGGACCACATTGGGGTTGTTGGGCAGGACCAGGACCTCCCGCGCTCCGACGGCCTTGACCGCCTCGAGGATCTCGCCGGTGCTCGGGTTCGAAGCCTGGCCGCCGACGACCACCCGGTCGACACCGAAGTCCCGGAAGATCGCGGCCAGGCCGTCCCCCGCCGCCACCGCGACGACGGCCACCGGCAGCACGTGGTCCGGCCCACTGCCATTGCCCGGGCTGGCGTCCGACTCGCCGGCGGGAGCCGCGGTTTCGTCGGCGGCAGCCGCGGTTTCGGCGTCCCCGGCGTCCTCACGGGTGAACGCCGCAGCCCGTGTCTCGCGCAGGTCGCGGGCCTGGTTGTCGAGGTTCTCGACGCTGATTCGGGACAGCGAGCCGATGCCCAGGCCGTGACCGATGACGAGGTCGGGGCGATCGTTGTGGACGTGGACCTTGAGCGCACGCGCGTCGCCGGCCACCAGGACCGACTCGCCGATCGACTCGAGGTGGCCGCGCAGGGCATCGACATCGAGGCTCTCGCCGGGCCGCGCCTGAAGGAGGTACATCGTCTCGTAGCCGAAGCCCTCGTCGGCGTTGGCGACCAGGACAGAAGAGCGGGCCGTCGGGGCACCGGTCTCCCTGGCTGCCTCCGGCGCACGCCCGGCGAGAAAGAGGAGCGCACCCTGGAGGAGCCGGTAGAGACCCTGGCCCCCGGAGTCGACCACGCCGGCGTCACGCAGGATCGGGAGCAGGGACGGGGTCTTCGCGACGGCCTTCTCGGCGGCATCGAGGGTGACGGTGAGGACCGACTCGAGATCATTGGATCGCTCGGCGGCGATCACGGCGGCGGCGGAGGCCTCGCGGATGACCGTGAGGATGGTCCCCTCGACCGGCTTGGCCACGGCGCCGTAGGCCGCCTTCGCGCCGAGCTCGAGCGCATTCGCGAGGTCGAGGCCGTTGAACGTCCGCCTGCCGGCGAGGCCTTCGGCGAGCCCCCGCAGGATCTGGCTGGTGATAACCCCGGAGTTGCCGCGGGCGCCCATGAGGGCGCCGAACGAGGCCGCGGCTGCCACGCGCTCGGCAGCCGGCTTGGGCCCGCTGCCTTCAGCCTCGAGCAGGGCGGCCCTGACGGTGGCGACCATGTTCGAGCCTGTGTCGCCGTCGGGGACGGGAAAGACGTTGAGAGCATTGACCTCGTCGACGTAGAGCTCGAGGTTGGCCACCGCGCCACGGAAGGCCCCGAGGAGGCCGCCGCCGTCGCAGGCGCGACGGACCATCAGGCCACGTCCGAGCCGCTGTCGGCCAGGTCGCTGCTGCCGACCGCCGGCTGGGCGCGTCGGGCGGGCGGTGGCGTGCCCGGCGATTCCTCGAGCCCGCCGATCCGGATTCGGAGCTCGTCGACCTCGCGGCCCAGGGCCCGTCGCAGGCCGTAGCGGATGGCCGAATCGACCTGCCGGGCGACCTCGGCGACAGGCAGCCCGGCGATCACCCGGAGGCGGACGCCGATCCGGAGTCGCTCATCGGAGACGCGGACCCGGAGGCCGGGCTGGCGATCCCCGAAGCCGGCCACGAGGCGCTCCAGCGGCCCGGCCTCGAAGCCGGCGACGCCGTATGACCCGAGGACCGCCGCTCGCACGATGTCCGCTACGGCGCGTCGCGTCGCGAGGGCACGACCGGGGATCTCGTCAGTGGGCAACGGGCGGGGTCCTCGTCAGCCCGGGCGAGCCGGCCGTTGGGGCCGCCCTGGGTGCGTGCTATCATACCGCCCCGCTCGGGCCCACCAGCCCGGCGTTCCCATGAATCACGTTCCGAGGACACCATGGCCCGCTCCTGCGCCATCTGCGGCAAGGCTTCGATGGGCGGCTTCAATCCCCAGTCGTCGGGGATGAACCGAGTCCGAGCCCACCGCCGCTACCAGCCGAATCTCCAGCCCCTCGTGATCACGAAGAACGGCACGTCGACGAAGGAGCTCGTCTGCACGCGCTGCCGTCGGACGCTCACGAAAACGGCTCGCTAGGGCGGCTGGTCCGGCCGCTGCGCCCGGGCGCATGGCCCACGGCGAGCCCCCCACGAGGCGCGAGGCGCTTGTCACCAGATCCACACTGGGCAGTCAAGGCACGCCGAAACGCGACGCTCAGCGGGCCGTCGTGTCCAGCCAGAGCGTGAACGGTCCGTCGTTCACCAGCTCGACGGCCATCTCCGCCCCGAACTCGCCCGTCCCCACGGGCGTCACCCCGGCCTCCCGTAGCCTGGTCACCACGCGCTCGTAGAGGCGCTTCGCCAGCTCCGGATCGGCGGCCTGGGTGAAGCCGGGGCGCCGGCCCCGCGACATGTCGGCGTAGAGCGTGAACTGGCTGACGACGATCACCCCGCCGGCCACGTCGAGCACGGAGCGGTTCGTCTTGCCCGCCTCGTCGCGGAAGATCCGGAGCTCCACGATCCGCCGGGCCAGGGCGTCGGCCACCACCTCGTCATCGCCGTGGCCGACCCCCACCAGGGCGACCACGCCCAGGCCGATCTCCGCGACCCTGGACCCCGCGACACGTACCTCGGCCCTCGTCACCCGCTGCA
Organism: Chloroflexota bacterium; assembly: GCA_041691215.1. Taxonomy (GTDB): domain Bacteria; phylum Chloroflexota; class Limnocylindria; order Limnocylindrales; family CSP1-4; genus UBA5189. Next base: position 33,966 of record JBEPVB010000001.1, read on the forward strand.
GCAACGCTCGCACCCGGCTGTCTCCGCCTAGCGCGAGATCGCGCCGAGGGCCGCCCGCCAGAGGCCGCCGAGGATGAGGGCCCAGGGCACCAGCAGTACCGGCGACGTCGGGCCACCGAACCACTCGGCCTTCACGATGCCGACGACCCCGATGACCCCGATGACTGCTACGGCAAGGCCCTGCCCGGCGACCCGCCAGCGGACGTGGCCGGAGGCGCGGGCGAAGGCAGCGCGATCCCCCGCTTGCCCGCTCTCAACCTCGGCCTCGACCGCCGGGTCGGCCGCCCGGTCGACCACCCGCCGGAACCAGCCAGGCGCATGGACGATGGCGAGGTAGGCCAGCGAGGCGTACACGATCCCGGCGATGACGTCGACGACGTAATGGTCGGCGAGGTAGACGACGGCGAACCAGACGCAGGCCGCGTAGACGAGCACGAGCCAGCCTGGCTTGCCGAAGGCGCGCCGGGCGAACAGGAAGGCCAGGAACGGGTAGCCGGCGTGGAGCGACGGGAAGGCCGCGACCTGGTTCGGGTTCACCTCGTAGACGGTGTAGCTGTAGAGGTAGCGGCCCTCGAAGCCGAAGATCCGGGCGAGATCGTCGAAGCCCTGGGCCTTGAGGTACGTGATCGCCGGCAGGCCATCGGGTCCATTGATCAGCCCGTGTGTGGCGGCCCACCAGGGCGGCGCCACCGGCAGGATCAGGTAGGTCGCGAAGGCGACCATCGACAGCAGGATGAGGGCGGCCACGAAGTCGTAGTACGTCCGGCGGCGCCGAATCCAGAGCAGGAAGGCGACGGCGATGGGGAGCGGGAAGTGGAGGAAGTAGAGGACGGTGCCGGCGATGGCCCACGGATCGAGGCCGGTCGGCGGGTGGAGGGCCTGCTGGAGAATCTGGGTCGGCAGGTTGCCCCCGAACAGCCAGCGCTCGAGGCCCAGGATGTCCGCCGCATGGACCTGGCGATTGATGTCGTCGGCGTAGCCGCGCATGAGCTCGTAGGCCAGGAAGAGCCCGATGAAGGGCACCCAGTCCCGGATGAACAGGCGGCCCCGACCGAGGATGATCGCGGCCAGGCCGAGGGCGACGAGCAGCACATCCGGGGTGATCGACACGCCGCTCACGATCATCAGGCCCGACAGGATCAGGACGTAGCCGGCGACCGTGATCAGGAGGAGGCGGTCGTTCCGGCCCTGAAGATCGGCGTTGCCGTCACCCAGCCCCGCGGGTTCGGTGGGAATCGATAGCTCGTCGCTCACCAGACGATCTCGCTCGGATGCGGCGGACGAGGTGCCGGCACGTCCGGCGGCGCCGGCATGCCCGCCGCCCGCCAGGCGGTCGCCTCGGCGATCAGCGCCACGCGACGGGCATCGAAGCGGGTCACCGCGGCGGCTTCCGCCGTGGCCGGCAAGAGGACGACCCAGTCGCGCTGCTCATCGGCGATTTCGAGGTCGGCGTCGCCGGCCCGGAAGATGAAGACCGGGATCCCCACCCGCTCGATCTCGGCCTGGATGGTCCGGGCGAGGTGGCGCGGCAGGGTAACGAAGGTGACCATCCGATCGCGCGGGGTCGGCGGCTGGCCGCCGTTGAGGGCGTACTGGTAGCCCTCGTCGGCGAGGGCACGGACCAGGCGGATCTCGCGGCCCATGTCCCGGCCCTTGATCCAGAGCGCCGATCCGACCACCAGGACGTCGGCGGCCAGCGCCCCGACGAGCTCGGCGGTGTCGCGGTTCACGCCGCCGTCGACGTGGACCTCCGCGCCGTGGAGCTTGTGGTCCAGCAGCTCGCGCGCGGCGAGGATCTTGGCCCGGGCGACGCCGGCCATGAACGATTGGCCACCGAAGCCCGGCTCGACCGTCATGACCATGACCAGGTCGAGGAGCCGGCGATAGGGCTCCAGGGCCTTCAGCGGCGTCCCCGGCCGGAGCGACAGCCCGGCCGCGCGGCCTGCCTCCCGGATCCGACGCAGGGTCGGCTCGATCGCCTCTTCGATCTCGACGTGGATGGTGATCGAATCGCAGCCGGCGTCGAGGTACTGGTCGAGATAGCGTCCCGGCTCCGAGATCATGAGATGGGCGTCGAACGGCAGGCGAGTCCGCTTGCGGAGGGCCTTGATCGTCCGCGGCCCGAAGGTCAGGTTCGGGACGAAGTGGCCATCCATGACGTCGAGGTGGATCCGGTCGGCGCCGGCCTTCTCCGCCCGGCCGACGGCATAGGCGAGGTTGCCGAGGTCGGCGTCCAGGATGCTGGCGGCCACCCGGGCACGCCCGAGGGGCGCCGCCGGCGCCTGCGGCGAGGGGGCTTGACGACGCGCTGGCATCAGCCGTCGATCCCGGCCGGGACGGCTTCCGCGCTCCGCTCGCCGCGGAGGGCCGCGGCGCTCGACGCGACGAGGCGTTCCCGGCGGAGGGCGACCGCCGCCGGCGGCGGCGACCCCGCGTGGTCCGCGGCCAGCTGCCCGCACGCTGCTCCGATCTCCTGGCCGCGGTTGCGACGGATCGTCGTCGCGATGCCGGCGGCACGGAGCGTCGCGGCGAAGCGTTCGATGACCGGCATCGCGCTGGCCGCCCACGGCGTGTGGGCGACGGGATTCATGGGGATCAGGTTCACGTGGGCCAGGTCGCCCCGGAGGAGCTCGGCCATCGCCACCGCGTCGATGTCGCCGTCGTTCACGCCGCCGATCATGGTCACCTCGTAGGTGATCCGGCGGCCCGTCGTCGCGGCGTGCTCGCGAGCGGCGGCCACGACCTCGGCCACGGGCCAGCGGCGGTTCAGCGGGACAAGGACGTCGCGGAGCGGGTCGCGCGCCGCGTGGAGGCTGACGGCCAGGGTGAACTGCGGCCCGAGGCCGGTCAGGCGCCGGATGCCGGGCACGACGCCCGAGGTCGAGACCGTGATGTGGCGCGCGCCGAGGCCCAGGCGGCGCGGGTCGTTGAGGGCCTCGACCGAAGCCAGGACCCGATCGAGGTTGAGGAGCGGCTCGCCCATGCCCATGAACACGATGTTGGTCAGGCGTCGGCCCCGGGCCACGAGGCGCCTGCCGGCGGCACGGACCTGGTCCACGATCTCGGCCACCAGGAGATCCCGCCCGAACCCCAGCTCGCCCGTGGCACAGAACGGGCAGCCCACCGCGCAGCCGGCCTGGCTCGAGATGCAGAGCGTGTTCCGCTCGCGATGTCCAGGCGCCGCCGGGAAGTGCATGAGGACGGATTCGATCGCCGCTCCGTCGGCGAGTCGGTGGAGGGCCTTCTCGGTCTCGCCGCCGTCCGACAGCTGGAGCTCCGTGTCGGCGACGGTGTCCCAGGTGAACTCGGCCCCGAGCGCCGCCCGCGTCCCGGCCGGGAGCGTCGAGATCTCCGCCGCCGACGGCGCGCCCGTTCGCCACACGGCGTCGAGCACCTGGCGGCCCCGGAAGGCAGGCTCGCCGCGCTCCCGGAACCACGCTTCGAGGGTCTCCTGCGTCTCGCCGGAGATGCCCCGCGGATGGGCCAGGATCGCGGTCAACGAGGGCTGGGCAATCGGCAGCGCGGTCGTCGGCATCGGCGTCGCATTGTCGCATGCGCCCCGGCCCGGGCTGGGGCCAGCCGGGTGCGCAGCGGGAGCCGCTACCCCTCTCGGAGCATCCGCCAGACCCGCGGCGGCGTCATCGGCAGCTCGCGGGGGCGGTGCCCGATCGCCGCCGCGACGGCGTTGGCAATCGCCGCGGCACCGCCGATGACCGCCGTTTCCCCGATGCCCTTGGCCCCGAACGGTCCGTCGGGGGCGGGCACCTCGACGTACGAGGTCGAGAGGCTCGGCACGTCCTCCGCGCGCGGGAGCTTGTAGTCGAGGAACGTCGCGCTCAGCAGCTGGCCCTGGTCGTCGTGGACGAGCTCCTCATGGAGGGCCCAGCCGACGGCCTGGGCGGCGCCACCGAGCTGCTGGCCCGTGACGAGCGCGGGGTTGATGGCACGCCCGACGTCCTGGACCGCACGCAGGTCGATGACCGTGACGGCGCCCGTATCGCGATCGACGTTGACGTGGGCAATGAACCCGGCGACCGAGGGAGCAAGGCTCGTGTGCTCGGTCCGGGCGTGGCCCTCGATCGGTGCCCGGTTCTCGCGGGCGTTGGCCCGGACCAGCCGGCCGATCGGGATGCCCTTCTCCGGCGTACCGACCGGCCGCACGATGCCGTCGACGATCTCGAGGTCGTCCTCGCCGATCTCCAGCTCGAGGGATGCCGCGCGGAGCAGCTGCCGGCGGGCATCGAGGGCGGCGGCGTGGACCGCTCGCCCCGAGCCGTAGGTGATGGCGCTGCCGCCGCTGCCGGGCGACGGTGGCGCACTGGCCGTGTCGGCCATGACGACCTGGACGGCATTCGTCCCGATCCCGAGGACCTCGGCGGCGATGGCCTGGAAGGCGCCCGAGGTGCCCGACATGTCGACGACGCCGGTCACCACCTGGACCGTGCCGTCGGCCGAGACGCGACAGAGGGCCGCCGCGGGGGCCTTGCTGCCGGGCCAGTAGCCGATGGCGACGCCGACGCCCTCGTCGGGTCCGACGTCCGTCCGCGAGCGCCAGCGGTCGTCGCGTTCGAGGGCCTCGATGACCTCGGGCGTCCCGAGGCGGACCCAGGTCCCGTCGTCGACCATCGACTCCCCGTCAATGGCGGCGTTCCGGCGGCGGAGCTCCAGGGGATCGAGGGCGAGCCGCGCGGCGAGCTCGTCGAGGACCGACTCCATCGCGAAGGCCGTCGGCGGGCCGCTGGGCGCGCGATAGGTCCCCACCCCGACCCGGTTCGTGAGCACGCCGTAGGCGCTGAGATCGAAGGCGGGCCAGCGGTACGGGCCGGCCAGGAGGATTCCACCGAAGGACGCGGCCGAGTAGTCGCCGAACGCGCCGGTGTCGGCCACGATTCGGGCCCGGACCGCGGTGAAGCGTCCGTCGGCGTCGGCGCCGACCTCGACGTCGATGTCGAAGGCCTGCGACGGGTTGCTGGCCAGGAAATCCTCGCGCCGCTCGAGGACCAGCCGGATCGGCCGGCCGATGAGCATGGCGGCGGCACCGATCAAGGGCTCGAACAGCGACCACTTCCCCCCGAACGCACCGCCGAGCGGCGTGGCGACGACCCGGACCCGCTGGAGGGGCAGGCCGAGGACCTTGGCGATGTCGCTCCGGAGAGAGAAGGCGCCCTGGGTGCTCGACTCGACCACGAGGGTCCCATCCTCGTCCAGCCAGGCCGTGCAGGCCTGCGCCTCCAGGTAGCCCTGGTGGACCCAGGACGTGCGGAAGCGGCCCCGCACCGTGGCCGCGGCCCCGGCGAGGGCGGCATCCACGTCGCCCGATCGATAGCGGCTCCGTTCGATCACGTTGGGCGAGAGGTCCTCGTCGTCGATGGAGCTGTCGCCCTCACCGCCGACGGCCGCGTGTGTCGTTGCGCTGGTCGACGTCCCGCCCTCCGTCGCGTCCTCGTCGCCGGCGAGATCGCCGCGCACCAGGGGGGCGCCCGGGGCCATCGCCGCGGCCTGATCGATGACCGGTGGCAGGGGCTCGAGGCGGACGTCCACGAGCTCGGCAGCATCGGCCGCGGCCTCGGCGGTGGCGGCGATCACGAGGGCGACGGGCTGGCCGGCGAAGACGACCTCGTCCCGGGCCAGCGGCTCGACCAGCCGGTCGACGTCCCCGTCCGGCACGCGCAGGTCGGCCGCCGTGAGGACCGCGACGACGCCCGGGATCTGCAGGGCAGGGCCGGTATCGATGCCGAGGACCCGGGCATGGGCATAGGTGGCAAGGACTGGCCTGGCGTGGAGCGCATCGGGACGCCGCCGGTCAGCGGCGTAGCGCACCGCGCCGCGAACCTTGGCCTCCGAATCTGGACGGGGCCGCGAGACGCCGAGCACCCCGGACGTCGGCTCGGTCATGGCCGGGCTCCGACCGGCTGCCCGACGACGCCCCCGCGGCCACGGCGGAAGGCGGCCCCCGACATCGATCGCCCGCCCGCGGGCTGGACCTCGAGCAGCCGGAGCCGCCCATCGGCGGTAGCGAGGGCCAGGCCGTCGCCATCCGCGACGAGCCGGCCGGGCAGGTCCCCCGGATCGGCCTCCCCGACCAGGGCCCGCAGAACGGAGAGGCGCCCGGCCGGCGTCTCGAGCCAGGAGCCCGGCCACGGTTCGTAGGCCCGGACCTGGCGCTCGAGCTCGTTCGCGGAGCGGGCCGGATCGAGGCGGCCGTCCTCGCGCCGGAGGGGCCTGGTCAGGGTCGCGCCCGCCTCGTCCTGGGCGACCGGGACTCGCTCGCCGCGAAGGTAGGCAGGCAGCACCTCCCGAACCAGGGCCGCGCCCTCGGCCGCCGCCCGCGCCTCGAGCTTCGGCCCCGTCTCGCCTTCGCCGAGATGCCAGGATCGCGAGGCCAGCACGGGCCCGGTGTCCAGGCCGGCGTCCATGACCATGACCGAAACGCCGGCTTCGGGATCCCCGGCCAGGAGGGTCGCCGGAATCGGCGTCGCCCCGCGGTGGCGCGGCAGAAGCGATGGATGGACGTTGAGGATGCCATGCCCGGGGATGGCCAGGATCGAGAGCGGCACGATCCGCCCGAAATCGGCCAGGACGCCGAGATCCGGCCGGAGGTCGGCGATCGCGGTCGCCGTCTCGGCAGTCCGGATCCGCTCGGGCTGCAGGAGTGGGAGTCCCAACCGTCGCGCCTCGAGGGCGATCGGGACCGGGCTTGGCTCCCCCCGACGGCCGGCCGGCCGATCCGGGGGCGTCACGACGCCGACGACCTCGAGCGCGTCATCGGCGAGGAGGGCCCGGAGGATGGGTACGGCAAAAGTGCCCGAGCCGAGGAAGATGGTCCGGGCAGGCCGGCCGGACGCCGCCGATCGCTTCGGCGGGAGCGTCACGCGAGCGCGGGCGCTCGGACCCCGTCGGAGGTCGCGTCTTCCGTGTTCTCGTCCTCGTCATCGTCATCGTCGTGATGACCGACCGGCAGCAGCTCGTCCATCGATTCGAGGTAATCGATGTAGAGCTTGCCGTCGAGGTGGTCGAGCTCGTGCTGGAGGGCCCGCGACAGGAGGCCGCTGCCGGCCAGCTTGATCTTCTTGCCGAGGCGGTTCTGGGCCACGACCCAGACGTGCTCGCGGCGGGTGATGTACGCCGCGTAGCCGGGGATGGAGAGGCAGCCTTCAAGGTCCCGGTCGTCGCCGGTCGCCTTGACGATCTGGGGGTTCACCAGCTCGTGGAGCTGCCCTTCGATCTCGACCACGCAGGCGTTGAGCGGCTCGCCCAGCTGCGGCGCGGCGAGCCCGACACCGGGCGCATCGCGCATGGTCTGGGCGAGGTCGTCGAGGAGCTCATGGAGGTACTTCCCGAAGCTGTCGACGGGCAGGCCCTTGAGCCGCAGCCGCGGGTCGCCGAGCATGAGGATGGGGCGGACGCTCATGCTCGGCAGTATAGGCGAGGGGCCCTGGGCTCAGGCCCTAGGAGGCGTCGTCGCTCTTCGTTCCGGCGTTCGGCTCGGTGGCTGCGCCCTTCGCGGCCTGGTCGCGACGGATGTCGGCGGCGAAGTCGCGGGACTTCTCGGCCAGCTTGCTGCCGGCCTCGGCCGTCAGCTCGGCGGCCCGAGCTGCGACGGGCCCGGCCTTGTCGCCGGCGACGGCGGCCAGCTCCGCGGCCTTGGCGCTGACCTCGCGGAGGACGGGCCCGGCCTGCTCGGTGATGTTCTCGATCATCGACTGGAGCTGGGCCAGCCACTCCCGGCCGGTATCCCTGGTGGAGCCCCCGCCGGTCCCGCCGGTGGCGGTGTCACCGGTCCAGGCGAAGTTCTCGTCCGGGGTGGACCCGGGCTGCGGGTTGGGCGTCGGGTTCGTGCTCTCGTCGGTCATGGTGGTTCCTCCTCGTCCGGCAGGCGGACGTCGCTGCTGTCCGCTCATTGTCGTCAGATCGGCGGGTCGTGCACGCGAAGCGTCCGGGCGACTCGTTGCAACGGCCCGTCAGAGGAGCGATTCGGGGTCGACATCCACCGACCAGGGCTGGCCGGGCGGCTCCCCGAGCACAAGCAGCGGGTCTCGTCCGCGCAGGACGACGATGAACCGCCAGCGATCGGCACGCCGGGCGATGTAGGCCGGCGCCGGACCGGCGATGTCGATCGGCTCGCCGAGCTCGGCTGCCCGCGAGCGGAGGCCCTCGATGAGCTTGTCGCCGGCGGCCTCGGCGGCGTCGCGGTCGGCGAGGGCGACGGTCAGCTTCACGAGCCGGCCGAAGGGCGGTGAGCCGAACCTCCGCCGAAGCTCGAGCTCGGCGTCGTAGAAGGCCGCGGGCTCGGACCGGGCCACGGCCTGGATGGCCGGATGGTCCGGCTGGTACGTCTGGAGGACGGCGTGGCCGGGCCGATCGCCTCGGCCCGCCCGCCCGACGGCCTGGGCGAGGAGCTGGTAGGTCCTTTCGGCGGCCCGTTCATCGGGCAGGTTCAGGGCCACGTCCGCCGAGACCACCCCGACGAGGGTGATCGCCGGGACGTCGATGCCCTTGGTGATGAGGCTCGTCCCGACCAGCACGTCGAGGCGGCCGTCGGCCAGGTCGTCGAGGATCCGCGTGGCCGCACCCCGCCGCTCGACGACGTCCCGGTCCAGGCGCACGATCCGGAAGTCCGGGAAGGCATCGCGCGTCTCGCGCTCCAGCCGTTCCGTCCCGCCGCCGAGGTACCGGATGCGGGCCGAACTGCAGCTCGGGCAGCGACTTGCCAGCGGAGTCGCCCGGCCGCAGTGGTGGCAGCGCAGGGTCACGCCGGCCTGGTGATAGACAAGCGGGCGGGTGCACTCGGGACATGCCTGGACCGTCCCGCAGTCGCGGCACAGGACCACCGACGCCGAGCCCCGTCGGTTGATCACGAGGAGGGCCTGCTCGCCGGCGGCCCGATCGAGCGACCCCAGCGCGGCCAGCAGCGACCGGGAGAGCATCCCCCGATGCCCCGCGGCCAGCTCGGCCCGGAGGTCGACGACCTCGACGGTCGGAGCCGCCCCGGACAGGCGATCAGTCAGCCGGAAGCGCCGATATTGGCCGTCACGAGCCCGTCCCTCGGACTCGACCGCCGGGGTTGCGGAACCCAGGATGACGGCTGCACCGCTCAGCGCGCCGAGGGTCATCGCCGTGTCGCGGGCCTGGAGCCGCGGCGTCCGGTCGCTCTTGTAGGCGGGATCGTGCTCCTCGTCGACGATGACCAGCCCCAGGGCCTCGACCGGAGCGAGGACGGCGAGGCGCGTCCCGACGACGACATCGACGGCCCCGGCCCTGATTCGCCGCCATTCGTCGGCCCGCTCGCCATCCGACAGGCCGGAGTGGACGAGGCCGATCTCCGCCCCGAGCTCCGCACGAAGGCGGTCCACGAGGGGGATGGCAAGGGCGATCTCGGGGACGAGGACGATCGCCCTCCGGCCGGCCTCGAGGCAGGTCCGGATGACGGCGGCGTAGATCGCCGTCTTGCCCCCACCGGTGATGCCGTCGAGGAGGATCGGTGTCGGATCGCCGGTCGTGATAGCGACGTCGATCGCCGTGGCGGCCGCCGCCTGCTCGGCGCTGAGGGCTGCGGCGGCGGGCAACGCTCCCCGGCGGCCCGGGGCACGGCCGGCGAGCGGCCGTCGCGGCGCCTCAGTGACATCGACGCGGACGAGGCCCCGACCGAGCAGCCCACCGAGGACGGAGCTGCCGTGCGAGGCCCCGAGCTCCGGGGCGGGGATCCCAGCCGACCCGGCCCGCTCGAGGTCGTCGAGGGCGGCCACCTGGCGAGGACCCAGCCGGCGGGCCGCGCCGGTCCCCCGCTCCACGGGCGCGACGAGCCGCACGATCCTTACCCAGCGGGGCCCGGCTCCGGCGTCGATGAGCGTCCAGTCGAGGTCGATGATCCCTCCCGCCCGCAGCGCCCGGAGCCGGCGGAGGAGGCCCGCCCGACCCTCCGGGGCAGGCAGGCGACGGACCGCCCGGGGGCCGGCACCGAGGTGCGAGAGGATGGCCTCGTCATCCCGGTCCAGGGGCGGGTACCGGTCCGGCAGGCGGTCGGCATCCGGGACCGAGCCGGCCTCGGGTCGGCCCCCCGGCTCCGACTCGGGCCGTCGCTCCGCCACGAGCTCCAGGCGCTCGAGGAGGCCCGGCGGCAGCATCGCCCGGAGCACGAGGGCCGGCGGCGCGAGATAGGTCGCGGCGATCGCGCGCGCCAGGGCCATCGAGGACGGCGGCAGGAGCGGCCCATCGGCCCGGACCCGTTCGACGATCGGCTTGGTCGCGTAGATCTCGTCGGCCGCGCCGGGCCCGAGGACGATTCCGAGCGCCTGCCGCCGACCGAACTCCACCAGGACGGCCTCGCCCTCGGCGAGCGGCTCGAAGCGAGCCGGGACGCGGTACGTGAACGCATGCAGGCCGGCGGCTCCGGCCGCGTCGATGGCGACCGCCACCCGTCGCTCGGCGGCGGGGTCGGACTCGGGGGTATCGCCGCCCGTTGCGCCCTCGACGGCACCGAGCTCGTCGGGCTCGGCAAGGTCGGCGGCGGCCGGATCGGAGAGCCCGAGCTGCCCCTGGTCCGGCGCGGCGGTCATGCCGGTCGGTCGCTAGATCCGCGTCCGGCGATCCGGATTGGCGGCCTTCTCGACGGCGATGATCTCCTGGATCCGGGCCGCCGTCCGTCCGATCTCATCGGTCTCGTTGACCACGACGTGGTCGTAGTCCTCCTGACGAGCGATCTCGAGGGCGGCGTTCCGCTGGCGGATGTCGAGCTCGTCGGCCGACTCGGTCGCCCGTGCCTGGAGGCGCTGGAAGAGATCTTCCAGGGACGGCGGGACGAGGAAGATCAGGAGTGCGTCGGGAACGCGCTGCTTGACCTCCGCGGCGCCCTGGACGTCGATCTTGAGGATCACGTCGTGGCCGGCCTGGAGGGCATCCCGGACGTCGTTCCGGGGCGTGCCATACCAGTTGCCGTGGACCTCGTTCGCCTCGAGGAGCTCGCCCGCCTCGCGCAGGGCGCCGAACGCCTCGGCGGTCAGGAAGCGGTAGTGGACGCCATCGCGCTCGTAGGGCCGGCGGGGGCGCGTGGTGCAGGTCACGACGTAGTGGAAATCCGGGTTGCGTGGCGCGTTGCGGAGGGCCTCGATGACGCTGTCCTTGCCGACGCCCGAAGGGCCGGAGACGATGACCAGGATCGCCCCGGGGTGGCCGAGGTCCTGGCCCTCGGCCACTCGGTCGTGGCGACGCGAGCGGCCTTCGGCCGGGGCGCCCTCGCGGGCCTCCTCGGCGTTCATGCCACGACCACCCGCAGCCGGGCGAGCACGTCCTCGAGCTCCGCGGGCAGCGGCGCGGTGGCCCGGATGAGCTCGCCCCGTGACGGCGACGTCAGCTCCAGGCGCCAGGCATGGAGGAAGAGCCGGGCGAGGCCGCTGGGCCCGCGCGACGACGTCCCGGTGCCATAGACCGGGTCACCGGCAACCGGATGGCCGATGGCGTCGAGATGGACCCGGATCTGGTGCGTCCGGCCGGTCACGAGGTCGAGCTCCAGGAGCGTCCAGCCATCGAAGCGCTCCCGGACCCGATAGCCGGTGGTGGCCGCCCGGCCGTCCGGGACCACCGCCATCCGGGTCCGGTGCCGGGGATCCCGCCCGATCGGGGCCTCGATCCGTCCGACGGCCGCGGCGACCGCCCCCTGGACCAGGGCGAGGTAGGTCTTCTTGACCCGGCGGGCCTTGAGCTGGGCCATGAGCCCCTGCTGGGCAAGGTCGGTGCGGGCAACCATGAGGAGGCCGCTCGTGTCGCGATCCAGGCGATGGACGATGCCCGGCCGGCGGACCCCGGCAATGCCGCCGAAGGTCTCGGGTCCACCGAGGCCAAGGAGCGCGTTGACCATGGTTCCGTCGGCATGGCCCGGGGCAGGATGAACGACCAGGCCCGCGGGCTTGTTGACGATGAGCAGGTCCTCGTCCTCATAGATGATCGGGATCTCGATCTCGGGCTGGGCCAGGGGCTCGGCCGCGATCGGCGTCGGGACGTCCAGGCGAAGCTCGCTGCCCGGCTCCACCAGGGAGTTCGCCCGGAGCGTTCGATCCCCGGTCGTGAGCCGGCCGTCGGTGATGAGCTTCTGGACGTGGCTCCTCGAGAGGCCAGTCCGATCTGCCACGTAGCGGTCCACCCGCGTCGCGCCCGCGTCGAGGGGCACGGCCAGAACGTGGACGCCGGGGGCGCCGCCGACCTCAGGCACCGTCGGCTCCGGGGTCGCGTTCGGCAGGTGGCACGTCCGATGCCCGGCCGGTTACGGACCCCTGGCCCCGTCCCGCGGTCAGGGACGGCCAGATGGCGAGGGCGATGAGGAGCACGATCGCGAGGCTGATGCAGGCGTCCCCGACATTGAACGTGTAGAAGCGGAGGCTGCCGATCCCGCCGTCGACGAAATCGACCACGTGACCGAGGCGGACGCGATCGAAGGCATTGCCGATCGCCCCGCCAAGGAGGAGGCCCAGCGTCAGGGTCATGTAGGGGCTCCGCCCGGACCGCGCGTGGAGGCCCAAGAGGACGGCGATCACTCCGATGCTCAGCACGGCGAAGATCGCCACCTGGCCGCGAAAAAGGCCGAAGACGGCCCCGTTGTTCTCGCTGTAGATGAGCCGCAGCGCGCCGTCCAGGACGCTGATCGTCCGACCCCCGGCCAGCTCGGCGGTGATCCAGGCCTTTGTGGCCTGATCGATGACCACGACCGCAGCAACGAGGGCAACGAAGGGGCCCCACAGCGGTCGTCCCCCCGGGGTCTGGCTCATGCCCCCGACCGACCTGCGTCGGGATGCCGCCGGAGGGCGATCGTGGCCGGACCGGCTTCGAGGCTCACGGTCCCGGTCGTGGCGCCCGGTGGCGGCTCGGGCAGCAGGTCGGCCAAGGTCGCCTCGGCCACGCCTCCCAGGTGCCCCGCGACGGCCGGCGCCAGCCCTTCGACATGGAGTTCGATGCGGTCGTCGAGGGCCAGGCCGGCCTCCTTGCGGAGATCCTGGATGGCCCGCTGGAGCTCGCGGGCATCGCCTTCGGCCCGCAGGTCGTCGGTCAGCCCGGTGTCGATGACGACGAGGAGCCCGTCGTCGTGGGCGACGACCGTCCCGGGCCGAGGCGTGGCCAGGATCTCGACCTCGTCGGGCGCCAGAATCACCCCCGCCAGCTCGACCGAGCCGTCGGGCCGGATCGCGACGGATCCCTCGCGGGCGGCCGCCATCACGGCCGGAATCTGGGCGCCGAGCCGCTTCCCGACCTTCGGCAGGAGGACCTTGACCCGCCGCTCGACGAGGGTCGACTCGTCGTCGATCACCTCGACATGGCGGACGTTGACCTCCTCGGCGATGAGGGCCACGAGGGCGTCGAGCTCGTGGATGTCGCCCCCGGGCAGGGCCACCCACAGCCGTGCCAACGGCTGGCGGACCTTCAAGCCGGCGGTTCCCCGGAGCGTCCGGGCCAGGTCGACCGCGCGCCGAGCGACCGCCATGGCGTTCTCGAGGCGTTCGTCCCGGAACGGCGCGAGCTCCGCCGTCGGGAAGCGGGTCAGGTGGACCGAGTGGGGCGCCCCTGCGTCCGTGCCTGTCACGAGGTTCCCGTAAAGCTCCTCGGCCAGGAACGGCAGGATCGGCGCCGCGACGCGGGCGACGGTCACGAGGGCGGCGTGCAGGGTCGCGAAGGCCGCCCCCCGATCGGCGCCGCCGCCGCGCGAGAAGCGCCGCCGGGACAGGCGCACGTACCAGGTCGAGATGTCGTCGATGAAGGTCTCGATCAGGCGCGTCGCCCCGAGGGCGTCAAAGTCGGCCAGGCGGTCGTGGGCGCCGGCCGCCAGCGCTGCGCTCCGGGAGAGGATCCAGCGGTCCATCGGCGAGCGCTCGGCCGGTGGCGGGTCGCCGACCCCGGGCTGCCAGTCGACGAGCCGGGCGTAGGTGATGAAGAAGGCATACACGTTCCAAAGCACGAGCAGCCGCCGGCGGGCCTCGTCGGCTGTGTGCCAACCGAAGAGGATGTTGTCGTCCGGGCGGGCCGACATGTAGAGCCAGCGCATGACGTCGACGCCCATCCGCTCGGCCGCCTCGTCGAACTCGATGGCGTTGCCCCAGCTCTTGTGCATCGGCCGGCCATCCTCGCCGAAGAGCGTGGCGTAGCCGAAGATCGTCTTGAACGGCGCCTGCCGGCGCAGGACCGTCGACATCGCCAGCATCGCGTAGAACCAGTTGCGGAACTGGCCGGGGAAGCTCTCGGTGATGAAGTCGGCCGGGAACCAGTTCTTCCAGAACTCCGGATCCTCGCGGAAGTGGAGCGTCGAGAAGGGCACGATGCCCGCGTCCAGCCACGGGTTGCCGACGTCGGGGATCCGGCGTGACCGCCCGCCGCAGGCGCGGCACTTGATGGTCACCTCGTCGATGTAGGGCCGATGCGGGGTGTGGCCCGCGAAGGAATCCCAGCCCTCGACGGCCCGCTCGCCGAGGTCGTCGTGGCCGCTGATGACGTCGAATGTTCCACACTCGTTGCAGACCCAGATGGGCAGGGCCAGCCCCCAGTAGCGCTTCTTGCTGATCATCCAGTCGTGCATGTTCAGGAGCCAGTCGAGCTCCCGCTCATAGCCGAAGCCGGGGATCCACCGAATCTGGTCGACGACCTCCATGATCTGGTAGCGGAGGCTCCGGTCGACCTGCTCCCTGGTGAGCGTCTCCCGGGGCTGGTCGTAGACCTCGCCCATGCTGATGTACCACTCGTCGACCAGACGGAAGACCAGGGCCGTGCCGCACCGCCAGCAGTGCGGGTAGCGATGGCGGTAGGTCTCGAGGCGCTCGAAGCGGCCCTCGCGGTGGAGATGCTCGACGATCGGCTCGGTCACGTCCCGGACGTCGCGGCCGCTCAGGGCGCCGAAGCCGTCCAGGAAGATGCCCGACTCGTCGAGGGGGGCGATGATCGGCAGGCCGAGCGACTTGCCCAGGACGAAGTCCTCTGCGCCGCAGCCGGGCGCGATGTGGACGATGCCGGTGCCCTCATCCTCCCCCACCTCGTCCCAGGCCACCACCCGGTGGACGTACGGCGCGTCCGGTTCGTCGCGGGTGCCTTTCGCGAATGCGGCTTCGACTGCCGGGAGATCGTCGAAGGGGCCCGCGTAGCCCCAGCCGACCAGGTCCGTGCCGGGCCGCTCCTCGAGGACCTCGAACGAACCCTGGAGGGCCGTCCTGAGGGTTCCCTTGCTGAGCCACAGGAGGTCCTCGCCCCGCCGGACCTTGACATACGTGAGCCGTGGCCCGACCGCGGCCGCAACGTTGGAGGTGAGCGTCCAGGGCGTCGTCGTCCAGACCAGCAGCGACTCGCCCGGGCGATCGATCAGGGGCAGGCGGACCGTCAGGCCGGGATCGTCGCGGTCCTGGTAGCCCTCGGTCATCTCGTGCTGGCTGATGCCGGTCCCGCAGCGGGCGCACCAGGGCATGGTGTCGTGGCCCTTGTAGATCCAGCCTCGTCGATGGCACTCGGCAAGGAAGCCCCAGATCAGGTCGTTGTTCTCGTTGCTGAAGGTGAAGTAGCTGCCTCCGAAGTCGGGCATCCCGAGCCGCCCGACGAGCATCTCGACGGTGTCCGTGACGGGTCCGTTGGGCCCCTGGGTCGTGGCGACCTGGGTCGGATCGGCGGCCAGCAGGTCGCGCAGGCGTCGGAGCTCGTCAGGATCGTTCCAGTCCATCCAGTAGCCGAGTCGGATCGACTGCTCGGTCTGGCGGGCGGCGAAGGTCAGGACACGCTGCTTGCAGAGGCTGACGAACTCGGCGATGCCGTAGGCCTCGATGTCCCGCTTCGAGGTGAAGCCGAGGTCGCGCTCGACGTTGACCTCCACCCAGAGGCCCTGGCAGTCGAAGCCGTTCTGCCAGCGCTCGGCCTCGCCGAGCATGGCGTGAAAGCGCTGGAAGAGGTCCTTGTAGGTCCGGCCCCAGGCGTGGTGGACGCCCATCGGGTTGTTGGCCGTGATAGGCCCGTCCAGGAAGCTCCAGCGAGGCCCGCCCGCGTTCTGCGCCCGGAGTTCCGCGAACGTCCCGCGCTCCCGCCAGAAGGCGAGGGTCTCGTGCTCCATGGCGACGAGATCCGGGCGCGTCGGAACGGGTCGGAACATCTGGCCTCACGAGCTGGTTGGGGGTCCGCGGACGACGGCGGAGACGCCGATCGACCCGGGCGCGGTCGACATCGGGTGCCTGTATCCTACCCGCGATGCAGCCCGCGCACGAGGTGCCCCCGCGCCGACGCTCGGCATTCGTGGCGGCGTTCCTGTCGCTGCTCTTCCCCGGCCTTGGCCATGTCTACCTCGGCCTGCCGCGGCGGGCCCTCGGCTTCGCCGCGCCGCCCATCCTCATCGGGGCGCTCATCGCCGGGATCGCCGTCCGGATGGATATCTTCGAGCTGGCAGGCCTGGCGATCCAGGAATGGTTCATCGCCGCCGTCTTCGTCATCAACCTCGTGGCCCTCGCCTATCGGGCGGCGGCGATCGTCGATGCCTGGCGCATCGCCCGCTGGATGAGCGCCACCGGCGGGGTCGCTGCTCGCCGGACGACGTCAGGCCGCGGGTCCGGGGTCGGGCTCGGCCCGGTGGCCGCGCTGGCGGCGGTCCTCCTCGTCATGGCCACGCTGCACGTGGCGGTGGCCCGCTACGACCTCCTCCTCGCCGGCACCACGGCCTGCATCTTCGACACGACCGCCACCGGCTGCGACGGCGGACCGGCCGCATCTGGCGATGCCTCGAACGCGCCGACGGACGAGCCCTCCGCGACGCCCGAGCCGAGCGCCGTCGGCACGGCCGTGCCGTCGAGCAGCATCCCGCCCTGGAACGGCACGGAGCGGCTGAACATCCTGCTCATCGGCGCCGACGAGCAGGGCGGCGGCCACAACACCGACACCATGATCGTGGTCTCCATCGACCCCAAGACCAGCCAGGTCGTGATGTTCCAGCTGCCGCGCGACACCGTGGACGTGCCGATCCCGACCGGCAGCCCGGCCCGCAAGCTGTTCGGATCCGTCTACTCGGGCAAGATCAACTCCTACTTCGTGGCCGTCCGCCATCGGGCCGACCTCTACCCCGGCACGGACCAGACCCGCGGCTACACCGGGCTCAAGGACGTCCTCGGCAGCCTCTACGGGCTCGACATCAAGTACTTTGTCGAGGTCAACTTCGACGGCTTCCGCAAGATCGTCGACGCCCTCGGCGGGGTCACCATCAACGTCCAGGTGCCCGTCGTCGACGATGCCTACCCGGCCGGCGGCGGCGCCCTCCAGCGGGTCTACATCCCGTCGGGGGTACAGCACATGAGCGGCGCCGACGCCCTCGTGTACGCCCGCTCGCGGCACGCCTCGACCGACTTCGACCGCGGCGCCCGCCAGCAACGCGTCCTCCTCTCGCTCCGCCAGCAGACCGACATTGCCCGGGTCCTGCCCCATCTCGACGACCTCGCCGCAGCCCTCTCGGCATCCCTCCGGACCGACATCCCCAGGGACCTCTTCCCGCGCCTCCTCGGCCTCGCCGAGAAGGTCACGACCCGGAGCGTCCGGTCCTTCGTCTTCACGCCACCCTTCTACCAGACCCAGATCCTCAGCGACCCGAACCACAACGGGTCGTACGTCATCATCCCCAAGGTCGATCGCATCCGGGCCGCGGTTCGGGATGCGTTCACGGCCGATCCGACGATCGTGGACCGGCGCGAGGCGATCTCGGCCGAAGGAGCGTCGGTCTATGTCCTCAACGGCGCGCGCCAGGCGGGCCAGGCCGCCGGGATCGCGGACTACCTGGAGTTCCTCGGGATTGCTGCCTCGGCGCCCGCCCAGAAACCGGACGTCAGCGGCCTCGGCCCCACGACGATCAGGGTCTACAACGGGGCGGAGACCTCGATGCCCCTGACGATCGCGGCCCTCGAAGGGGTCTTCGGGGTCAAGGCCCAGCTGCTGGCCGATCCGGCCGCCGTTGCCGACATCGTGATCATCACCGGCACGGGCACGCCGAGCCTGACGCCGCCGCCAATTCCCTAGCGGCAACCTCGGCTCCCGAGCCGGCGTTCGCCCTCCAAGGTCCAGGGCGGAGCTCCGTGACGCCACTGGGCCCGAGGATTCAGGCCTTCTCGGTGACCCGATACTCGAGGTAGCGGCCGGCCATGAGCCGCGTCTGGGCATCGAGGGCCGGCAGGTTCGAGAAGAGCAGCCCGACGAACGGCAGGAGCAGCCACTGGACGCGGCTCATCACGTTCCGGAAGAGGCCCCAGGCGGCCGGCCGGGGCGGCGCTATCCGTTCCTCGACGTACATGAGGACGGCCAGGCAGCCGAACGCGCCCGTGAGCAGCCACGAGGCGTAGAGCGGCAGGTTCTGGCCGAGGGTCGTCTCGGCGAAGGCGGGATTCAGGACGAGGGGCAGGTTCGACCCGAAGATGATCACGAACGGGGCGATCGCCCAGTTGAGATGGTCGAGCCAGAGGTCGATCAGGCGCCGGATCCGCACGTGGCGCGGGATCTCCGAGTGGGCAAAGGCATTCCGGATGTAGTACGGGATGTCGGTCACGCCCCACGCCCAGCGCCGGATCTGCGTGTACTGCTCGATCAGCGAGCGCGGATACGACCGTGCCCGGACGGCATCGCCGTAGATGGGCATGAAGAGGGGGATCGCCCGGAACTCGCCGCTGTAGCGAAAGAACGACTTCCAGTAGAAGCGGCTGTCCTCGGGGATCGCGTCCGTCGCCCAGTAGTCGACCTCGTGGACCGTCTGGAGGCTGACCGAGTACGACGAGAAGCTGATGAGCCGCTCCGGCGTCAGGGACCGCCACATCTGGACGTGGGTCGCCCCGATGGCGACCAGGCGGATCGGCAGCGGCGTCTGCCACAGGTTGTTGTGGAACATCGGGACCGGCTGGAAGAGGCGCCGGAAGCGATCCGGATCGGTCAGGAAGGTCCAGCTCAGGTAGCCGAAGTAGCGCCGATGGACGCGGTAGTCCGAGTCGAGGTCGGTGACCAGGACCTCGCTGGGATCGAAGCCCAGGCGCTTGAGCTCGCGATACAGCCAGCGGCCGCCATAGGCCATCGCGCTGCTCTTGCCGACCACGTGCCCCGGCTCGAGGGGATCGAGGATGTGGAAGAAGTGGAGGAAGCGGCTGCCGAAGATCTCGCGCAGGCGGGCGACGTTCTCCCGGCCGGCCATGTCGGTCTCGCGAGTGATGATCGCGACCATTCGTCGCCCGGCCGGCCAGTCGGTCTCGGCCAGGGCCCGGACGGTCTCGAACAGCTTCTCGTACGGCTCGGTGTAGGTCGGGACGAGGGCGACGTGCCACAGGCGATCCGGATCCGGGATCGAGTCGCCGCGGCGGGCGAGGAGCCGGAGGAGGTCCTGGCGCTCGGCCCGCAGCCGGTCCAGCTCGCGACGGCCACCCTCGGCCGCCAGGCGCTCACCCGCCCGGCTGAGCCCCTCGATTCGCCGGGCGATCGCCGGCATCCGGCTCTCGATGAGGGCGATGCGGCCGGGCACATCGCGGAGGGCATACGCCCGGGCCCGCCAGTCGACGTCGACGGTCCGCCGGATCTGGGCGGCCGCCACGGCCACGCTGCCGGTCAGCATCGCCGCCTTGTACAGCCAGTAGACGTCGAAGGTCAGGACGAACCAGGCCACGACCTGGGGCCAGCGGAACGACAGGCCGATGGACCCGACGATGAGCGTCCAGGTGATCGCCCCCGGAACGATCTCGAGGAGTCGCTGGATCCGCCGGTTGCGGGGCAGGGCAACGGCTTCGACCGGCGCGCTCGCCCGCGATGAATCGCCGGGGTTTCGGCCCGCCTCGATCGGGACGGGTCGAGCGGCTTCAGCCACCGATGGGGATCGGCGTCACCCAATGCGCGAGCGCCGGCGTCCGTCCCCGAACGGCGTCGAAGTAGGCGTCCCGGATCCGCCGAGTGATCGGACCGACGGCGCCCGTGCCGACGGGTCGGTGGTCGAGCTCGATCACCGGCGAGATCTGGACACCCGTGCCGCACAGGAACATCTCGTCGGCGATGTAGATCTCGGAGCGATCGATGGACCGGACCTCGAGGACGAGGCCCAGCCGCTCGGCCAGCTCGAAGATGGCCTTCCGGGTCACGCCCTCGAGGATGTCGTCGTTGACCGGCGGGGTCAGGAGGACCCCGTCACGAACCACGAACATGTTGGCGGCAGAGGCCTCCGAGGCATGGCCGTCCGCGGCCAGGACCAGCGCCTCGTCGTAGCCGTTGAGCTCGGCCTCGCTCTTCTGGAAGGCCATGTTCACGTAGCCGCCGACGATCTTGCCCCGGGCCGGGAGGGCCTCATCGGCGTTGCGGCGCCACGACGAGGTCATGAGCCGAACGCCCTTGTCGACATCGATGTAGTTGCCGAAGGGGACGGCGAAGATCACCAACTCGTGCTCGAGGTGGTGGAGCCGGACGCCCACGCTGCGACTCGACTTGTAGAAGCACGGCCGGATGTAGAGGTCCTCCCGGAGCCCGTTGCGGCTGGCCGTCTCGACCACCAGGGAGACGAGTTCGTCGGTGCTCGGGAGGTTCTCCATGAGGAGCATCCCGGCGTTCTTTCGGATCCGCTCCATGTGCTCCCGGAGGAAGAGCCCATAGAGCTGGTTCAGGTCCGCGTTCCAGTAGGCCCGAATGCCTTCGAAGACGGCCGTGCCGTACATGAAGGCGTGGGTCATGATGCCGACCTTGGCGTCCCGCTGGGGGACGAAGGCGCCCTCGAAGTAGCAGATCAGGTCATCGAGATCCGGGGCGGTGGCGGCCGGCTTGGGTGCCTTTTCGGTCAGCATGCGGCGCGGCTCCTGGGTGATCGCGGCGGCGGCCGCGGGACGTCGTCGATTTGGCCGCGAGTATAGCCTGAGGTTGCCCGGGGCCCGGCCGAGTGAAGGATGACGACCACCAGTTCAGGCGGCCCGAAGCGCGACCATGATGATGAAGGCGACGTAGCCGACGTACAGGACCCCGCCACCGAGGAGGGCCCGGCCCGTCAGGCGGCCGCGGCGGACCATCGGGATGCCGATCAGGGCGACCGACGCGAAGGCGACCGCTGCCGACAGGAACGCCGGCAGGCTGCTCGGCTGGATCCACCAGGTCTCGGGCGCCAGGGCGAGGGCGATGGCCGTCGGGATGCAGGCCTGGAAGACCATCGCCCCGGTGATGTTGCCGATGGCCAGGGTGTCCTTGCCCTGTCGGATCCAGATCACCGCGTTGACGGCTTCGGGCAGCTCGGTGGCCATCGGCGCGACGAGGAGGGCGAGGAGCGCGTCGTCGACGCCCAGGCTCTCCCCGATCGCCTCGACGGATCCGACGAACAGGGACGCGCCGACGACGATGAGGGCGGCGGCGGCGATGACCTGGACGAGGACGACCCGGACCCGCGGCTCGCCCGTGTCGAGGTGAAAGGCGTGGCGCTCCAGGCGGTGGAAGCGGAGCGGCTCGAGGTCGCCCAGCTCCGAATCGGCTTCCTCACCGAGGTGCCGCCGCGCATACCAGCCGTAGGTGACGACGAGGACTGCGGCACCGAGGATCCGGGGCAGCTCGGCGCCCACCGGCAGGAGCCCCAGGCCGATGGCGAAGGCGTAGGCGATGACGAACGTCCGGACGTCATGGGCGACGACGTTCGTCTTGACCACCACCACGTCGCCCGAGGCACGCACGCGGCGGCTGGCCAGGACCATGATGCCGGTGACGGCCATGGCCAGGGTGGCCAGCATGAACGGCGCGCCGAGCACGGCGCCGACGCCGACTCCATGCGAGTGCGGGCCGCTGCTGAAGAGGATTGCGATGACCGGGATCATTGTCTCCGGCAGGGCCGTTCCGACTGCGGCGAAGACCGAGCCAACGGCCCCCTCGGCGAGGCCCATCTTCCGACCGAGCCACTCGATGCCGTTGGTGAAGAGCTCGGCACCGGCGAGGATGACCACGAAGGCGACGACGAGGAGCAGGAGGGGCATCGTCAGACGGCCGCGGTGCCGGGGCTCGGCCCGGCGATGCCGATGACCACGCCGAGCAGGATGACCACGAGGACCAGGATCGCGACGGTCGCCATCGCCCGATCCCCGGCCCGCCAGAAGCCCACCACCGAGACGCCCACCCGGACCGCGGGCGTCGCCAGGACGGCGATGAGGCCGAGCCAGAGGAAGGCCTCCGGCCGAAGGGCCACGAGGTCGCCGACCAGGCGACCAGGCTCGAGCGGCGGCGCCGCGTCGAGCGGCGACCGGCCTGTGGCGAGTATCGCGACCACGCCGATCGCGATCAGCGTCACGGCGCCATAGGTGCCGACCCGAAGGATCCGGGCGATGCGGCCCTCCAGGCCGGCGGCGCGAACGACCGTGCTCGAGCCCTGCTCCATGGCGCTCACGAAAGGCCCAGCGCCCGACGGGCCATCTCGTAGGCCGTGTACAGGAGGACCGCCGTGAACAGCAGCCGGAGGGCCCGGACGTCGACGCGATGGGCAAGGCGCGAGCCGATGGTCGCCCCAACGAAGACCCCGATCGCGGTCGGACCGGTGGCATACGGGTCGATGCCGCCCCGGATGAGATAGATCCAGGCGCTCGTCGAGGCCGTGATCCCGATCATGAGGTTGCTGGTGGCGGTCGCCACGCGCAGGGGGACACCCATCAGGAGGTGCAGCACGGGGACCTTGACGAGCCCGCCGCCGATTCCGAGGAGGGCCGAGGCAACGCCGGCCACGATGCTGCCCCCGAAGCCGGGCACGAGGTTGCGGACGGTGTAGTCATCGCCCGAAAGGCGGGCGATGAAGCCGTCCTCCTCGTCGGCGCCTGGTGGCCCGGCCGCTCGCAACTCCGCGGCCTTTCCCCCGGCCGGCTCCGCTGCGGCCGCCTGGGGCTTCGGCCTGGCCATCGTGATCGCCACGTAGGCCATGAGGGCGGCAAACAGGCCGGCCAGGAGCCGCTCGTCGAGGAGGAAGGCGATCAGCCCGCCGAGCAGGGCACCCATCGCCGTGAACAGCTCGAGGACCATCCCCAGGCGCAGGTTCGCGACCCGCCGCTCCAGGAAGACCCCGGCCGAGGCGCCACTGGTGACGATGACGCAGACCAGCGAGACGCCGATCGACTCGCGCAGCGGCAGCCCGAATCCGAGGGTCAGGAGGGGCACGATGAGGAGGCCGCCGCCGAGGCCAAGGAGGGATCCGAAGATGCCCACCCCGACCCCGCCGACGAGCATCAGGAGGGCGATGCCCATGGCGAACCGCCCTCGTCAGGCGTGGACGTCAGGCGCCGCTGCCGGATCGCCCGATCAGGGTCGGAGGTGCTGCGGGGCGTACGGCAGAAGCGCCACGTGGCGGGCTCGCTTGAGGGCCACCGAGAGCTCGCGCTGGTGTCCGGCGCACGTGCCGGTCTTCCGTCGCGGCTCGATCTTCGCCCGCTCCGAGAGGTAGCGGCGGAGGCGGTTGACCTCCTTGTAGTCGATGACGACGGTCTTGTCGGCGCAGAACGAGCAGACCTTCCGGCGACGTCGGTCGCGGTAGAAGTCGTCCTTCTTGCGTGAGCGTGGTGCGGGCATGCGTCGGGTCTCCTCGCGGCGCCCGTGGCGGGCGCTGGATGATCAGGGTCGGGTGGCGGTCAGAAGGGAAGCTCGTCGATCTCGGTGTCGTCGAAAGCGCCGGCAGGGCCACCGCCGGCAGGGCCACCGCCGGCCGGTGCGCCGGCCGCCGCGCCGGCCGCGTTCGGTGCCCCGGCAAAGGTGCCCTCCTGGTCACGTCGATCGAGGCCGATGACGTTGTCGGCGCTGACATCGAGGGACATGCCCTTTCGGCCATCGTTGGTCTCGTATTCCCGGGTCCGGAAGCGCCCGTCGACAAAGACCCGGGCGCCCTTGCGGAGGTTCTCCGCGGCGCGCTCGGCACGATCGCCCCAGACGCTCACCCGGAACCAGTCGGTTGCCTCCACCCACTCGCCGGTCTGCTGGTTCTTCGTCGCCTGGTTGACGGCGACGCTGAACGTGGCGACCGGGCGGCCGTTGGGGGTGTACCGGAGCTCGGGGTCTCGACCGAGGTTGCCGATGATCTGGATCTTGCACAGGGCCATCGGAAACTCCTCTCAGTCGATGGCGGCCGGGGCCGCCTCGGTCTCGGACTCGTCGATGCGTTCGGTCCGGTCGTCGACGTCCTCGACATCATCCTCGGCGGACGGGAGGTCGAGGTCATCCTCGGCACCTTCCTCGCCATCGCCGCGAGCGGCCTTGGTCGGGCGCTCCTGGCGGGTGATGAGGTGACGGAGGACCTCCTCGGTGATGAGGAGGCTGCGCTCGATCTCGGCGATCGTGCCGGCCGCGCCCTCGAAGACCACGATGTGGTACGAGCCCTCGCGGTGGCGATCAATGGGGTAGGCCAGACGGCGACGACCCCACGGGGCCACCTTGACGATCTGGCCGCCGTCGGCCGTGATCTGCCGAGTGGTACGGTCGACGATCGCGGCGATGCGCTCGTCCGGGACATCCGGGCGGAGCACGAGCATGAGTTCATATCGGCGCATGGGCCGTACAGCTCCTTCCAATGGGTATGCCCCGCTGTCCGATGGACGTGGAGCGGAAAGGGTCGGCGCGGAGTCTAGCACGGGTCCCTCGATGCTATTCTCAGCAGCCGCCGGCCGTAGGACCGGCGATTTCCAGCCCATCGCACTCGGGGATCACGTGGCCAATAGTCGATTCCTGCTCATTTCCGACGCCGGCGACACCGCCGTCGCCGATGCCCTCACGGCGGCCGGTCACGAAACGGTCGTGGTGCCGGACACGGCGGCCGGGATTGCGGCCGCGGCCTCCGGAGCGGCCTTCGAGGTTGTCGTCCTCGACCTGGCCGGGACCGTCATGGAGCTCGTCGCGGCGAGCCGTGCCATCCGGACCACGGAGGGGCTGGCCGGCCTGCCCATCCTGTGCGTGAGCCAGGACGACGATGTCGAGGACCGCATTCGGGTGCTCGAAGCCGGCGCGGACGATGTCATCGCTCGGCCCTTCGACGCCCGCGAACTCGACGCCCGGGCCGAGGCACTTGCCCTTCGCCTGAAGCGCTCCCGGGACGTCGGATCCGTGTCCTCAGGCGGCGTGACGATCAGGGATTCGACCCAGCGACGGATCATCGCGGTCTACTCGCCCAAGGGCGGTGTCGGGACGACGACCGTGGCCGTCAACGTGGCCACCTGGCTTGCCGGTCAGCTCCCGGGCGCGGTCGCGATCCTCGATCTCGACTTCCAGTTCGGGCAGGTTGCCACCCACCTGAACCTCGAGACCCGGACGACGATGGCCGAGGTCGTCCGCGATGAGGCCACCCTCCGTGATCCGGGCCTCCTGCAGGCGGCCATGGACCGCCACGCATCCGGGCTCCGCGTGCTCGGCGCGCCGTCGACGCCGGACGTCGTCGCGGGCGTTTCGCCCGAGGCCCTCGCCACCCTCCTGGCCACCGCCGGCCGGGCCTTCCAGATCGTGGTCGTGGACGCCGGCTCCGTCCTCGATCCACGCTCCGAGACGGTCCTCACCACGGCCTCCGACATCGTCGTGGTGGTGACCCCGGACTTCGCCGCCCTCAAGGCGGTCCACGCCCTCGGAGAGATCCTTGCGGCCTCGGGCATCGAGCTCGGGGAGACCGCCTACGTGCTCAACCAGATATTCGCCCGCGAGCTGCTGCGGCTGTCCCACGTCGAGGAGGCCCTCGGGACCCAGGTCGCTCTGACCATCCCCTACGACTCGTTCGCGTTCCTCAAGAGCGTCAACGAGGGCGTGCCCCTGATCGAGGGCTCGCCGCGCAGCCCGGCTGCAGACGCCTTCCGGCACCTCGGGGCGCGCCTTGCGGGCCTGCCGGCGATCGGCCTGACCGAGGAACGGAAGCCGCGCGGCTTGGGGCGCCTCCTGGGCAGGAGCTGATCCGGGCCACGAGCTGGTACCGGAGGAGGGAGTCGAACCCTCAGGCCCTTTCGGGCGGCCGATTTTAAGTCGGCTGCGTCTGCCGTTCCGCCACTCCGGCCCGCGCAGCGTAGCCGAACGTCAGGCGGCGCTGTGCTCGGCGGCCTCGTCCGGGTCCGCCTCCAGGCGGCCGCCGCGGACGGTTGCGCCGACGACCATCGCCGCGCCGATCAGGACGACATTCTTGATGATGTACTGGCCCTCGAGGGTCGGCGCGAACGGGAAGACCGTAAAGGTCTCGGCCGGGGAGAGCACCAGCGGCGTGAGCGTTCCGAGCATCTGAACCGCGAGGAGGAGGAGCGTCGCCCGAAGGTAGCGGGCCGTGAGGAGGCCAAGGCCGATGAGGGTCTCCCAGGTGGCGAGAACGGGCAGGGAGACCGAGGGGCCGATCGCGCCGCCGGAGAGCGTCTGGATCGTCTGTGCCGCCAGCTGCTCAGCCGCGCTGGCGCCGGGAAAGAACTTCAGGACGCCGAACCAGAAGAAGACGACCCCGAGTCCGATTCGGAGGACCGGGATGCCGAATCGAGCCAGCGTTTCGGTGACCTGGACGTCGATCCGCTCGAGGGGCTTCGGGAAATGGGGGGTCGGCACGATGGCAGCCTACTGCGATCCCTCGGAGGCTACGGCCGAGGGACCCGGCTGGGCTTGCCGGCGGGTCAGCCGGTTTTTGAAGCACTCCAGGGGCGTGAAGAGGGGTCCGGTTATGACGATTCGTCATGACGACACCGCCATTGGTGCAATTCTGGCAATCGAGCGAGGTAGCTCCACGGCACTGGGGGGTGACCATGAAGAACGGAACGCCACCCGTACGGCGGCCTGCGCCGACGAAGGACTCGAAGATTCGTAGATACGCCATGTCCGATGCTCGCCGTGCGTCGAGCGCCGACCAGACGGTCGCGGACGCGGACCAGTCGGCGGCCGATGCCGACCAGGTTTCCTCTGACGCCGACCAGACAGCGTCGGACAGCGACCAGCGGGATGCCGAGAGTGATCAGGGCGCCTCGGACAGGGACCAGGCGACCGCCGACAGGGACGAGGCGGCGCATCACGATCTGAGCGCTGCGGAAAGGAACACGTACCAGAGCTCGCGAAACAGCCGGGCGGGCGCCTCGATCGAACGCCTCGGCACTCGGCGGCGTCGGGGCACCACCGCTCGCGACCGGGATCAGGCGGCAACGAACCGAGACCTCATGGCCGAGATCCGTGACGAAGGAGGCCGAGGCCGGGACGCGCATGCGGGTGCCCTGACGCAGCCCTCCACGCAGCGGGAGCGGCGGCTGCTAGAGCAGCTCCGTGCCCAGGCTGCGACAGACCGGGCTCGTGCGGCCGAGGATCGCGCTCGGGCCGCTGCCGAGCGGGAAACCTCGGCTCGCGAGCGGAGCCGACTCGAAGCAGAGCTCGAGGAAGCCCACCTGGACGGGCTCACGGGCGCCTATCGCCGTGAGGTCGGCCGGCTGGCGCTGTCGAACGAGATTGCCCGGGCCAGACGATCAAACGGGCAGTTCGTCGTCGCCTTCGTGGATGTCGATCTGCTCAAGGCCGTCAACGATCGCGACGGTCATGCGGCCGGCGATCAGGTCCTCCAAACCGTCGTCGAGGCGATCCGGTCGCGCCTGCGCTCCTTCGACCCCATCATCCGCCAGGGCGGAGACGAGTTCGTCTGCGGCCTGAGCGGAACGAACATGGACGAAGCGACGCGCCGCTTCGCCGCGATTGCCAAGGCCATCAAGAAAGACGCCAAGGTCGGCATCAGCGTCGGGCTGGCGGAGCTCGCCTCGGGCGACACGGCAGCGACGTTGATCGATCGCGCCGATGCCGCCATGCTCGAGGTCAAGGCAACCCACCACGCTCGGCTCTGACCTGGAGCTTCGGCTCGCGCCGCTCGGCCCGTCCTTGGCCGGATTGTCATAGGCCGCCGGCGCCGTCGACATCGCGAACGCGGGCGGAGACCTGGCGCCACCAACTGGGAGCGGGAATGTGGAGGCGACGAGCGGATTCGAACCGCTGAATAGAGGTTTTGCAGACCTCCGTGTTGAGCCACTTCACCACGTCGCCTCGGAAGCGCGGCCCGGGGATTGTGCCATAGGCGACCCCCAACGGCCCCTGGGCCGGTCCCGCCGAGCGGCGTCCCGCATTCCCGCGTCAGGGTCGGCGCTGGAGTGGTTGCCCCTCGAGGATTCGAACCTCGCCTAACGGATTCAAAGTCCGCTG
>JBEPVB010000002.1:0-53089 GCA_041691215.1 Chloroflexota bacterium
GGACATCGGCATGGGCTACGCTCAGCGCGATGCCCGACTTCAAGAAGCCGCCCTGGTCAGACCTGTACGCCTTCCTGAAGACGGACGGTGCTGCGCTCTGGCACTCGATCCTGATCCTCGTGGCGGCCCTGGTCGCCATCCGCCTGGCGAGCGTCTTCGTGCACGGGGTCGTGAAGGCCCTCATGGACCGCGAAGCGACCGAGGGCACGGCCCAGGAGCTCTCCGCCGTCGAGCTCCAGAAGCGGATGCAGACGCTCGACGACCTGGGGGTCAACGTCCTTCGCTTCTTCGTCGTGATGATCGCCCTGGTCACGTTGCTCGCCGCCTTCGACATCAACATCGGGCCGGCGGTCGCCGGCCTCGGGATCGTCGGTGTTGCCGTCGGCTTCGGCGCCCAGCACCTCGTCAAGGACTACCTCAACGGGGCCCTGATCCTCATCGAGAACCAGTTCAGCAAGGGCGATGTGATCCGGATCGCCGGCGTGAGCGGGACAGTCGAGGACTTCAGCCTGCGGCGGACGACCCTGCGCGATCTTGATGGCATCGTCCATACGGTGCCCAACGGCGAGATCGCGGTGGCCAGCAACCTGACCCGGGTCTGGTCCCGGATCAACCAGGACGTGACGGTGGCCTACGGCACCGATATCGACGAGGCGATCAAGGTCGTCGATGCCGTCGGCCGCGAGATGGCCTCGGATCCGGCTTGGAAGCGGCGGGTCCTGGAGACGCCCCGTGTCGATCGCGTCGCGGCGCTCGGGGAGTACGGGGTCACCCTCAAGATCCTCGGGACGGTCCGGGCAACCGAACAATGGGCCGCCGCCGGCGAGCTCCGCAAGCGCCTCCTGGTCGCCTTCAAGGCCAATGGCATCGAGATCCCCCGGCCGCAGCGGGTCGTCCTGGCCCGCGAAGGGGGAGCCGGCACGGGGCCGAGCGCGCCGCCCCTGGGCCCCACGGACGAGGATCTCGCGCCGGAAGAGTGATCGCCGCGCGGTCACGGGCTACGATGGCAACCCAAGGCCCCGACACGTGAGGTCCGACTTGGCGAAAGCCTCCGACCAAGCGACACCCTCGCCGCTCGAGAACGGCTGGGAAGCCCGGTTCCGCGCCCCTGCCATCATGTTCAGCGAGATCGCGCCGAAGGACCCGACCCGTGGCCTCGTCGCCGCGAACATGGACGGGCTCGTCCAGCTGCACGCCTGGACGCCATCGACCGGGGCGCTCAGGCAGATCACCCACGAGCCGACTGGCCGGACTAACGCCGAGCTCTCGCCGGACGGCCGCTGGGCCTGCTACCTGCGGGACGTGGCCGGCAACGAGCTCGGCCACTTCGTGGCTCTCCCGCTTGACGGCGGCCCAGAGGTGGATCTCTCGCCAGGCCTGACGGCGTACGCGGGCGAGACCCTGGCGTTCAGCCGTGATGGCCGGCGGGTGGCCTTCGTGACGGCCTCGGACGACACCTTCGTGGCCCGCGTCGGCTCGTTCGTCGACGGGTCCACCCGGGACCTCCGGGCGATCCACTCCACCGCCGCCAGCATCTTCCAGGCGAGCCTCTCGGCCGATGGCCGCTTTCTGGTCGTCTCCTCGAGCCACCTGTCGAGCGGCTTCGAGTTCAGCCTCCTGACCTTCGACGCCGAGACCGGCGATCGCGGCCCCGAGCTCTGGGATGGGCCTGGCACGAGCCTCGTCGTCTACATGTGCTCACCAGTTGCCGGTGACGAGCGGATCCTGGCCACGACCAACACCAGCGGCCCCGAGCGAGCAGTCGTCTGGGACCGGGCGAGCGACGCCCGGCAGGACCTCCCGGCCGGTGCGCCGGATGGTGACATCGTGCCCCTCGACTGGTCGGCCGACGGCACCCGCATCCTCCTCTGCCGGACGCATCGGGCGATCCAGTCGCTCCTCCTGTGGGAGCTGGAACCCAACGTCCTCCGCGAGCTCGCCCATCCGGCTGGGGCGTTCATCGGCTATCTGCACCACCACACGAGCTATTTCGATCTCGGCGGCGAGGAGATCATCGCTCGCTGGGAGGACTTCGCGAGCCCGCGCCGTCTCATCGCACTGGACCCGGCCACCGGCCGGATGACCCGTGCGGTCCTCGATGCGGGCCCCGTGCCGGCTGGCGGGACCTTCGAATCGGTCGACATCCCTACGCCCGGCGGGGAGATGGTCCAGGCGTGGCTGGGGCGCCCGGAGGGCGATGCTCCCCACGTGGTGATCCTCTCGACCCACGGCGGCCCCACGTCGGCCACCGCCGAGAACTTCGACCCCCAGTTCCAGGCCTACCTGGACGCGGGCTTCGCGGTTCTCGCCGTGAACTACCACGGCTCGACGACGTTCGGCCGCGACTTCGAGCACTCCATCTGGGGTCACCTCGGCGAGCTCGAGCTGGGCGATATGGCAGCTGCCCGCGCCTGGCTCATCGAGGCCGGGATCGGCCGGCCGGACGGGATCTTCCTCGAGGGCTGGTCGTACGGTGGCTACCTGACCCTCCTGGGCCTCGGTCGCCAGCCCGAGCTGTGGGCCGGTGGGATGGCCGGTATCGCCATCGCCGATTGGCAGATGAACTACGACGATTCGACCGACCTCCTCCGCGGCTACCAGCGGATGCTCTTCAATGGTCCACCCGAGGACCCCGCGGTCGCCGAGGCCTTCCGTGTCGGTTCGCCCCTCACCTATGTCGACGACGTTCGGGCGCCCGTCCTCATCATCCAGGGTCGCAACGACACCAGGACGCCGGCGCGGCCAATCGAGCAGTACGTCGCCCGCCTCAAGGCTCGTCGGCATCCCGTCGAGATCGACTGGTTCGATGCCGGCCACACCGGCAGCGGCGCGAACGCCGAGCTCGCGATCGTCCAGACTCGACGAATCATCGAGTTCGCCCGCTCGATCGTCGGCGCGGAGTCCATGCCTTGAGTCAGCCACCCCCGCCCGCCGGAGGAGATGCCGTGGATGCCCCCCGATCGGACGCGATCGAGAACCTGATGGACGAGCGGCGGAAGTTCGTGCCCGACCCGGCGTTCGTCGCCCAGGCCAATGCCCGGGCTGACCTGTACGCCGAGGCGGAGCAAGACTACGTCGCCTTCTGGGAGCGCCTGGCCCGTGAGCGGATCAGCTGGACCAAGCCCTTCGAGACAACGCTCGAGTGGGACCTCCCGTTCGCCAAATGGTTCGTCGGCGGCGAGCTCAACGTGGCCTACAACTGCCTTGACCGGCACGTCGAGGCCGGCCTCGGCGACAAGGTTGCCTACCACTGGATCGGGGAGCCGGGCGACACCCGGACGCTGACCTACGCCGATCTCCTGCGCGAAGTGGGCAAGGCCGCCAATGCCCTCCGCGAGCTGGGCGTGGCGAAGGGCGACCGGGTCGCGATCTACATGCCGATGATCCCCGAGCTGCCCATCGCGATGCTGGCCTGCGCCCGGATCGGGGCGCCCCACACGGTCGTCTTCGGGGGCTTCTCGGCCGAGGCCCTGTCGGGCCGGATCAACGACTGTGGAGCGAAGGTCCTGCTCACGGCCGACGGCGGCTATCGGCGAGGCAAGGAGGTCGGGCTCAAGCACCACGCCGACGAGGCATTGGCCTCGACGCCGACCATCGAGCACGCGATCGTCGTCAAACGCCTGGGCCACGACGTCCACATGGTCCCCGATCGGGATGTCTGGTGGCACGACATCGTCGACCGCCAGTCGGCCGACTGCCCGCCCGTGGCGGTCGATTCCGAGCACATGCTCTACCTGCTCTACACGTCGGGGACGACGGCCAAGCCGAAGGGCATCCTCCACACGACCGCCGGCTACCTGCTCGGCACGAGCTTCACCCACGAGATGATCTTCGACCTCAAGCCCGACGACGTGTACTGGTGCGCGGCCGACATCGGCTGGGTCACCGGCCACAGCTACATCGTCTATGGCCCGCTGGCCAACGGCGCGACCGGGGTCATGTACGAGGGTGCGCCCGATACCCCGTCCTGGGATCGGTGGTGGCAGATCGTGGAGGACTACCGGGTCTCGATCCTGTACATGGCGCCGACGGCCATCCGATCCTTCATGAAGCAGGGTCCCCAGTTCCCGGCGGGCCACGATCTCTCGTCGCTGCGAGTCCTCGGATCGGTCGGCGAGCCGATCAACCCGGAGGCCTGGCTCTGGTACCACGAGCACGTCGGCGGCGGCCAGGCACCGATCGTCGACACCTGGTGGCAGACCGAGACAGGGATGATCCTGATCACCCCCCTGCCGGGCGTCACGACCACCAAGCCCGGCTCGGCCACCTTCCCGTTCCCGGGCATCGCTGCCGACATCGTCGACGCCGACGGCGTGTCGGTGCCGTTCGGGGGTGGTGGCTACCTCGTCCTCAAGCAACCCTGGCCGGCGATGCTGCGGGGCATCTACGGCGACCAGGAACGCTACAGGCAGACGTACTGGAGCCGCTTCCCGGGCATGTACTTCGCCGGCGACGGCGCCAAGCGTGACGAGGAGGGCTACTACTGGCTGCTCGGGCGGGTCGACGACGTCATGAACGTCGCCGGCCACCGGATCTCCACGACCGAGGTCGAGTCAGCCCTGGTCGACCATCGCTCCGTCGCCGAGGCCGCGGTCGTCGGGGTCAAGGACGAGGTCAGCGGCCAGGCCATCTACGCCTTCGTCATCCTCAAGACCGGCGGCGAGCCATCCGACGCGGCGGCCGTCCAGCTCCGGGAGCACGTGGCCTACGTCATCGGGCCGATCGCCCGGCCCAAGTACCTGATGTTCGTGCCCGACCTGCCCAAGACCCGCTCGGGCAAGATCATGCGGCGGCTCCTGCGCGACATCGCCGAGGGCCGGACGCTCGGTGACACGACCACCCTTGCGGACGCCGGCGTGGTGGATACGATCCGGGAGAACACCGGCAACGCGGAGGAATAGGGAGCGATATGCCCTTCGGCTTCGGACGCAAGAAGGCAGCGGCTCCGGCGAGCGGCGTGGCTACGACTGCGACGCGGCCGGGGGCCGGCGAGCCGCGTCCGATCCGCTTCCATGGCTTCACCGAGGACTGGCGCCTCGAAGGTGAGATGCGCATCTCGGGCCGGCTCCTCGACCTCCTCAACCAGCGCGAGGTGGTCTCGGTCAGTGACGTCCACTGGGCCCCGGTCGACGGCAGCGTCCCGCTCGAGCCGGCGCCCGGCATCCAGAGCCTGGATCCCTATGACCTCATCGTCGCCATCGCCGACGCCGACAGCCTGGAGGCCAGGACCGACGACGAGCGATCCGCCCACCGGGTCCACAAGGTCTCCTTCGACGTGGCAGCCGAGGCGCCCCCGTATCGCATCGTCGGCACGATCCAGCTGCATCCGGGCTCGGAGCCGGAATCGCTCCTCGAGCGCGGCAGCCAGATGTTCGCCGCGGTGACCGATCCAATGCTCCAGCTCGGCGGCAGGAACCTCGACCTCGAGGGCGCCAGGACGGTCCTCGTCAACCGCTTCTACCTGCGCGGCATCCGCCAGGTCGATCGGGCGACGGGAGAGCCCCACCAGCGCCTGCCGGGCCAGGGTCTTGGTGGGACGAACTGGACCGAGCGCTCCTGAGGTTCGGGCGGTCCCGCCGGCGTCCTGCCCGGCCCCCAACCCCCCGCGAAACGGCTTCGAATCGTCGAGCCGACCGGCGGGCGCCGGTCGGCTCCCTGTTCAATGCAGCGGGGAGGTCAGGCTCGCACGGCCTCCTTGCGCCCGAAGATGCCGCCGAGCAGCGACGAGCGCTCGGCCGGCGTCGTGAGGACCGCGACCGCGGGCTCCAGGCCCAGGACCCGGTCGGCGAGGGCCTCGAAGTCGGCCGTCACCTTCTCCTTGGGGAACATGTCGGTCACGGTCTTGCCTTCATTGGCGGCACGGACGAAGAGCATCCCGCCGCTGCGGATCAGGGCTACCGCGGGGATGCCCACGGCCTGCTCGATCTGCTTCACCGACACGCCGCTGTTGGCCCGGTTGACCACCATCGCCAGGCGATCGCGAACCCCGAGCTCGGTGGCCACCTCGACCAGCTGGACCGCGGCCCGAATCGCCGGTAGGTCGGGCGTGACCGGGACGATGATCCGGTCGGCGATGCGGAAAATGGTCAGGTTGACGTCGCTGTAGGACGGGTGGAGGTCGACGACGATGACATCGACGCCCCAGCGCGCGGCGAGGAGCGCTTCGGCGACGCGCTCGGGATCGAGGTTCGGCATTGCCAGGGGGCTCGAGACGAGGGCCGCCACGCGGATGCCCGACTCGTGGACCGCGGCGATGTCCAGGAGGCCCTCGGCTGGGCCGCCTTCGTCCTCGTCCAGCCAGGCGTCGGCAATGGTCCGCCCGGCATCCATGCCCAGGGACATCGTGACGTGACCGGTCACCGTGTCGGCATCGACGAGCAGGACGCGTCGATCCTTGCGGTTCTGGATTGCCGCGGCGAGGTTCGTGGCGATGGTCGTCTTGCCGACCCCGCCCTTGGGATTGAAGACGGCGATGATCGGCGAGCGAGCCGCCCACTCTGCCTCCACGGGGCCGTGGGACATGACTGCGTTCTCGGGCTCGCCGGCCGTGACCTGGGCCCGGATGAGCATCGCCTCGGCGCGCCAGCGAACCGCGTCGGCGTCGACCGGGCGGAGGACGATCTCGTCATTGGGTCCAAGGGCGGTCCCGTCACCGAGGGCCTCGGCCTGCTCGGCGTCCGCGACGACCAGAACGGGCACGGACGGCCCGTCGGCTCGAATCGAGAGGAGGTTGACAGCGAAGGCGATGGGGTCCTCGGTCGCGTCGAGGATAGCCAGGCCCACGGGCAGGCCGGCCTGGATCACGGCCGGCAGCTCGCTGACGGATTCGAGGACGACCGAGCCGAACTCGGCGGTGGTCAGCTCCTGGAGGACGGCTTCGCGCTCGGCGGGCGGGAGCCCGACGGCGATCGTCGGTCGGCGCATGGGGACCTCGGTTTCAGCTGGCCTCGGCGAGCTCCGTCGCGCTCACCGTCAGGACGCCGTCGGCGTCGCCGGTGATCGAGGCGGTGAACCCGTCGAGCTCGGGGATGAGAGTGCGAACGTCGGTGGCAGGGTCGTGCTGGACGGTGAAGATGAAGTCACCGTTGGGGCCCGATGCGACGCTCACGCCGCTGACTCCCGGGGCGCGACCGATGGCCCGCTTGAAGCCGGCGATGCTGGCCACGCTGATGAGGCCGGCGACTGACAGCCGCGAGCTGGCCTGAGCCTCGCGGCCCGAAGCCGGATCGGTGAAGGTCGCCAGGCGCTCGACGACGTCGAGGTCGCCGTCGCTGCGGGGACCGGTGGGCGAGGCGATCGTGCCTTCGGCCGAGTCGGTCTCGCCGATCAAGTCGATGTCGCCGATCAGGTCGATGTCGGCGGGATCGATCCCGGCCAGGAAGTCGGCCTCGGCGGCGGCAGCATTGCCGGCATCGAGGGTCCGGGATGGCGTCCAGGCTCCGAGATCCTCGCCGTCGAAGGCCGGCGGCTCCGGCAGCGTCTCGGCGAAGCCGGCCAGGCGGGCCGGGTCCTCCTCGGCCATGAGCGATGCGTAGAAGCTCTCCATGCTGGTCTCGAACGTGGTGACGGCTGCGTTGACGAGCTCGATGCGGTGCTCGACCCGAGCGGCGTGCTCGTCGATGTCCAGCTCCAGGCGGCGGCGGCGGGCGGCGATCCGCTCCTCCGTCTCTTCCTTGATCCGGGCCATCTCGGCCTTCGACCAGTCCCGGATGCCGGCCACGTCCTCGTCGGACTGGCGGCGGATCTCGGTGGCGGCATCGGCCGTCTCGGTGTGGATGCCTTCGATGCGGGCCTTGGCGGCCTCGGCGTAGCGGGCCAGCGATTCGTCCTTGGCGCTCTGCGCGGCGTCGCGCATGGCCCGGACGAGGCCGGCGACGAGGGGATTGTCCCGGCGGCCCTTGGCGGCCGGCGCAGCGGCGTCGGCGGACGCGGTAGGAGGTCCCGCGGTTTCGATCACGACGTCGTCGTCGGCCCGGACCTCGTCGGACGCGGCCCATGCTTCGGCGCGCGAATCGCCGCTGGTGGTGCTGGTATCCAGGGTCATGACGTCCTCGCCAGTGGTGGCTTCGATGGCCGAATCCGGGGTTTCGGAAGCCGCCTGGTCCATGGCAGGATCTGACCGGGGCTCCGCGGCCCAGGGAAGGCGGAATCCGGATCGCTGTTCGGTGCTCGCCATGCGTGCTCTTCCTCGCGTCGGGTCCGGCAACCTGCCGGTTCGGGGCGCTGGGGCGATAGTCGGCCAGGGGGTGCGCGAGCGCATCCGGCTAGACGTACCGCCTTCTCCACCCGGAGGTACCAGACCGAACCTGGCCCCACAATCGGCGAGCCGTCGTAGCATCCAGTTGTGAACGCTCCGACCACCCCACGCAGCGAGCAGCCGGCGATCACGTTCGATGGCCGTCCCGGCCTCCTCGACACCCGCGGCCGGGCCCTCCGCGACCTTCGGGTATCGGTCACCGACCGTTGCAACTTCCGCTGCACCTATTGCATGCCGGCGGAGGTCTTCGGGCGCGACTACGCCTTCCTGCCCCACGCCGAGGTCCTGACCTACGAAGAGATGCGGCGCCTCGCGGGAATCAGCGTTGCCCTCGGTGTGCGCAAGCTCCGGATCACGGGCGGCGAGCCTCTCGTCCGGAAGGGGCTGCCCGAGCTGGTCGCGCTTCTGGCCGAGCTGCGGACGCCGGATGGGGAGCCGGTCGACCTGACCCTCACGACCAACGGCTCGGCCCTCCGGCCCCAGGCCGCCGCCCTGGCCGATGCCGGGTTGCAGCGGATCACGGTCTCCCTCGATTCGCTCGACGATGCGACGTTCCGGCGGATGAACGGCGTCGATTTCCCGGTCAGTCGGGTCCTCGACGGGATCGATGCCGCCCGGGTCGCCGGCCTCGCCCCGATCAAGGTCAACATGGTCGTGAAGAAGGGCGAGAACGAGGCGAGCATCGTGCCCATGGCCCGCTGGGCCCGCGACGAGGGCCTGATCCTCCGCTACATCGAGTACATGGACGTGGGAACCACGAACGGCTGGCGCCTCGACGATGTCGTCACCGCCGCCGAGATCGTGGCCGCGATCGATCGCGAGCTGCCGCTCGAGCCCGTCGAGCCGAGCTACCGGGGCGAGGTGGCCGGCCGCTGGCGGTATCGGGATGGATCCGGCGAGGTGGGTGTCATCGCCTCGGTCAGCCAGCCGTTCTGCGGCGACTGCACCCGGGCCCGGCTCTCGGCCGACGGCAAGATCTACACCTGCCTCTTCAGCGCCTCGGGCACCGACCTCCGGGGGCCCCTTCGGTCGGGAGCCACGGACGACGACCTGCGAGCGATCGTCGAGGGCCTCTGGAAGGTTCGTGCCGACCGCTACTCGGAGCTCCGATCCAACGCCACGAGCCACCTGCCGCGGGTGGAGATGTTCGCCGTCGGCGGCTGACGAGGCTGGGCTGTCGCCGTCGCTTGCGGCCGGCTCCTGGACCGGGCCCGGTACCACGTTCGGGCGCTGCAGTTATCCACCAGCCGTCAACATTGTCGAAAACTCGTGGACACGGCCGCGGACTTGTCACGAAGATTCGTGGATAACCGCGTTGTCCCGGCGTGCCCCCGCAACTACATTTCGGCTTGCCCGAAGGGGCCGTCAGGGGACGAGGAGACCCGAGATCACATCAAGGGAAGCCACGTTCCGGACCGGTCGCTTCGGGCGCTTCGTTACCCGGTCGCGACGGGCCTCCGTGTCCGTCCCCGGGTGGTCGCCTGGCGGGACGTGACCGGCATCCCGGTGTCGGTACTTCCGTCGGGCGGCAGAAGCTTGCGGGCGCCGGCCGTCTACCCCTGGACGAATCACTGGAGGCCCGCATGACCGCGGATCGCCCGGTCCCGGACCCGGCCGGTCGCATCCGTCCTATCGACCAGCCTGCCCGTCTCGACGCGCTCGAGGCCGCCGTGCGAGCGCGCTCGGCCGTTGTGCCCGCCATCGGGATCGTGCTCGGCTCGGGCCTCGGCGGCCTGGCCGAGGTCCTCGAGGAGGGCGTTGCCATCCCCTTCGCCGAGCTACCGGGCTGGCCGCCAGCCACGGCGCCCGGACACGTCGGGCGGCTCCTGCTGGGAACCGTCGGCGGGACGCCGGTGGCCATGCTCCAGGGCCGCTTCCACCTCTACGAGGGCCACGATCCCGGCCTCGTCGTGCAGCCGGTCCTGCTCTTCGCCCGCCTCGGCGCGCGAGCCCTCTTCCTGACCAACGCCGCCGGCGGCCTGGATCCCGCGTTTGGCCCCGGGACCATCATGGCCGTCCGCGACCATATCAACCTGACCGGCCAGAACCCGCAGATCGGGCCGAACGCGGAATCGATCGGAGGGCGTTTCACCGACCTCACCGAGGCCTGGAGCCCGCGCCTCCGGAAGCGCCTCCACGCCGCCGCCGATGCGGAGGGCGTCACCCTCGAGGACGGGATCTACGTCGGCCTGACGGGTCCCAACTACGAGACGCCGGCCGAGGTTCGGATGCTGGCCCAGCTTGGCGGCCAAGCGGTCGGGATGTCCACGGTCCTCGAGTGCATCGCCGCCCGCTGGGCGGGTCTCGAGGTGGTTGGCGTGTCGCTGATCACGAATGCCGGCGCTGGCTACAGCGGCGTGCCGCTGAGCCACGAGGAGGTCCTGGCCGCCGGGCTCGAGGCCGGGCCGCGCCTGGCGATGGTCATCCGCCGCTTTGTTGCCGAACTCGAGGCCTGAGCGGGGTTTGCCGCACCAACGCGGGAGGGCCCGGATTCGGGGGCCGCAATGCTGCCGGTCCCTCGCGCGTATTCAGGGATGGGCAGGCGGCTCTCGACCGCTCCCCCGTGAGGTGCCGTCGTGACTCGAATCTCCGCCCGAGCCAGCCTGGCCGGCGCCGCCGCAGCGATCCTCGTCGGAGGATGCCGCCGGGGCATGCGGGTGCCTCCCGCTTGGCGCCTCAGCGGCACGCTGGCCCTGGTGTTGGCCGCCTGTGCCACCTCTTCCCCGGCCGGCCCGTCCACGGGCCCGACGCCGACCGTCGCGCAGACGCGGCTGGGTCGTCACGATCTCCACGAACCGGGAAGGACACTGGCAAACGGCGTCGTGACAACCGTCGACGACGGTGACGGCGGCGTCACGGTGACCGTCTCGATCGAAGACCTGGCGAACATCCATCCGTGGGGCATCTACGACCAGGACGGCTGTGGCTCCCCGGCCAGGGATCACGAGGCACCGTGGCAGTTCGCCGACATCGAGGGCGGCCGGCACGTTGAACGCGTGGAACGAGACGCGTTCCTCGGCTATGGCGGGAGTCTCTCGGTCCTCGTCTTCACGGCCAACGGGGCATCGATCCTGGGCTGTGCCGAGCTCGGCGGGCCGCTCATTGCGGCCGGTCCATCGGCGACACCGGACGCCTGCCCGGCGGATCGCCCCCCGGTATCCCAACCCGCCGGCACTCGCGGTGAAGTCGCGGTCAGCGCCGACAACCTGAGCAATGCCGACATCTACCTCATGGCCGCCGATGGCTCGGCCCGGGTTCGCCTGACGACCTCCCTGGGCATTGACAGCAAGCCCAGCTGGTCCCCGGATGGACAACGGATCGCGTTCCGAACCAATCGCGACGGCCAGGATGAGATCTACGTCATGGCGGCCGACGGCTCCTGCCAGCACGACCTCACCAACAGCCCGGTCGACGACCGCTCGCCTGCCTGGTCGCCGGACGGGTCGAAGATCGCCTTCGACCACTTCTTCGAGGCTGGTCTCCAGGACATCGCCACGATCCGCCCCGATGGCACGGATCTGACCCGTCTCACGACGAGTCACGGCGAGTACCCGGCCTGGTCACCCGATGGCCGGCGCCTGGCGTTTGCCTCGGCGCGGGACGGCGACTACGACATCTATGTGATGAACGCGGACGGGACCCAGGAGCGGGCGCTGACATCCAACGCCACGTACGACATGTACCCGGCGTGGTCGCCGGACGGCGCCTGGATCGCCTACGAGTGCGAGACGATGCCCACCTCCGGCTTCCTCGGGGAGGCGCCCGACATCTGCCTCGTGAGGCCCGACGGGACCGGCCGCCGCCAGCTCATGAGCGACGCCGTGAGCGATCGGTTTCCGGCCTGGTCGCCGACGGGCGCCCTGTCATGGTCGCGGGAGGGAACGATCGAGGTGGCGGCCACGCCCGGCGCGGTCGCGACGAGCATCGGATCCGGGGTCTTCCCGGCCTGGCGACCCTGAGCCCGCCGCTCAGGCGTCGAGGCGCCGCCTGGGGGCTTCGGCGGTCTGTCGATCCTCGAGCGGATCGAGGCCGGGGGAGCTACAGACCAGGTAGCGGAGGAGCGTCCGGCCGGTGTTCTCAACGCGATGCGGCCGGTCTTCCTCCACCCTGATCCCCTTCAGCGGCTCGAGGGTCTCGGTTTCGTCGCCGACGGTCACCACGCCGCGACCCTCGAAGACGACGAGCGCATGCTCGGCCCGCGGATGGCGATGCCACTCGTCGGCGACACCGGGTTGCATCTCGACCTCGGTGACCGTGAACGCCGCGCTGCCGAAGTCGCCCGGACCGGCGATCCGCCGCCGGAGGATGCCTCCGTCCTCGGAGATCGCGCCCTCCGCACCGCGCCGGATCGGCTCGGCGATCGAATCCCAGCGGCGGAGCATGGTCCCGACCCGCCGCGGGTCCGGGTCTGTCGAGGCGAGCAGGGCGAGGGCGTCGAGCGTGCCCTCGTTGCGTACGAGGTGATGCTCGGCGGGTGCCTCGTAGAGGACGTCGCCGGCCCGGACGATGGCCCGCCGCTCGAGGGCCTCGCCGTGCTCGAAGACGAGCTCCCCGCCGGCGAGGTACACGATGGTCTCGACCCCGTGGCGGTGCGGCCCGATCTCGACGCCCGGGGCGATCCGGTCGAACTCGAGCCGGATCCTCACGACTGGACCGGCAGCTCGCGTCCTGCCGCCCGGGCGGCCTTGGCCTTCTCGGCCCAGGCCTCGAGCACGCGATCCTTGTGCGGCCGTATGGGACAGTGCTCGTCCCGGTTGTTCATCTCGTCGCAGTAGCCGAGGGGAACGCATTTCGGGGCCAGGAATGAGCCCAGGAAGGGGCTGACGCTGAAGATCTCGTGGCGGATCAGCTGGAAGAGCCGGCGGATCTCCCACTGGGCCATCGTGCACAGGCGCAGCCCCGACATGTGGATGAGGGCCCGCAGGTTGGTGGTCATGACGAGGTTCGTTCGGGTGCCGTTGGGGAAGACGAAGCGGGCGTCCTCACCCGGGATCCCAGAACCGACGAGCTCGCCGTAGAGGGCCATCGAGCCCTCGACCTGCTCCTCGTAGCGCTCCCGCAGCTCAGGATCCGCCTCGGCGATCGACTGGGGCAGCATCGTGGCCGCCTTCTTGTAGGTCACGTAGCGCTGGCTCTGCTGGTCGAAGGCCACGCCCGCCCGATGGCGGACCAGCTGGTGCGACAGCGTCCGCGAGACGCCGCTGATCCCGAAGGTGAAGACGACGTGCTCGATGGTGCTGCCGTGGCCCGACTCGATCACGCCGTTGATGAGGCGCTGCATCTTGGCCGGCTCGATCTCGCCGGCGGTCGCCTTGCGGAAGATCTCCTCCGGCGGGAGCTCCGAATAGCAGGTCCGGCAGGCCGTATAGATGAGCGGCACGTAGAACTGCTCGACGATCTCCTTCGACGGAAAAAGGAGCGTCGCCTTCATGCCCAGCTCGGCCCGGCCGGGGTTCCTGGGGATGCCGGATTTCTCGCGTTGGGGCGCCTCGGCGGTCATCGGGGGAGTCTAGTCCGTCGACGCTGCCATCGCCGTCGCGGGTCCGAGGTGCCCGCCGGCCCCGCTGTCCGCTTCCGCATCGTGGAACCAGTGCCAGTAGAGCCAGGTCGCGACGGTATACAGGACGATGATCGTGGCGAAGTTGACGGTGTAGCCGGCATCGAACCCGAGGGCCGCGTGGACGACCGAGTAGTAGAAGCCGGCGATGACCCAGCCGATGGACCACATCAGCGACATGGCGGCTGCCAGGGTGGCCCGCTCGGGCGGGCTGACCCGGTCCATGGCGAAGGCATTGGCGATGGGATTGCCGGCGTTCATCAGCGAGTTCCTGACGGCCATCGCGGCGATCACCGTGAAGAGGAGCGGGCTGAAGCCCAGGACGATGAGGAAGGGGATGCTGAAGCCCTGGACGAGGACCACCGAGCGGACCCGGCCGAGGCGCCGGGCCAGCGTCGGCTGGTAGAGGACCGCCAGCATCGTGCCGATGCTGGTGAGGGCGAAGACGCCGTTAAGGGACGCCAGGTCGAGGCCGAACTTGTGCTGGACGAACAGGTTCAGGAAGGGGATGACCTGGCCGGCTCCGATCGGGATGAGGAGGCCCGGCAGGAGGAGCCGGAAGAACGTCCGGCGATCGCGGATGGTGAGGCCGAACCGGCCGACCGACCAGCCCCGCTGGCGGTGGCGCGGGAACGCCGCCGGCTCGCCGGCGGCGAAGAGCTGGCGCTTCCTGAGGATGGCCGGCCGGTCGTCCGTCAGCCTGAGCATCACCACCAGGCCGGCCCCCAGGAGCGCGGCCATGAAGACGAGGATGATCCGGTAGGTATCGGGGCCATCCGGGACGAACCCGAGACGGTCCGCGAGGAATCGCGCCACGACGCCGCCCAAGGCTGCTGCGATCACGTTCGTGGCGCTCCCGATCGCGAACTGGAGGGCGAAGAGCTCGTTCCGATGGGCCGGCTCCGAATGCTCGGACATGTAGGGAACCGAGACCACCTGGATGGCCTGGCTGCCGGCCCCGTAGAGGGCGGCCAAGAGGAGGATCGCGGTCGGGTCATGGGTCGCGATCATGCCGACGACGGCCAGCAGCGCGGCGCCGCCGCCCGCGGCCATGGTCAGGCGGCGCCCGATCCGGTCCGACCACGACGAGGCAGGGAAAGCGGCCACCGCGGAGGCCAGCGAGCCGACCGTGGCGACGATGCCGATCCGGGCGTCCTCGAAC
Organism: Chloroflexota bacterium; assembly: GCA_041691215.1. Classification (GTDB taxonomy): domain Bacteria; phylum Chloroflexota; class Limnocylindria; order Limnocylindrales; family CSP1-4; genus UBA5189. Next base: position 14,977 of record JBEPVB010000002.1, read on the forward strand.
CCGATCGAGGCGAGGTAGAGGTTGAAGTCGATCCACCACAGGCTCGTGGCGGCGCCAGCGACGAGGGTGACGAGAAGGAACCGCCGAGCGTCGGGCTCGAACCCGCGGTAGCGGCTGGTCAGCGTTGCGAGGCGACCGCCGGGTCCCCGTCCAGCCACGTCTCGGAGCTAGCCGGCCCGGTCGGCCATCGGAACGGACGCCTTCAGCTCGGCCTGGGGCACGCCCAGGGCATAGGCCACCGACTCGTCGAGGGTCATCGCCGCGCCCTCGGCGCCGAGCCGCTCGAGCTCGTCTGGCGCGAGCTTGCCGGCGACATGGGGGCGGAGCGTCTGCTCGAACTGGACGTCGATGTACGAGGCCAGCTGTGCCCCCGTCGCGGCGGTGAGGCGCCGCGCCGCCCCGTACAGGCGGGCGGCCCGGGGGAAGTCGCCCTCGGCGGTCGCCTGGGAGTGGAGGTCGTCGAAGACGAGGGCGATGCCGGCCGCATCGCTGGCGTCGTAGAAATGGCGAAGGGCATGGAGGAGGATCGGGCCGGCCTCCTCCACGCGGCCCTGATGGAGGAGCGCGGTTCCCAGCATGTGCTCGGCCCACGCCTCCATCGTGACGTCGCCGACCCGGCGAAAGAGATCGAGGGCCTCGCGGTCGCGTGCCTCGCCGGCGTCCGGCGTCTGCTGGAAATACTCGCGGTTGCCCATACCCCAGAGGACGCTCGCCTGGCCCCGCAGGTCGCCGATCTCGCGATAGATCGAGAGCGCCTCCTCGAGGGCAGCCGCGCCGTAGCCGTCGGGGTCGGCAAGGCGAGCGTCGACCGACGGGTCGGCCGAGACCGCATACGCGAACGAGTAGTTGTACAGGGCATTGGCAAGCTCGGCTCGATCCCCGACGGTCCGCCAGAGCGCGAGCGCCTCTTCGTAGGCGGTCTTCATCGGGGCGATGTCGGCCTGCCACCAGAGGACCCCGCCGAGGGCTTCCATGAGCCGCGCCCGGATCAGCGGGTCGGCGTGTGACCAGGGCTGGGCGGCGATGGCCTCGAGCCGCCGTCGCGCCTCGTACAGGTGGCCCCGCTTCTGCCAGAAGCGCCACATGGCGAAGGCCAGCCGGATGGCGCTCTCGCCGTCACCAGCCCCGGACGCCCGATCGATCGCGGCCCTGATGTTGTCGTGCTCGCGCTCAAGGCGGCTCAGGTGCTGCCGCTGGTCCGGGCCGTTCAGCTCCGCCGCCGCCGCCTCGACGAGATCGAGGAACCAGGCCGTGTGCTGCGAGCGGACGGCCCCGGCGTCGTCCCGCGCGCCGAGCATTTCCTCGGCGAACTCGCGGATGGTCTCGAGGAGGTAGAAGCGCGGCGGATCCCCATCGATGGACCGGATGAGACTCTGGTCGGCCAGGGCCGTCAGGCCGTCGAGGACATCGCGGCCGGTCTCCGCGGCGGGTCCGCCGATGGCCTCCGCGGCGTCGAGGTCGAAGCCATGGGCGAACACCGACAGACGATCCAGCAGGCGGCGGTCCGCCTCCTCGAGGATGTCGTAGCTCCAGGCGATGGCGCCCCGGAGGGTCTGCTGGCGGGCCGGCAGGTCGCGCGCGCCGGCGGCCAGCAGGTTGAGCTGGTGCTCGAGGCGGGCGAGGATCGCGTCCGGGCTGAGCAGCTTCACCCGGGCCGCCGCGAGCTCGATCGCCAGCGGCATGCCCTGGAGCCGGGCGCAGATCGCGGCCACGGCCGGCGCGTTGGCGTTGGTCACGGCGAAATCGGGCTTGACCGCGACGGCCCGGGCCACGAAGAGCCGGACGGCCTCATAGGTAGTGAGGTCCGCGAGGAGCGTGGCCCCGCCTGTGCCCCGCACGGCCTGCTCATAGCCGCCCATCTGCCCGGGATCCGGCGGTACCGGCAGCCCCGGCACCGGGAACTCCTGCTCGCCGGACACGCGCAGCGGCGCTCGCGACGTGGCCAGGACTTTGAGCCCCGGCGCCGCGCGGAGGAGGTCGGCGATGACGGAGCCGCCGTCCACCACCTGCTCGTAGTTGTCGAGGACCAGGAGGACGCGCTTGGCCCCGAGCCACTCCACCACGACATCGCGCGCCGAGCGGCCGCCCGATTCGGCGAGGCCGATCTCGCTGGCGATGCGCGACGCGACAAGCGCGGCATCCCGGACGGTCTCGAGGGGCACGAAGAAGGTGCCGTCGGGATGATCGGCGGCGGCCGAGGCCGCCGCCTGGAGCGAGAGGCGCGTCTTGCCGGTACCTCCCGGGCCAGTCATCGTGACGAGGCGGTTCTGGCCGAGGAGACGGCAGACCGCCGCCAGCTCCTCCTCCCGCCCGACGAACGAGGTCAGCTGCGTTGGCAGGTTGTTGGGTCGCGCGTCGATGGTGGCCAGGGGTGGAAACGTCGCTTCGAGGCCCGGCGCAGCCAGTTGATAGAGGTGCTCCGGCTCCCGCAGGTCACGAAGGCGGTGCGACCCCAGGTCGAGGAGCCGGACATCATCGGCAAGCGTCGCACCTGCGAGGCCGCGTGCGGTCTCGGAGACGAGGACCTGCCCGCCATTGGCGACGGCGGCGATCCGCGCCGCGCGGTTGATCGCCAGGCCGACGAGGCTGCCGCCGGCGGAGGCGGCCTCGCCCGCGTTGATCCCCATCCGGACCTTGATCGTCGCCCCCGCCGGCCACGACTCGGCGGCCAGCGCGCGCTGCGCCGCGGCGGCTGCGGCGAGGGCCTCGGAAGCGGTCGCGAAGACGATGAAGAACGAATCGCCCTCGGTCCCCTGTTCCGTGCCGCCGTGAGCGCCGAAGGCCTGGCGAAGGAGCGCCCGGTGGCGTTCCCGGACCTCGGCGTAGGCAGCGGTCCCGATTGCCTGCTCCAGGCGCGTCGAGCCCTCGATGTCGGAGAACAGGAAGACGAGCGTTCCGCCGGTCGACGCCGCGGGGCCGCCGTCGTTCACGTCGTCGCTGCCCGCGCCGGCCGGGCCGTCAATGGCGGAAGGCGTCGGTCGCCTCCCGGAGCCGCGAGGCTACGCCCCGCAGGATGGCCAGGGTCACGGCCGGGTTGGCGAGGAGGGTGGCCTCGAAGTCCCAGGTTGCGATCGCCAGGCAGGTCGTCGGTCCGACGGCCGCGACCATCGCGTTGCGGGGCTTGCCGTCGAGGACCGAGAGCTCGCCGAAGAAGTCGCCCGGCCCGAGCTGGGCGACCTCGGTCCCGTCGCGGACGACGCGAACCATGCCGGCCACGAGGACGAAGAACCCCGTCCCGATCTCGCCCTGGCGGGCGATCACGTGGCCGGCTGGAAACGTCACCTCCGTGGCCGCGCCTGTCAGGGCCGCGAGGCCGTCCGCGCCCACGCCGCGGAAGAGCGGGCAGGCGGCAAGCAGGTCCGATCGGGTGCGTGGCGACAGGGTCATGGAACCTCCGCGGGATACCCCCCGATGCTGAACGGCGCGCCCGCGCCCGTCAAGGCATCGGGACCGCGACTCCCGGGCGCGATGGCGGTATGTCCAGGCTCCATTCCGTCGTCCGACGATGCACAATCGACACCGCGACCCAACCGTCGCCCCAGGAGGAGCCCGGACCCCGACGATGGCAACACGCGACGAGATCGCTGACGCGCTGGCCGGGATGACCCTCTTCGCCGACCTCACGACGGCCCAGCTGCTGGGCGTCGCGAGCCAGTTCGAGGAGGCCTTCTTTCCCGAAGGTGCCCGTGTCCTTCGCCAGGGCCTGACCGGCTCGGCCTTCTACGTGATCCTCGACGGCGACGCCTCGGTGGTGGTCGATGGCGTGCCGCGGGCCCAGCTCGGACGCGGCGAGTTCTTCGGCGAGGTGTCCATCCTCCTTGGCGAGCCGCCGACGGCCGATGTCATCGCCCTTCGCCCCCTGCGCTGCATCGCCCTTGCCGGATCGGCCGTGGAGGCCTTCCTCGTCGACCATCCACGGATCGCCTACCGGATGCTCCAGGCGCAGTCCCGGCGCCTTCGGAACGCCAACCGCGCCCGGAGCTAGCCGGACATGGCAGAGACCGAGCGGCCGTTCCCGCCGGGCGAATATCCGGTCATCGTCGTGGGCTCCGGCCCGGGCGGGCTCCAGATCTCGTACGAGCTGAGCCGCTTCGGCATCGCTCATGCGGTGCTCTCGGCGGACCCGGGGCCGGGCGGCATGTTCCGCCGCTGGCCGTTCTTCCAGCGCCTGCTGTCGTGGACCAAGCCCTACGCGCCGGCGGATCGCCAGACGCGGGCCTTCGAACGCTGGGACTGGAACAGCCTCCTGACCCGGGAGCCGGAGCTCCGCGGGATCCAGGTGGAGTTCATGGACGGCTCGTCGGACTTTCCCTCGCGGCCCGAGATGGAGGCCAACCTGGCCGCCTTCGCCGACCGGGCCGGCGTCGCGGTCCGCTACGGCTGCCGATGGCAGTCGACGCGCCGCGAGGCCACCGCGTCCGGGGATCACTTCACCCTCGTGACGAGCGATGGCGAGTACACCTGCGAGCACCTGATCATGGCCGTCGGCGTGGCCGAGCCCTACACGCCGCCCAGCCCGGGCATCGAGCTGGCCGTCCACTACGCCGAGACCCGGGCCGCCGAGACCTATGCCGGCAAGCGCCTGTTCGTGATCGGCAAGCAGAACTCGGGCTTCGAGCTGGCCTCGGGCCTCCTCCAGTGGGCGAGCCGGATCACGCTCTCGTCGCCGTCGCCGGCCAAGACCTCGATCGAGACGCGATCCCTGGTCGGCGTCCGGGCTCGCTACGTCCAGCCGTTCGAGGACTCGATCCTGGGCGGCGGCGTCGATATCCTGGCCGCCAAGCTCGAGGGCATCACGGCGGTCCCAGGCGGGCTTCGGGTGGACCTCAGGCGCAGCGACACTGGCATGCCGGTCAGCCTCGAAGCCGACGAGGTCATCGCCGCGACCGGCTTCACCTGCCCGCTCCTCGACCTTCCGGAGCTCGGCGTGGCGACCTTTGGCCAGAGCAAGCTTCCCGCCCAGACCGCCTTCTGGGAGAGCGCCACGGTGCCCGGCATCCACTTTGCCGGCACGATCGGGCAGGGCGCCCCAGGGCTCAAGAAGCACGGCATCCCGGCCAACTCGGGGGCCGTCCACGGCGCCCGCTACAACGCCCGCATCCTGGCCCGGCGCCTGGCCGAGACGTCCTTTGGGATCACCGTCGAGGATCCGCCGGTCGCCCTGGGCGAGCTGCGCTCGTACCTCCTCGCCGAGCTGACCAACGCGCCCGAGCTGTGGCACCAGAAGGCCTACCTGGCCCGCGTCGTGAGCGTCTCGCCCGACGACGGGATCCGCGATCGGGGCATCCAGCCGTTGACCCATTTCCTCGACTCGGAGGGACCCGACGCGATCGCCACGACCATCGAGTCCGATGGCCAGGGCGGCATCTACCCGGTCGCCTACGTGCGTCGGGCGGGCCGGGTGGAGGAGCGGGCCTTCGAGCCCCACCCCCTCCACGACTTCGAGGGTGCCGACTACCGCCGCGACCTTGGCGCGCTCCTGGACCTCATCGCCCCGGGCGCTTCGTCCGCGTGAGCTCCCTCCCACGGGCCACTGACGAGGCCCGAGCACGCCTTCGCCACCGTGGCACCGGGCGCTCGCTGGTCATCGACTTCTACGCCGCTCGGTGCTGCACGAGCGGCCTCATCGGGGATCTCGAGACGCGCTGGCTCGACGAGGCCTCCTCGTCGGACGCCCAGCCGCTCGGCGTGATCGAGGGCGTCCCGATCCTGGCGGATCGGCGGCTCCTGGGCCTCCTTGCCGGAGGAGCCGAACTGGTGCGCGCCGGGCCCGTCTTCGCCAGGTCGATCGGCGTTCGGCTCGACCATCCCGAGGCCTGGCTCGACTTCCTCGACACCCCCGCTGCCCGCCGCCCGTTCAGGCCGGCGAGCCAGCGCCACGGGGCGGCCGGGACCTGAGCGTGCTGGCCTCGTTCATCGCCGGCGCCGTTGCCGGCTATGCCATCGCGATCCCGGTCGGGGCGATCGCCGTGCTCATCGTCGAGATCGGGATCCGGCGGGGCTTCCGGACCGCCGCCGCGGCGGGTGCCGGCGCGGCCTCGGCCGATGGCCTCTACGCGGGCCTGGCCACGGTCGGCGGCGCGGCGATCGCCGGAATCCTCGAGCCCTTGGCTCGTCCGCTCAAGGTCATCGCTATCGGCGCGCTGCTCGGCATCGGGCTCCGAGGCCTGATCCACCTGCTCCTCGGACCGCGTGGCGTGGCCGGCAACGCCGAGCTCCCGGCCCGGCCGATCGCGACGTATCTGCGCTTCCTGGCCCTGACCCTCCTGAACCCGGCGACGGTCATCTACTTCGCGGCCCTGATCCTGGCCCTGCCGAATCTCGGCCGTGGCCCAGCAGAGCGGGCCGCTTTCGTGGCCGGCGCGTTCCTCGCTTCCCTGTCGTGGCAGACGACCCTGGCGGGGGTCGGCGCGGTGGCGCATCAGCGGCTGCCACCGCGGTTCCAGGTCGCGATCAGCCTCCTTGGCAACCTCGTGATCGTCGGCTTCGCGATCCTCCTGGCCCGGGATCTGTAGAGTCGCGGCCGTGGAGCGCGAGTGGGACGCGATCGTGATCGGCCTCGGCGGGTTCGGCTCGGCGGCCGCCTACTGGCTCTCGACCCGCCCCGGCGTCCGGGTCCTGGGCCTCGAGCAGTTCGAGTTCGATCACCCCAACGGCGCGTCGCAGGATCACTCCCGGATCATCCGGCTGTCATACCACCGCCGTGACTACGTTCGCCTCGCCAGGCGGGCGTATGCGACGTGGGCCGAGGTCGAGGCCGCCTCGGGCGCCCGGATCGTCACCAGGACCGGCGGCATCGACCTGTATCCGGCCGGCGGCGTCACCGACCAGGCGGCCTACACGGGCAGCCTCGCCGCCGAGGGCGTGCCGTTCGAGCGCCTCGATGCCGCCGAGACGATGCACCGCTGGCCGCAGTGGCGCCTGGACGCCGACACCGCGGTCGTCTTCCAGGCGGACGCCGGGATCGCCGATCCGAGCCGGGGCAATCCTGTTCACCGAGCGCTTGCGATTGCCAACGGCGCGACGCTCCGGGAGCGGACCCCGGTGACGGCGGTCCGCGAGGCCGGCGGCGAATTCGAGGTCGTCGTGGCCGACGGGACGGTCCACCGGACAGGCCGCGTCGTGATCACGGCCGATGCCTGGACCAACGAGATCCTGGCGGGCCTGGGGCGACGCCTGCCGCTCACGATCACCCGCGAGCAGGTCACCTACTTCGCCTGCCCCGACCCCGCTGCCTTCGCGCCGGACCGCTTTCCCGTCTGGATCTGGATGGACGAGCCGTCGTTCTACGGCTTTCCGACGTACGGCGAGGCCGGTCCGAAGGCAGCCCAGGACGCCGGCGGCGAGGAGATCACGCTCGCGACCCGGACGTTCGACGTGAACCGGGTGATGCACGCCCGTCTCAGCGCCTTCCTCGAGCGCCACCTGCCCGGCGCGGTCGGTCCGGACATCCGGACCAAGACCTGCATCTACACCCTGACTCCGGAACGCGACTTCGTCATCGATCGGCTGCCCGACCATCCCGGGGTGAGCCTCGCCCTGGGCTGCGGGCACGGCTTCAAGTTCGCCTCGGTCGTGGGCCGGATCCTGTCCGAGCTGGCGATCGAGGGGACGACGCCATCGGCTGGCGAGATCGAAGCCTTTCGGGTGGACCGGCCGCTGCTCCTGGAGGAGCACCCGCCAACGAACTTCCGAATCTAGGTGCGCAGGCGCGCGCCGGGCCCGCGGCGCGAGGGCGCCTACTCCTCGGCGAGGAAGCGGTAGGCCAGCCAGCCGATGACCGCACCGATGAACGGCGCCGTCAGGTAGATCCAGATGGCGGCGAAGTCGAGCGAGACAAGCGCCGGCCCCAGCGCCCGAGCGGGATTCACCGAGGCGCCGCTCAGCGGGATCCCGGCCGCATGGATCGCCACCAGGGCCAGGGGGATGACGAGGATCGCGTGGCCCGCATCGCGCTTGGTTACGCTGAGGATCACGGCGATGAAGATGGCCGTCAGGACCACCTCGACGAGGAATGCCCCGCCATCACCGACGGCGCCGGGCATGTTCTTGGTCCCCGCAACGGCGGTCTTGTCGCTCAGGGCGAGGATCACGCCCGAGGCAACGACCGCGCCAACGACCTGGGCGACGGCATAGCCGATCGCGTTCGTGGCATCGATGCGTTTATCCAGGAACGCCGCCAGGGTCACCGCGGGGTTGAAATGACCGCCCGAGACGTGGCCGGAAACCGCGATGGCCGCCACCAGGGCGAGGCCGAAGCCGATGGGGACAACGACGAGGACGGGTGCCGCGGCGGCCTTGGCCGAGAGGATCGCCATCGATCCGATGACCACGAGGATGAACGTGCCGAGCGCCTCGGCGATCAGCTTGCGCGTGTCCACGTTGCCTCCCTCAGTCCGATGCCAGCCGGCGACGCCGGCATCATATCGAGCGGACGCGAGCGGCCCGGAGCAGGATCGCATCACGCGTGGTGCGGCAGAGGACCTCGACGAGCTCCAGGCGATCCACGGCGGCGATGAGGGCGGCCTCGAGCACGGACGCGGGCATCACCCCTGGATCGGCGGAGCGGCTGGCTCCCTCCACGGGCGAGGTGCCGACGGCGATCGCCCCGTGCCGCTCCAGGATCACGGCGACGGGTCGTGGCTCGGAGCCGGCGAAGGCGCCGGCCACCCTCGCGGCAAGCTCTTCGCTGCCCATCGCCCCGAACGGCACGACCGGCAGGACGCCCAGGTGATGGGCGGTCTCGGGCAGGGCAGCCGGGTCCGGGGCCTCACCGGCGAGGGTCAGGGCCATCGAGGCCGGGAGGTGGGCATGGACGACCGCCACCACGTCCGGCCGGGCGCCGTAGATCGCGCGGTGGATGGCGATGTCGGAGCTCGGAGGTGAGCCCATGGGCGCGGGACCGGTGGCCGGATCCAGCGCCACGAGAGCAAGATCGTTCGGCCCCAGCTCGTCCTTGCGCCGCCCGGTCGGCGTCGCGAGCAGGCGGCCACCGGCGAGCCGGAGCGATAGATTGCCCTCACCGGCGCTGATCAGGCCCCGCGCCCCGAGGCGCCTGCCAGCGGCGCAGATGGCAGCGCGGAGAAGCCCCTCGTCGATCCGGGTCCCGGCATCTCGCTCCATCGAGCGATGGTAGCGCCGCGGATCGGGCCCCCGGCGCCAACCTGGGACGGGGCCGTCAGGCGGCGAGGAGGGCAGCTCGGGGTTCGGGATCCGTCACGTCCCACTCGACGGCGCACTCGTCGCAGCGAACGACGCTGGCAGCCGGGAGGTCAGTGGCGATCGAGGTGTCGCAGCCGGGGCAGTCGATGTTCGTCATGGGCATAGACTCGCCCGGTGTCGTGCCACCTTGCGTGGCACGATTCGAGCCTGCTACGGGATCGGGAGAGGAAATCCTCGCGTGACCACTGCCGCCAGACCCGTCATCGACGTCGTCGACCTCCGCAAGCGCTATGGCCGCGTCGAGGCGCTGGCCGGACTCACGATGACCGTCGGGCCGGGCGAGGTCTTCGGCTTCCTGGGGCCCAACGGGGCGGGCAAGACGACGACGGTCAAGCTCCTCCTGGGCCTTGCCCGGCCGAGCGGCGGTCGGGGCACGCTCCTGGGCGCCCCGCTCGGTGATCGCGAGGCGCGCCGACGGGTCGGCTACCTCCCGGAGCTCTTCCGCTTCCAACCCTGGCTTCGCGGGCGCGAGGTCCTCGCCCTCCACGCCGACCTCATCGGCCTGCCCTCCGTGGGGCGGGCGAAGACCTTCGACGACACCCTCGAGCTCGTCGGCCTTGCCGATCGCGCGGGCACGGCCGTGGGCGGCTTTTCCAAGGGCATGCAGCAGCGCCTCGGCCTGGGCGTCGCCCTCCTCGGCGATCCGGCCCTGGTGATCCTCGACGAGCCGACGTCGGCGCTCGACCCGATCGGACGCATGGATGTCCGAGGGATCCTCCGGACCGCCAAGGACCGCGGGGCGGCGATCTTCCTCAATTCCCACCTCCTCAGCGAGGTCGAGCAGGTCTGCGATCGGATCGCCATCGTCGATCACGGCGTCGTCGTGGCCGAAGGCTCCCTCGCCAGCGTCCTCGGGGTCCAGGAGACGCGGGTCCGCTGCGAGGCCTTTGCCCCGTCCGACCTGGCGGCGCTGGCGCCCTTCGGGCCGGCCCGGGTCGATGGCCTCGATCTCGTCTTCAACGACCTGCCCACCGAACGGGTCCCGGACCTCGTCGTCGCCCTCGTCGGCCTGGGCGTCCGGATCCAGTCGATCAGCTCGGGCCGCGAATCCCTGGAGCAGCGCTTCCTCGAGCTCGTCGACCACCGGGCGGAGCCGGCCGCGTGATCACCATCGCCCGCCTGACAATCGGCGAAGCGGCCCGCCGCCGGGTGCTGTGGGTCCTCGTGATCCTCGCCCTGATCGCGGTCGGGATCACCGGCTGGGGGGTCGACCGGCTGGTGACGATCGCCCGGGCAAGCGGGACCCGGGAGGTGACCATCCAGCTCGGCGTCTCCCAGATCCTGATCTTCATCGCCTTCCAGTTCAGCTTCGTCCTGGCGATGACGGCCGCCTTCCTTGCCTCGCCGGCCATCGCCGGCGACCTTGAATCGGGTATCGCCCTGGCCCTTCTGGCGCGGCCGCTCCGCCGGGGCTCGTACCTCATGGGCCGCTGGCTGGGTCTTGCCATCGTCCTCGTCGCGTATGGCGCCGGCCAGGCCCTCCTGGCCATCGTCGTGGTCGGCCAGGTGTCGGGCTACAGCCCGCCGTCGGTGCTCCTGCCGATCGTCTACCTCTCGGCCGAGGGCCTGATCGTGCTCACCCTGAGCCTGCTGCTGTCGACGCGCCTGCCACCGATCGGGGCCGGGGCGATCGCGGTCGTCGCCTTCGGGCTGTCGTGGATGTCGGGCGCGATCGAGCGCGTCGGGATCGCCATCGCCGCCAGCAACCCGGGCGTGAACCTCGAGATCGTCGGCCAAGTCGGCCGGGCCCTGCTGCCAACCGACGGGCTCTGGCGCGGCGTGATCTACGGCCTCGAGCCGGGCATCGTGATCGCCGCCGCCAGCACCAATCCCCTGGCCGAAGCGAACCCCTTCTTCGCCTCGTCGCCCCCGACGCTCGCCTTCCTGGCCTGGGCCGTGGCCTGGGTCGTCATCGTGATCCTCATCGCCGCCTTCTCGCTGCGCCGCCGCGAGCTCTGAGCCCGCCCGCCGAACTCCGGCCCTCAACCCCGATAGCGGAAGCAGCCCGGCAGGTGGTCGTCCACGAGGCCGACGCTCTGCATGAAGGCGTAGACGACGGTCGAGCCGACGAACTTGAAGCCCCGCCGCTTCAGGTCCAGGGACAGGGCGTCAGAGACCTCGGTTGTGGCCGGGATCTGGCCCGGGACCGCCGACCGGGGCAGGGGCGTGGCCGGGCCGGGCACCATGGTGGCGAGGTAGGCGTCGAAGGACCCGACCTCGGCGGCAACGGCAAGGAGCGCCGCCGCGTTTGCGACGGTGGCCTCGATCTTGGCCCGATTGCGGACGATCCCGGCATCGGCCATGAGTCGCGCCCGCTCGTCTTCCCCGTAAGCGGCGATCGCGGGTGGATCGAAGCCCCCCAACGCTTCCCGGAACGCGTCTCGCTTGTTGAGGATCGTCTGCCACGACAGCCCGGCCTGGAAGGTTTCCAGGACGAGGCGCTCGAAGAGGTCGACGTCATCGTGGACGGGGACGCCCCATTCGGTGTCGTGGTAGGCGACCATGCGGGGGTCCGCCTGGGCCCCGGGACCCCACCAGCAGCGCGGCAGCTCGTCCATGTCCGCGAAGGATAGGCGGGCCGCCGGGTACGCTGGGCCCATGCCACCCAGGATCTACCTCGGCCACGGCGCCAGCGGGACCGCCGCCTCGATGGCCCCGTTCGTGGCGGGACTCGAACGACGGGGCATTCCGGCGACCGCCGTCGACCTGCCCAAGCGCCGGGCGGAGGATACCGTGCCAGTCTGGCGGGCGGCCGTCCCCGACGGATCCGGGGCCGCGGCAGGCGGCCATTCTTTCGGCGGCCGGGTGGCGAGCCTCGCGGCGGCCGAGCCCGGGACGGGCTACGTGGCCCTCATCCTGTTCTCGTATCCCCTCCATCCACCTGGGGCGCCCGAGCGGGGCCCGGCCCGGGTCGCTCACTGGCCGAAGATCGACTGCCCGGTCCTCCTGCTGTCGGGGGAGTCCGATCCCTTCGCCCGGATCGAGCTCCTGCGAGCCGCCATGCCCCTCCTCCGCCAGGCTGAGCTGGTGAGCTATCCGAGGCTCGGCCACACCCTCAAGCCGGTCCTCGAGGACGTCCTGGATCGGGTCGCGGCGTTCCTCCAGGCGGTTCGCGGCTGAGGCGGCCCGGCTGAGGTTGCCTGGGCACACCAGGGCGGCGTATCCTCATGCTTCGCGATACCTCTTGGAGGGGGTCTATTGCCCGACGTGACCGGCCGCGTCCGTGCGGTCGCCACAGCCGCCGTGACGGCCGTCCTGCTTCTCGTCCTGGTCATCCCGTCGATCACGCAGGCTGTGGTTCCGCCCAATATCGACCGTTTCATGGCCGCTCTCGGTGCGGTCGAATCGCACGGCCGATACGACGCCGTCAACGCCACGTCGGGCGCGTTCGGCAAGTACCAGATCCTACCCTCGAACTGGTCGTCCTGGTCCCTCCACTACCTGGGCAGGGCCAATGCCTCGCCGACGCCGGCGAACCAGGACAAGGTCGTCCGGGGGAAGCTGACCTCGCTCTACAACTGGCTTGGGAGCTGGGCATCGGTCGCCCACTGGTGGCTGACCGGCGACGGCGACACCAACCCCGCCCACTGGTCCAACTTCTCTCGCATTTACGTCAACCGGATCCTCGGCCTGATGGGTGCAGCCGGCATCGCCACCCGGTCCTCGAACGCGTCCTCGAACTCGCCGTCGACTCCGGCATCGGTACGGCGGCCGGCCCCGCGGACGGTCGTGACGGTCGTCGACGAAGCCAGCAATGCCATCAACTTTTCGGGCGGCTGGGGCGAGGCCGAGTTCGCTGGCTACAACGGCGGCCAGGTCCGCTACGCCGTCGAGGCGAAGACCAGTCTCTGGTTCCGCTTCCGCGGCAGCTCCATCAGCTGGATCGGTCCGAAGGGCCCGACCCGCGGGCAGGCCCGGATCTACATGGACGACGAGCTGGTCGGCACCGTCGACGTCTACGCCACGCACTACCGGCCGCGAGCCACGATCTTCTCGAAGGACTTTGGCCGGGTCGGCAGCCACACCATCCGGATCGAGGTCGTGGGCACGCCCGGACGCCAGACCGTCGCCCTCGACCAATTCGACGTCGGCGCCTGAGCCGCCGGCCTTGCCGCCTCAGCGGCGGGCGGCCACGCAGACGATCTCGACCCGATAGTCGGCAGCGAGGCCGCTGACGCCGACCGTCGCCCGGGTCGGCGGATCCTTGGGAAAGAACTCGCGATAGACCGCGTTCATCCGGGCGAACTCGGTGAAGTCCAGGAGGTAGACGGTCGACTGGACGACGTCCCCGAAGTCGAGCCCGGCCGCCCGGAGCAGGGCCCCGACGTTCTCCAGCATCAGGCGGGTCTCGACCTCGATGCCGCCCGGGACGGCGCCGCTGCCGCCCGGAGCCTGGCCGACCTGGCCGGCCAGGAACACGAAGTCGTTGGCCTCGACGAGGGGGCTGAACGGCAACGCGCTGGGCGGAACGCCGGGACCGCTGAGGACATGCTTGGGCATGCGAGGGCTCCTCGTGCTGGCTGAGCAAGACCATCGTACCGGCCCCGACCGTGCCGCCGAGGTCGCCACCGACCCGCGGGAAGCCCGGATCCCGTCAGAGGCAGCGGGCGGCCGCGGCCACGGCTTCGGCCGACCACCAGGCCAGGTCCGCCGCGGCGGTCTCGCCCGTCGGCAGGACGAGCCCGGCCTCGGCATCGAGGCCCTTCCGCCAGCCGCGGAGGAGGAGCCCGATGACATGGGCGAGATCGCGTTGGAGATCCCAGTCCCCGATGAGGGCCGCGCCGCCGGCGGCCAGCAGGGCGTCCCGGTAGCGCGCCAGGACCCGGTCCGGCGGCTCCGGGAGCTGGGCCACGTTGGCCACCAGGAACCAGCCGAGCTCCAGCGCGACCGGGGCCCGGCTGACCATCTGCCAGTCGATCGCGGCCGCCTCGCCATCGGGCAGGAGGGCGAGGTTGGCGAGCTTCAGGTCGCCGTGCAGGCCGGTCGCGGGCAGGCGCCCAAGGGCGTCGAGCAAGGGCGCCGGATCGATGGCCAGGCCGTCGACGAGCCGCCGTGCCCCGTCACTCGCCCGGCGGTCGAAGGCGTCCCAGCCGGCGAGGAACCGATCGCCGACCCAGAGGCCGCTCGCGCGATAGCCCTCCGAGGCCGGCCTGGAGAGCAGCCGAAGGCGCTCCGGGACGGGGCACCACGGCCAGTCGAGCCCGTCACGGCTCGCTGGCCCCCACGATCCGACGTGGATGGCGGCGACCGCCTCGAGGACCCGGTCCAGGGTTTCGGCACCGATGGCCGTCGCGGACGCGTTGCCGGCATTCCAGGGGATCAGCCATTGGCCGAGATCCGGCATCAGGATCGCCGCCCCGGCGCCGTCCGCGGCCGCGCCCAGATGGGCCGCGACGAGCGGCGCCACGAAGGCACCCGGCGATGCCGCCAGGACTGCCTCGCGCAGGGCGCGGTCGCGCGTCGCGCGGACGATCCAGTCGGTCGTCCAGGAGGTTCGTTTCAGGATGAACCGCCGGCCATCTCGTTCCATGACGGTGAGCGTGGCGCCTGACCAGCCATCGTTCGGAAACGGCTGCTCGACGGCGCCGGCGAGGCCATGGTCCGCCAGGAGGCTCGTGAGGCTCCTTCCCGACCAGGCCGCAGCGACCGAGGCGCTGCCCGGCCCCACCGGATCGTCGGCCGCGCTCATCCGGGTTCCGTCAGGACGACGCCGGGGTAGCGGCCCCATCGGCGCGGCCGTCGAGGTATACGACGTGCGAATCGGGGCAGTTCCTCGTCAGGACCACGACGAGCGGGTCGGACGTCGAGGCGTTCTCCTCGACATGAATCTCGCCGGCCGGGATGTAGACGAAGTCGCCGGCCCGGGCATCCAGGCTCTCCTCGAGGCCCGTCGGGCCGAAGGTGAAGCGGGCGAGGCCGGAAAGCACGTAGATCGAGGTCTCGCATGGTCCGTGGTGGTGGATCCGGGTCCGACCGCCCGGCTCCGTCGTCACGACCGACGAGTACAGCCCGGTCGAGCCCGTCAGCGGCCCGGACACGGCGATCGAGCGCTCCATGTCGGCATGCTGGCCGACCGATGTCAGGCGCTCCTCCGGGGTGATGCGAACGGCCATCGGCCGATGATATCGGCGGTCAGTCGGCCCAGCCGACCCGCCAGACGCGCCAGAGGGCGGCCGGCTCGGACAGCGGATCGCCATGGACGAGGAAGAAGTCGGCCGGTCCGCCCTCGCGGATGACCCCGGCCTCGGGCTCGCCCAGCAATTCGCCGCCCCGCCAGGTCGCGGCCGCCAATGCCTGCCACGGCTCCATGCCCGCGGCAACGAGGGCCTCGACCTCCCAGGCGAGCTGGTTGGCCCGGGTGGACCCGCCGCCGAAGTCGGTCCCGGTGGCGATCCGGACACCGGCCGCGCGAGCCAGCTGGACGCTGTCCTCCGCGCGGGCCCGCCGCTCGGCGATCCGGGCGCGACCTTCCGTGCCGGCAAAGCGGGCCATCGAGGTCGTCACGGCGAACGTCTGCCAGGAATGGAGCACTCCCAGGGTCGAGACGAGGAACGTCCCCCGGGCCGCCATCTCGCCGGCGACACCGGCGTCGAGGTCGAAGCCATGCTCGATGGCATCGACGCCGCCCCTCACCGCTTCGACCGTGCCGTTCAGGTGCCCGGAGTGAGCGGTGACCCGGATGCCCCGGGCGTGGCCCGCCGCCACCACGTGGCCCACCTCGTGCTGGGTCCACGGCGACGTATCCGGATCGGGCCCGTCCATGTAGAGCTTCAGGAGATCCGCCCCGTCGTCGAGCTGGACGATCGCCTTGGCCAGGAGATCGTCGCCGTCCACGGCCCTCGCCGAATGCGCCTCCAACGGAAGGGCGCCGGCCCGATCGAGCCACGTCCCCGCGACCCGCAGGTGGGGCGTCCCGGGCCGGCCAGCCCAGCGATCCCGGATCCCGAGGCTCAGGGCGCGGGTCCTGCCGTCGATGGGATCGACGACCCGGGGCGCGCCGACGTCGCGGGCCCAACGGACGCCGGACCGGGTCAGGAGGCGACCGTTGCGCTCGGCCACGCCCAGCAGGACATTCGGATCGTCGCCGATCCGGTCGATCCAGTGGGCGCCGCCGGGCAACGTGACATGGGCGTGGCCGTCGACCATGCCGGGCACGATCGTGGCGCCGGAGGCGTCGACGGCCTCCAGGGATTCCGGGGAGCCGAGTTCGCCCTCGTCGTCGGCCGGGCGGATCCAGCGGATCATGCCGTCCTCGACGAGGATGCTGACCCCGAGTCGCAGGCGGTCCGACCTGGCATCGGCCAGGGCCGCGTCGCGGTAGACGGTTCGAGACGTCTGCATGGGTGGCCGGAGGGTAGCACCGGCTACCATCGGCCGATGGTCCCGGCCATCGCCGCCCTGCCTCGATTCCGCCTCTTCAGCGACCCCAGCCCGTTCCATCGGCTGGAGCGGCTAGAGGCGGCCCTCGGCGGTCGGGCCGAGCTGTGGATGAAACGGGAGGACCTCCTGCCGCTGGCCTTCGGCGGCAACAAGCTCCGCAACCTGGAGTTCCTCGTGGGGGCGGCGCTGGCCGAGGGCGCCGACACCCTCGTGACGTCGGGCCGACGCTGGTCGAACCATTGCCGGCTCACCGCGGCCGCCGGGGCGCGGGCAGGGCTCGCCGTCCACCTCGTTTTGTCTGGGCCGCCGGCCGTGGGGACGGGCCCGGACGGCGCCAATCCGGGACGGCGCCTCGATGAGCTCTTGGGCGCGAGCGTCAGCCAGCTGTCGACCGCCGATCGCGAGGCGCGTTCGGTAGCCGTCGATCAGCTCATGACCGAGCTCCGGACGCGCGGCCGCCGTCCCTATCTCATCCAGGTCGGCGGGACGGGCATGCCCGGCGCGGCCGGCCAGGTCCTGGCGGCGACCGAGCTGCTCGCCCAGGCAGCGTCAGTAGGGGAGCCGCTGGACGCTGTCGTCCTGCCGTCGGCAACCGGCGGAACACAGGCCGGGCTCCTAGCCGGGCTCCGGGCGAGCGGCAGCACCGCCGGCGTGCACGGGGTCCTCGTGGCCCGGGCGGATGCCGAGCTCCGGCCCGCGATCGAGGCGACGCTGCGGAGCCTCGAGCCGTACACCGGCCGGGCCGTCGACGCCGGCGAGGTCGACCTCGACGGAACACAGATCGGCGACGGCTACGGCCTCCCGACCGCTGCGGCGACCGCGGCGATGGAGCTCCTCGCTCGCTCGGAGGGCGTGTTCGTCGACCCGATCTACACGGCCAAGGCCCTCGCGGCGCTCGTGGCCGGCGTGCGCTCGGGCCGCTGGGACGGCCGGCGGGTCGTGTTCTGGCACGCCGGCGGCACGCCGGGCCTGTTCGAGCCGCTCGACGGTCCGCCGCGGTCCTAGGGTCGGGCGTACCCGCCCGGCTCGCGACCGCTTCGCTCGGCGTCGGCCCGCGCCGGGCAGGGCGGCCCGCGCCGGCTCAGTAGGCGAAGACCGTGCCCCACATGTCCGGGTGGACCTCGCAGAGGAAGAACCAGTTGCCCTTGGGAATCCCCACGGTCAGGACGACGGTCTTGCTCGATACCGCGTCGAAGCGAAACAGGAGGTCGCCGCCCGATCCCGACTGGGTCCGGATGGCGATGTTATGCAGGTCGCCATCCTCGTTGACGAAGACGAGGGGGAACTCCACACCGGCATGGACCTGGAGCTCCTTGGTGTCGAAAGCCCGGTCCTTGGCATGAACCACGATCGCCCCGGCCGGGATCGTCGGCGCGGGCGACGGCGCGCCACCACAGGCGGCGACGAGAATCGTGACGAGGGCCAGGACCGCGAATCGCCGGCGAGGGACCCCGCTGGCCGTCGGCTCGGGCATCAACGGACCTCCAGGACCCGGTAGCGGACAACGCCCCGGGGCGTCTGGACTTCGACGTCCTGGTCCGCGGTCGCGCCCAGGAGGGCGGCGCCGACCGGCGAGGAGGAGCTGATCCGTCCCGCCGCCGGGTCGGCGTCGGTCGTGCCCACGATGGCATAGGTGATCGTGTCGCCCTCGTGCTCGAGGACGACGGTCGAGCCGAGCTGGACCCGGCCCGAGCCGGTCTCGTCGATCAAGACGGCATGCCGCTTGCGCTCCTCGAGGAGCCGGATCCGGCCCTCCATGAACGACTGCTCCTCGCGAGCCGCCTGGTACTCGGCGTTCTCCTTGAGATCGCCATGCTCGCGCGCCGCCTTGATCCGGGCCACGACCTCGGGCCGGTTCTTGCGAGTGAGCACGGCCAGCTCGGCCTCGAGGCGGGCGTAGGCATCGCGGGTCATCGGCACGGGCTCGATCCGGGACGCCCGGGCCGCGGCAGCGCGGGAGGCCGGCGTGGAGGTCGAGCCGAGCGGCGGACGGGGTCGGCGTGGCGCGGCCGCCGCCCGGGCCGGCGCCGCGGCTCGCGGCGGACGGGGAGCGCGGCGGACGACGCCCGTCCCGCGAATCTCCCTCGAAGCGCCTTCGGCATCGCCGGCCGGGACCTCCACGACGCGGCTCGCCGGGGGCGGCGGCGGGCTGTCGTCGGGCGCGATGGCACCGGTGATCCCGTGGACCTGCCGGTCGCCGATGGGGCGGCGGGTGTTGGCCCAGGGCAGGATGACCGCGCCGGGCGGCCGGGCTTCGTGGACACCGCCCGGCTCCGACGCGCCGGCCGCCGCGACCTCGGCAAAGGCGCCGAACAGGCCGTCGAGGTACTCCTCGGGCGCGTCGGTCTCGGCCCACCAGATCCGGGTCTTCTCGATCCCCGTCATCGCGTGCAGCCACTGGCCGTCCGGGTGCGGCCGCCGGTCGCCAAGGACATGATGGGCCAGGGCGTTGGCCCGCCCGCCGACGCTGCCGGCGGTGGCCCCGATGTAGAGGACCGTCTCCTTCGGCAGCCACAGCGAGGCGAGGCGGAGGAGGAGCGCCCGCGACGTCGGACGGGCGCCGTCGAGGCGAAGCTCTGGCCGGCCCTCCAGCCACTTGCCGATCCGATTCATGTCGAGCGGCACGGTCGCGAGTGGCTGGGCCAGCTCCACCAGGTAGACGCCGGACTTCCGGGATGTCAGGGGGCGACCCCAGAGCACGGGTCCGTCGGGCAAGAGGCCGACCTCTCGCAACAGCCCGGCGGCTCCGTGGTCGATCGGCATCCAGCCCTCCAGCACGATGAATCCGGGAGTCACGCCCCGGGGGGCAGTATCGTCGCACCGATACCCCATCGCCGTCGCCCAAGGGAGGCCACCCTGCTCGTGGTCCGCCGCCGCGCCCTGGTCCTCGCTGCCGCGCTGCTGGCCATCGTGGCCGTCGCGGCGGGGATCGCAACGCTGCCATCGCTGGCAGGGATCCGCCCCGGCACCTCGACCGCGCCCTCGGCCAGCGGCGGGGCCGCCGCCGCGCCGACCCCCACCACGAGCCCGTCGACGAAGACCGCCGCGCCTTCCGGCTCGCCGAGCGCGCCACCGCCGCCCGATGTCGCGATCCTCGATCGGACGGACATCCGGGCCCGGCTCCAGGCGGCTCTCGAGAAAGACCGTGTCGGGCTCTTCGCACCGGGGATGGTGGCCAGCGTCCTGTTCGCCGACGGGGGATCGTGGTCCGGGACGTCAGGGGTCGCGGACCTCGCCTCGGGGCGCGCCCTTTCGATCGACACGCCGTTCTCGATCGCCTCGATCAGCAAGACGTTCATGGCGGCCGAGGTCCTCGACCTCGTCGTCGCCGGATCGCTACGGCTCGAGGATTCGGCGGCCCGCCTCCTGCCCGGCGTCCTCGTCGGCAAGCTGCCGCTCGACCCGCGGATCACCGTCCGGGAGCTCCTCGACCACACCAGCGGGCTACGCGATTACCTGATCGACCACAGGCTCGGCCTCGCGGTCGAAGCGAATCCGCGACAACGGTGGACGCCGGCGATGGCCCTCGCGTATGCCGGCAAGCCCCTCGCGGCGCCCGGTGTCGGCTACCACTATGCGAACACGAACTACGTCCTCCTCGGGCTCATCGTCGAGCGCCTGACCGGCCGGACGCTGGCCGAGGAATATCGGACGCGGTTCTTCGGGCCGCTCGGCCTCCGGTCGGCCTCGTACCAGGGCGTCGAGGCCCCGACCGCGAAGCTCCCGACCTCGTATCGCTACGCCTCGGTGAAGCGAAATGCCGTTCCCACATCAGTCGCTGATGGCACCTCGATCGGCCCGTTCACGTCCATCGTCACGGCCGCCGGCGCAGCCGGCTCGGTCGCCGCGAGCGCACCCGACCTGGCCCGCTGGGCCCGGGCCCTCTACGGCGGCGACGTCCTGCCACCCGGAGCGAGGCTGGCCATGCTATCGGACGCCGACGCGACTCTGACCCTGAAGCCCGGCTACCCCTATGGCCTCGGGGTCCAGGTCAATACGCTCGATGGCCGGATCTCGTACGGCCACTCCGGCCGTCTCGTGGGCGCGCGCAGCGCGGTCCGCTGGTTCCCCGAGGTCGGCGTCGCCATCGCCGTCGTGACCAACGAGAGCCGCTTCGATCCAGGGGTGGTCGTCCAGGACCTCCTCGCGGTGGTGGCCCCCAGGACGTTCGCCGGCGGCTTCCGGGAGCGCTGACCCCCGACGCCGGGCTTTCGGTGCGGCACGGAACCGGATTCTTCGGTCGCGGTACGACCGCCTGCCCCGTCCGGTACCGATGGGGCTTCTTCAACGGGGGCGCGACCCCGATGCTCGCCCGGCAGGATCGATTCGGGGGGCGCCAATGCAGCAGGTCGAGGCCTTCACCGCCGGGGGCGTGGTGAGCGGGGCCGTCGCGGAGTCAGGCAGGCTTCGGGACGGCCTCGAGACCGCCGGGCCGTTCGACGTCGACGCGGCCACCTGGTATCCGATCGCCGGCGGGGCGGCGGAGCCTCGCCACCGGATCCACCTCGAGCAGGATGACCTGCTCGTCCTGTGTGCCGAAACCGAGGACCTGCCCATCCATGCCACATGGCACGCGGTCGAGCTCGACATCGGGCCGTACCACCTGACCGGCGAGCTGCCGACGATGCCGGGCTTCGATCCGGGGCGAGCCCTGTCGCGGCCCGGTGGCCCGTTCATCCTCCTCCGCGACGTGCGCGTCGACCTGCTCGGGCATCCGGAGGGCGGCAGCGTCGAGCGCCGGCACGCCCTCGTGAATCGCTACGCGGTGGAGCGGGTCGCGGCCGACATCGAGCTCGGCTACTACTTCCCGGGCGCCCACTTCAGCACGGCGGGCGGGCGGGTCCTCAGCTGAGGGCGCGCGTGGCGAACGCGGCACGTCGCGACCACGACCCCGCTCCGCGAGCTAGGTCCGGGATCCGCTCCCGGAGCGCGGCCGGCCGGCCGCCCGGTTGGGATAGTGATGACCCCGGGCCGGGCGCGTCTCGAGCGCTCCGCCCCGAAGCGGCTGCGGCTCGGCATTCCGATCCGGCACGAAGCCGTCCTCGACCTTCCACGGGATGGCCTGCTTCAGGAGCCGCTGGACGCCCCGCAGGAGGTCGGCCTCGTCGATGGAGACGAGGCTCACGGCGTCACCCGTCGCGCCCGCCCGCCCGGTCCGCCCGATGCGGTGGATGTAGTCCTGGGCCTGCCATGGCAGCTCGAAGTTGACGACATGGGGGAGATCCTCGATGTCGAGGCCGCGGGCGGCGACGTCGGTCGCCACGAGGACCCGGATCGTGCCGGCCTTGAAGCCCTCGAGGGCCCGGGTCCGCTCCGGCTGGCTCCGGTCCGAGTGGATGGCCACGGCCTCCAGGCCTCGCCGGTCGAGATAGGTGGCCAGGCGGGAGGCGCCGATCTTGGTCCGGGTGAAGACGAGTACCTGACGCCACTCCTCCCTGGCGATGAGATGGGCGAGGAGGGCCTCCTTGCGATCGCGATCGACCGGGTAGACGAGCTGCCGGATCGCCTCGACCGTCGTGTTCCGCCGGGCGACCTCGACGATCTCGGGGTCCCGAAGGATCGTCCCCGACAGCCGCCGGATGTCGTCCGAGAAGGTGGCCGAGAACATCAGGTTCTGCCGTCGGGGCGGGAGGAGGGCGATGATCTTCTGGATGTCCGGCAGGAAGCCCATGTCGAGCATCCGGTCGGCCTCGTCGAGGACGAGGATCTCGACCTGGCTCAGGTTCACCGTCTTCTGGCCGACGTGGTCCAGGAGGCGGCCCGGGGTCGCGACGAGGAGCTCGACGCCGGCCCGGAGCTCCTTCGTCTGGGGCTCGATAGGGATGCCCCCGAAGACGACTGCCGGCCGCAGCGACACCGTGCGGCCATAGGTGGTCACGCTCTCGTCGACCTGCATCGCGAGCTCCCGGGTCGGAACGAGGATCAGGCAGCGAACCGGGTGGCGGGCCGGCGAGAAGGACGTGTTGGCATGCTTCCGGAGGCGATCCAGGATCGGCAGGACGAAGGCGGCCGTCTTACCGGTTCCGGTCTGGGCCGCCGCGAGGACGTCGCGACCGGCGAGCACGTGGGGGATGGCGGCGGCCTGCACGGGCGTTGGCTCGGTGTAACCCTCTTCGGCCACCATCCCGATGAGATCGGCCGACAGGCCGAGCGTTTCGAAGGACAACAAATGCTCCAGGCTGCCCGGCGCGCGGCCGCGGGTGCGTGCGGCGTCGCAAGCGACAGGCCCCGGCAGGATAGCCCATAGCGGGCGAGAGGGAGTCCTGCCTGCAAGGGCGTCCTAGGGCCGGTCCGCCTGGGACGAGGGAGATCCTGCATCCTGTGGGGCCCGATAGGCGCCCCATTGAATTGGGAAGTGTCGTCTGACATACATAAAGTGAAAACAGGTATTGACAAAGTGAAAGGCTGTGTGCGATAACCTCGGCAGACACATCACAGCGAGGACACACCGCCCATGCCCCACGACGTCATCTCCACGTGCCCGGTCTGCTCCGGCGAGCTGGCCATCACCCGCCTCCACTGTCGAAGCTGCGGGACGACCCTCGAGGGTGACTTCAGCGTCGGCCGCTTCGGCCGGCTGAGTCGCGAGCAGCTCGCCCTGCTCGAGAGCTTCCTTCGGTCGCGGGGCAACCTCCGTGACATGGAGCGCGAGCTCGGCCTCTCCTACCCGACCGTCCGGTCCCGCGTCGAGGCGCTCGTGCGTTCGCTCGGCTTCGGTCCGCGCGCGGATGCCGACGAGCCGGTCGCCGAGGCCGGTGAGAGCGCCGAAGCGGCCGCCGACGCCGCGTCCATTTTGGAAGCCCGCCAGCAGATCCTCGAGCGGCTCGCCCGCCACGAGATTGGCGCCGAGGACGCGGCCGACGCGATCCGGGCGCTGGGGAGGACCTCGCGATGACCGTCCAGAACGGTTCCACCTACGAGCACGTCATCGGCTCCACCGGGCGCTTCCAGCTCCGCCAGATGTCCGGCTCGATCGAGCTCCGGGCCGTCGACGGCGAGACCGTTCGGGTCACCGAGAAGTCGGGCAAGTCGATCGCCGAGGTCTTCCAGGTCGACGCCGGCGAGGGCCGGCTGACCCTCACCTCGCCCGATCGCGGCGGCATCGACCTGGTCGTCTTCGGGATCGGCCGGCGGTCGTCGCTTGACCTCGAGGTCGAGGTCCCGCGCCAGGCCAACGTCTCGATCGAGAGCGCCAGCGCCGACGTCACGATCGTCGGTCTGGTCGCCCGGACCGCCGTTCGGACCGCATCCGGCGACGTCGAGATGCGCGCCATGGGCGGCAAGCTGGAGCTCGATGCGGTGTCCGGCGAGGTCACCGTAAACGCCGACGTGCCCATCGACCTGCGAGCCCGGACGATCTCGGGCGATCTCGCCGTCCACGGCCCGCAGATTCGCCAGGCGGCCGTGGAGACCACGTCGGGCGACGTCCGCCTCGACGCCCTCCTGACCGGCGATGGTCCGTTCGAGATCCAGACCGTCAGCGGCGACGCGACGATCGTTGGCCGAGCCGGCCTGCGCATCGAGGCCCGGACCGTGACCGGCGACCTGCGGAGCGACCTGCCCCACCGGTTCGACAAGTCGCCCGGTCGCAAGCAGCTCGTGATCGGCGACGGGGCGACCACGGTCGGCTTCCGCTCGGTCAGCGGCGACCTCCGGGTCGTGGCGCCCCGGGACGGCTCGGCAACCAGCTTCTCGTCGCCGCTGGCCGCACCCCCCGTACCTGTGCCCCCGACACCCCCCGCGCCGCCCGTGGCCCCGCTGCCGCCCGAGGCACCGTCGGCCGCCGCCGGCAACGGATCCGCCGAGCGTCACGAGGCCGGCCATGAGGTCGCCCGCCTGGACATCCTCCACGCCCTCGAGCGTGGGGAGCTCAGCGTCGAGACAGCCATGAAGCGCCTCGCCGACATCGAGGAGGCCTGATATGGGCGGCGCCTTCGAAGACATCCTCGGGCTCGTGGCCGAAGGGCGACTGACGGCCGAGGAAGCGGCCCCGATCCTCGATGCCCTTTCGGCAGCGTCGAGGGCGACGAGCCAGGCGGCAGCGGCCGTCAGGGCGGCCCGGCCGGACTCCGCGACCGTCGCCGGTTCCGGGACCCCGCAGACCGGGTCGCCGCGGTTCGCCCGGATCGAGGTCCGCGACGGCGGCAAGCGCGTCGTCGACCTGCGGATCCCGATCTCGCTCGGACGCTTTGCCCTCGGCCGTGTGCCAGGGCTCTCGGCCCAGCACGTCGCCGACGTCGAGCGGGCGGTCGCCAGCGGCGATCGCGGCCCGATCCTCGATGTCCAGGACGAAGACGGCGACGGCGTCCGGATCGTCCTCGAATGACCAGACCAGCAAGCCACCAACAGGACCAGAACGAAGGGATCTCACGATGTACCACTTGACCGCCATGGCGGACGACCGGATCCGCGACCTCTACGAAACCGCCGCCGAGCTCCGGAACGGCCGGCAGGCCGGCCCGGCCACGCCGCGCCTCCATGGGCTGCGGCTTCGCCTCGGGACGTTCCTCCTCGATGCGGGCAAGGCGCTGGTGAGCGGCGCCCGCCCGGCGACGACGAGCGGCGTCGGCCGGTAGCGGACCACCCCGCCGGCCGCGGCTCCTCCACGGCCGGCGGGGTACCATCGGCTTCATGACGAGCGCCGACCGCCTCTACCTGACCGGCAACGACGACGCCGACCGGCTCCTGGCCCAGGAGCCGTTGGCCCTCCTCATCGGCTTCGCCCTGGACCAGCAGGTGACTGTCCAGAAGGCCTTCAGCGGACCACTGGACCTCAGGACCCGGCTCGGCCACCTGGACGCCGCCAAGATCGCGGCGCTCGACCCCGCCGAGCTCGATCGGGTCTTCCGGGATCGGCCGGCCCTCCATCGATTTCCCGGCGCCATGGCCGCCAAGATCCAGGAGCTGTGCCGGGTCATCGCCGATCGCTACGGCAACGACGCCGGCCGCATCTGGCGCGAGGCCCGCGATGGCGCCGACCTCCAGGGTCGCCTCAAGGCCCTGCCGGGCTTCGGCGAGATGAAGGTCAACGGCGTGATCTCGATCCTGGCCCGACGCCTCGGCGTGGACCTGCCCGGGATGGCCGACGTCCTGCCGACCCATCCGACCCTCGGCGACGTCGACTCACCCGAGGCCCTGGCCACCTATCAGGCCGGCAAGCGGGCCCACAAGGCCGAGCTTCGCGCCCAGGCGGCGACCCGCACCTCCTGATCGTCGGTCGGCGTGCCCGACCGCGCCACGTGCCCGACCGCGCCACGTGCCCGACCGCGGCACTGCACGAGGCAGCCTCCGGGCGGCGCGCCACTTGACGGGCCCCGTCGAACGTGGCAGGATCGTTGCACGAGCAACGACCGACGACGGACGCGCGTACGCGCCGGTCGGTACGACGAAGGAAGATCATGGACGACGCCATCCGGACCGCCCTCCAGCGGGGCCAGGTCATCGATATCACCACCACCGGACGCAAGTCCGGCCAGCCCCGACGCCTTGAGATCGTGTACCACGTTTTCGCCGGTCGGATCTACATCAGTGGGATGCCCCGGGCGGATCGCGAGCGGGCGTGGCTGCAGAACCTGCGGGCCGACCCGCGCCTCACCTTCCACCTGACCAAGGGTCCCGTCGCCGATCTGCCGGCCACGGCCCGGGTCATCGACGATCCCGCCGAGCGGCACGAGATTCTCGCTCGGGTCGCCCAGGTCTGGCGCCGCGACCCGACCGAGATGGAGGCTCACAGCCCCCTCATCGAGGTCGTCATCGACGGCTACGAGGCCAACCGGGCCGCCTGACCCAGGGGCCTGACCCAGCCGCGGCCGCTGCCCGCCGGGGGCCGCCGGGCGACCGGGCCCGCGCTCGTATACTCGGGCGCGGTCGGGATCGCGGCGGTCCCGCTCCAGCCGGCAGCCCCGGACCGGATCCCAGGAAGTCCCGCATGGCGACCGAGATCGACCTCGACATTCGCAACCCATCGGGTCTCCATGCGCGTCCGGCGGCGCTCTTCGTCCGGGCCGCGGCCGGCTTCCACTCGGACATCCGGGTGGCGAACCTGACGACGGGCAGCCCCGAGTCGCGGCCAAGAGAATGATCGGCGTGCTCAGCCTCGGCGCCGGTGCGGGCCACCGGATCCGCGTCCGGATCGAGGGCGACGATGAGGCCTCGGCGGCGGCGGCCCGGACGGCGCTCGTGGCCGGGGGCCTGGGCGAGCTGGACGCCGCCGCCGGCTGACGAGGGGAGCCGCGGCTCGTCGGCTTAAGGTCTCAATTGACAGCGGGGTGTGCCTCCTCGATCATGGGCGGCGATGGCACATATGGAATCGACAGATGTGCATGACGTGTCCCGTCCGGCCGCCGTCGGCGACCCGAAGGACCCGTCGGCCGTCGACCGAGCTCGTCTCATCCGCGTCAGCCGCCTCTACTACGAGATCGGCGAGACGCAGGACCAGATAGCCCGTCGGCTGGGCATCACCCGGCCCCACGTTTCGAAGCTCCTCAAGCTGGCCCGCGCCACCGGGATCGTCGAGATTCGCATCCTGGACCAGGTTCATCGGCCCGAGACGATCGCCGCCGAGCTGATGGCCCGCTTCGGGCTGCGAGCGGTCAACCTCGCGCCGACCCTCTCTGGCTCCGCTGACCTGACCAGGCGGCGCGTTGGCCAGGTCGCGGCCGAGGTCCTCGTCGGTGCCCTGCGCACGGGTCTCACGGTCGGCGTCGGGGACGGCGCCTCGGTGACCGCAATGGCCGATTCGATGACCGTCCTGGCCAGCCCGGTGTCGGTGACCGTCGTGCCCCTATGCGGAGGGTTCTGGAGCGCCGAAACGACGCGGGAGCCGTACCGCCGGATCTCCGACGCCCTCGGCGCAACTGCCCACGGCCTGCTCGCGCCGGGCCTCCTCGACGATGCCGCGACCCGCGATGCGCTGGCCGCCCACGCCGGGATTCGAGCCGTGACCGACCTCTGGACTCGCCTCGATGTGGCGGTCTTCGGGATCGGGTCCCGGAGCTGGAGCCAGGCATCGATCGGGCCGATCGCGGCCGCCGAGCTCAACGCCAGTGCCGCGATCGGCGAAGTCCTCATCGCGCCGTTCGACATGGACGGGCGCTTCGTCGGACCATCGATCCGGAGGCGGACGATCGCCTTCGATGCCCGGCGCCTGTCGGCGGTGCCGGTCAGCATCGGGATCGCCAGCGGTCCCGCCAAGGTCGGGCCGATCCTCGGTGCGCTCCGGGCTGGGATCGTCGGCACGCTCATCACCGACATGGAGACGGCGGCCGCGGTGCTTGCCCTCGATCGGGCGAACCCAGCTGGTCCTCGGCGGCCGCAGGGCCGACCCGCCGCATGACGCTGCGCCCGTCGGTCTTCCTCGGTATCGACCTTGGGTCGAGTGAGCTCCGGGCGGGCCTCATCACCACCGACGGGCGCTGCCTCGCCCTGGCCCGGGCGGTCCACGGCACGGTCATCGAGCAGCGCGAAGGCGTGGCGGAGCAGGACCAGGACGCGTGGTGGCGGGGCCTCGTCGCGGTCGTTCGCGAGCTCCGGGCGACGGTCGACGTCGACGTGGCCGGGATCTGCATCGACGGGCACGGCCCGACCCTCTGCCCCGTGGACGGCGAGGGCCACCCGACGCGGGCCGCGATCACCTGGCTCGATCGCCGAGCCGAAGGCGAAGCCGCCGAGCTCGAGATCGCAACGGGCCTCCTGGGCTGGGCCC
This sequence comes from Chloroflexota bacterium, assembly GCA_041691215.1. GTDB lineage: Bacteria > Chloroflexota > Limnocylindria > Limnocylindrales > CSP1-4 > UBA5189. Next base: position 43,283 of record JBEPVB010000002.1, read on the forward strand.
TCGGGGTCCTCCCTGCGGCCCGATGGCTGGAACGGCACGAGCCCGATGTCGCCCGCCGCACGGCCTGGTACCTGAACAGCTGGGAAGCGCTGACGATGCGTCTCACGGGCTTGCCTCGCACGACCCTCGCGGCATCCCAGGCCTGGCCATCCGCGGACGTCCTCGCGCCGACGGGGATTGCCACGACCCGGCTCGCTCCGGTCATCGCGGCCGGCGAGGTCGTCGGTGGTCTCCTGCCCGCGGCAGCCGACCTGCTTGGCCTGCCGGCCGGGGCGCCGGTGATCGCCGGGATGGTTGACGCCTTCGCCAGCTTCCACGGCGCGGCCTTGCTCGAGCCCGGCGATGGCGTTGATGTCGGTGGCTCCGCCGGCGGCTTCGGCGTCTACTGGGACACGCCGCTGAAAGCGGCTGGCGCGTTCACCACACCTGCCCCGCTCCCCGGCCGCTTCATCGTCGGCGGCGCGATGGCCGCGACGGGCCGAGCCGTGGACTGGTTTCGCGACGGGGTCCTCGGAACTCAGGTCTCAACGGCGAACCTGATCGAATCAGCCGCCGCGATCTCGCCCGGCGCCGACGGCCTGGTGTTCCTGCCGTATCTCGCTGGCGAGCGGTCACCAATCTGGGATCCTCACGCTCGGGGCGCGTTCGTCGGCCTGACCTTGGCTCACGGCCAGGCCCACCTCATGCGCGCGATCCTCGAGGCCTCGGCTCTCGCGATTCGCCACGTCGCCGAGTCGATCCTGGAGGCCGGCGCCCGGGTCCGGGTCATGCGCGTCTCGGGGGCCCCGGCCCGAAGCGATGCCTGGAACCAGCTGAAAGCTGACGTCACCGGCTTTCCCGTCGAGGTCCCGCGCGTCCTGGAGACGGCGATCGTCGGCTCGGCGATCCTCGCGGCGACGGGCGTCGGAGCGTTCGGCGGCGTTCCCGCGGCGATCCGATCCATGACAGCCATCGAGCGGCGCCTCGAGCCGAACCCGGAGGCGGCCGCCGCGTACCGCCCGACCTATGCCGCATATCGGGCTCTCCATCCGGCTCTCGCCCCGATCCTCGAGCGACTTCGGTTGGGCGGAGCGACGTCGACGCCATGACGGTGGTGGCCGCAGCGGGGCGTGTCGAGCTCGAGGGGATCGACGTTCGGTTCGAGCGGGCCGCTGCCCAGGACACGGTCGCCCTCCAGGGCCTCGACCTGCGCGTGGGCGCCGGCGAGATCGTCTCGGTCATCGGACCCAACGGTTGCGGCAAGAGCACGATGCTGCGGGTCATCGCCGGGCTCATCGCTCCGAGCCAGGGCACGGCGACGCTGGACGAGCGGCCGATCGAGGGGCCCAATCGCCGCATCGGCCTCGTCTTCCAGGAGCCCCGCCTGTTGCCCTGGCGAACGGTCGCCGCGAACGTGGCCTACCCGGCCGAGCTTGCCGGGATCCCCGAACCGGCTCGCGATGCCCGTGTGACGGCCCTCCTGGGGCGGGTCGGCCTCCTCGACGCCGCCGGCCTCGTACCGTCACAGCTGTCGGGCGGGATGCGCCAGCGCGCCGCCCTGGCTCGAGCCCTGGCCCTCGAGCCCGACGTGCTCCTCCTCGACGAGCCCTTCAGCGCCCTCGACGCGATGACGCGAGAACGCTTCAACGTCGAGCTGCTGGCCCTCTGGGGCCGACTTCGGACCACGATCGTGGTCGTGACCCACAGCATCTCCGAGGCGATCTTCCTCGGCGATCGCGTCGCCGTCCTTTCGGCCCGACCCGGGCATCTCGTCGCCGACATCACCGTCCCCCTCGAACGACCCCGGACGCTCGACATGCTCGACGAGGCCGCGGCGACGTCGACGGCGCGCGAGGTCCGCCGCCACCTTGCCGCGGCCGAGGCGGGAGACGAGACATGAAGCGGGGAGCGATCCTCGCCGGGCTCGCCGCGCTGACCGTGTTCGTGCTCATCTGGAAGGCCGTCGTGATCGTGAGCGGATTCCCGCCGTTCATCCTGCCGCCGCCCGAGGCCGTGGCGGGACGGCTGGTCCAGGCCTGGACCACCGGCACGATCGAGCCGCACGCGGCGGCGACCCTCCTGGAGATCGGCCTCGGCTTCCTGGTCGGGACGCTGCTGGCGCTCCCGGTCGGCTATGGCCTCGCCCGATCAGCCATCATCGCCCGCCTCGTTTCGCCCTACATCGTGGCCGCCCAGGCGACGCCGATCCTCGCCCTCGCCCCGGTCCTGGTCCTGTGGTTCGGGCCCGGGCTCCTGGGCAAGGTCGTGATCTGCGCCCTCATCGTGTTCTTCCCGATCGCGGTCTCGGCGATGGTCGGGCTGCGATCCGTCGATGCGGGCCTGCTCGAGCTCGGACGGAGCCTCCGGGCCACGCGGCGCCAGGTGCTGCTGACGCTCGAGATCCCGGCCGCCCTGCCGTCGATCTTCGGCGGCCTCCGGATCGGGATCACCCTGGCCGTGGTCGGCGCCATCGTCAGCGAGTGGGCGGGCGCCGAGCGAGGCCTCGGCGTCCTGGTCAACCTCGCCCGCGGCAGCCTGTTCGACACGCCCCTGATGTTCGCGACGCTCGTGACGATCGCCGGCATCGGGATCGTCCTCTACCTGATCGTCGTCCTCGTCGAGCGAAGGCTCGTCGGGCAACGTTGAACCCTGACCCGAGGAGATACCCGTGAACCGACGCGCGCCCGCCCTGCTCGCCCTCGGCCTCGTCGCCGCCATCGCCGGCGGCTGTACCGGGAAGACCGCCAGCCCCAGCCTCGGGACGACGTCCCTGACGGTGGGCCTGGGCTACATCGCGAGCGTCCAGTTCGCGCCCTTCTATCTGGCCGACCAGGCAGGCTATTACGCAACCGCCGGGCTGAAGGTGACGTTCCAGAACAAGATCGAGACGGACCTCGTCCGGCTCGTCGGGGCGGGCACCATCGACATCGGAGTCGCCGATGGGACCGACGTCATCCCGGCCGTCAGCCAGGCCATTCCGGTCCGCTACGTGGCCACCCTCTATCGGGCCTTCCCGTCGGTCGTGTTCGCCAAGAAGAGCGCCGGGATCGCGACGGCCGCCGACCTGCGTGGTCACAAGATCGGGATCCCCGGGCGCTACGGCAGCTCATGGGTGATGCTCCAGGCCCTGCTCGGCTCGGCCGGCCTGACGCCCGATGACGTCCAGATCGTGGAATACCCGGATTTCGGACAGCTTGCCGGCGTCCAGCAGGGCGCGGTTGACGCCGCGACCGGCTTCGTCAACAACGAGCCCGTGCAGCTCAGCCTGGCCGGCACGCCGGCCACGATCCTGGCCGTGGACAGCATCGTCCCACTACCCGGCCCTGGGCTGATCAGCGCGACGTCGACGCTGGCGTCGAAGCAGGCCGCCGTGGCGGCCTTCGTGGCCGCGACCCTGCGGGCCATGAACGACATCGCCGCCGTCCCGGCGAAGGGGCTCGATGCCGCGATCAAGGTCGTCCCGGACCTGGCCAACGATCGAGCCACGCAGACCGCGGTGCTCGACGCGACGATCGCCGCCTGGAAAGGGCCGGCCGGCTCGGCCGCGATCGGCAGCATCGACGCCGCAAGCTGGCAGCGATCGATCGAGTTCATGGGCACCCTCGGCCTGGTTCCCAACGCCGTCACGGTCGACGGCCTCCTACGGTTGGACCTGCTGCCACACTGAGGCGCATCGAGCGTCCTCGCGACGAAGGAGACCATTGGCGACAACGAAGCAGCCGCCCGTCGTCATCGCCTTCGCCTACGGTGCCAACGACTGGAAGACGACCGAGGTTCGACCGGCCTTCGAGGCAAACCTGCCCGGGATCGATATCGCCTTCGAGCCCGTCGACTGGCGGCCGTACCTGCCCTCGCCACAGGCGCACCTGCTGCGGTTCGTACGAAATCGCGAGGGGGCCTCGGCCGAGACATCGACGAGCTCGGGCAGCTCGAAGCGCTCGCCCGCGACCGCGTGGTACCCGGCCCGCACGGATCTGGCCGAGACCGCCGCCGAACGCCAGGCGATTGCCGTTGGCCGGCAGGCCGGTCGCGTCTCGCTCGATCCGCTGACGCGGCCGGCGATGCGGGTGGTCCACCACGCGATGGTTGATCGCGCCGGGATCACGATGGCCGATGTCCTGGGCTACCTGCGCGACCCCGACGCGGTCATTGCCCCCGTCTGCGAGCGCCTCCTCGAGATCCGGCGCGGGGCGGAGGAGCGGCCGGTCGTGGCCGTGGGCCTCAGCCTGGGCGGGATCATCCTCGTGGATTCGCTCGCCCGTCTCCTCACCGACGCGAAGCGGCCCGAGGCCGAGCGATCACCTGCCGACCTGCTGGTGACGGTCGGCTCCCAGTCGGCGGCCCTCAGGACGATGGGCGTCATGCCCTCGGCACCCCGGGATGTCATCCATCCCCGGCTCTTCACGCCGTGGCTCAACGTCTGGCACGAGCATGACTACCTGAGCTACCCGATCGGGCCGATGTTCGAGCATCTTGGCGACATCAGCGATCGCCGGGCCGTCCAGCGCGGGGCGTTTCCGGGGGTCCACTCGGGCTACCTGAACCGCTCTTCGCGGTTCTTCGATCACCTGGCCGAGGCGATCCGCGCGCGATTCTGAGCAATCCGGAGACCCGGGCCGGCCCGCTGCCACGGGGGCGCCGCCGAGCGGCGGCAGCGGCGGCGTCAGCCGGTGGCGGCAACCGCCGCGATCGCGGCATCCAGGTCGTCGTCGGACGGCTCCACGAGGACGCGCGCCGGATTCAGCGGATCGCCGATGAGGATCGTCGGGGTGACCCGATTGCCGCCGTTGAACGAGCGGTTCCGGGCGTCGGCTTCGGGATCGAGCTCGACGTTGCCGTAGGTGTAGAGAATGCCCGTGGCATCGAGGTGGGCCCGGGAGCGAATGGTGTCGTCGCACGTGTCACGGCCGAGGACGAGGATCGGGGGATGCGTACCCATGGTCATGCTTGGGATTCTGCCGGAGTCGGCCGCTACGCGTCGAAGCGTGCCGGCTCGCCCCGTGAGGCGGCCGTCGCCGCGGCGAGGACGGCGTCACGGAGGGCCGGCTCCGAGGCCGCGGCACCACACGCCACGCACTGGATCTCGGGGTGGTCGACCGGCTCGAGCCCGTCGTCGGGGGTCCGGAGTCCCAGGAGCTTCATCCCGTTCGGGTCGATCATCGCTCGGTCGTGGGCGCGGACGGGGCTGTCGATCTGCCAGGCCGCGGTCGGGCTCTGGCATGCCGGGCAGAGAGGCACGGCGGACGGGCTCACCAGCGACCCCCGCGAGGCGCGGCTGGACGGCGATCCGGGCCGGGTCGGCCGGCGGAAGGGTGACCGCCCCCGGGTCGACCAGCTCCGGGACGACCGGACGACGGGTGGCCGCCCGATCCGCCGGCCGGCGAGCCGCCCGCGGGATAGCCACCCTGGGCGGCGCGACTGCCTTGGCCCGGACGTCCGGGCGACCCCTGGTGAGCATCGCGACCAGGGTTGTGGCCCTGGCCCGGTCGGTTGCCTGGACCCGAGCGGCCGCCGCCGGGTCGACCCGCGGGCGCCGGGCGGCCGTCAGCGCGATGGGCGAAGCGCTCGCCGGGAAGGGAACCGAAGCCCGTCCCGGCGGGGCGAAACCCGCCGGAGGCGTGACCGTTCTGGGGGTGAGCCGGGGCGCCATGCGACGGGGCGCCATGGCCGGGTCCGGCGTGTCCGCCGCCGGGGCGCCCGGCGAACGGCGGCCTGGCCGGCGGTCCCTGGGGCCGTCCGAACCCTGGCCGGCGCGAACCGCCGAAGCCCGCGGGGGCGACCTGTCCGCCCATCGTTCGAAGGCGGATCGGCTCGGGACGGATTGATCGGTCGGGCTCGTAGCCCGGGATCGTCTCGACGTCGATCCGGTGGCCGAGGAGCGTCTCGATGTCCCGCAGGAGGCGGGTCTCGTCGACGCAGACGAGGGAGATCGCGTCGCCGGTCGTGCCGGCCCGGCCGGTCCGGCCAATCCGGTGGAGGTAGTCCTCCGGGGTCATCGGCAGCTCGTAGTTGATGACGTGGGGCAGCTCTTCGATGTCGATGCCGCGGGCCGCGACCTCCGTGGCGACGAGGATCGAGACCCGGCCGGCCTTGAAATCGTTGAGGGCCCTGACGCGCTGGCTCTGGCTCCGATTGCCGTGGATCGCCGCGGCCAGGATGCCGTCCTTGACGAGCTGCTCGGCGAGGCGGTTCGCGCCGTGCTTGGTCCGGGTGAAGACGAGGGCCTGGTCGATGCGGCCGGAGGCCACGAGCTCGCGAAGCAGGTCGCGCTTCCGCTCGCGGTCGACGCGGATCACGACCTGGCGGACGAGGTCGGTAGCCGTGTTCCGGGGCGTCACCTGGACCATCGCCGGGTTGCGCAGGAAGGCATCGGCGAGGCCCTTGATCTCGTCCGAGAAGGTCGCCGAGAAGAGAAGGTTCTGGCGCTGGTCCGGCAGGATCGCGAGGATCTTGCGGATGTCCCGGATGAAGCCCATGTCGAGCATCCGGTCGGCCTCGTCGAGGACGAGGATCTCGACGGCCGAGAGGTCGACCATGCCCTGGCCGATGTGGTCGATGAGCCGGCCGGGCGTCGCGACCACGATATCGGGTCCCCCACGCAAGGCCCGGAACTGGCTGTCGTAGCCGACGCCGCCGTAGATCGGGACCGACTTGACAGGGCGCTGGGCGCCGTAGGTCCGGACGCTCTCCTCGACCTGGAGGGCGAGCTCCCGGGTCGGGACCAGGACCAGGACGCGCGGCGGGCGAGCTCGACGGCGGGCGGGCCCGCCATGGCTGGCGACAGGCAGGCGTTGTTCGGGCGCGGGCTTGCCGTGGAGATGCTGGAGAATCGGCAGCACGAAGGCGGCCGTCTTGCCGGTGCCGGTCTGGGCGCCGGCGAGCACATCACGGCCAGCCAGCACGAGGGGAATGGCCTGGGCCTGGACGGGGGTGGGCTCGGTATAGCCCTGGTCCGCGACGGCGCGGAGGAGCTCGGGCGTCAGCCCGAGTTGATCAAAGGACACGGAATTGGTGCTCCTGACGGGGCCCTCCCGCTCGCTGGCGGGGCCCGGTCAGGGCAAGAAGTGGATCGAAATCAACGGTATGTGACCGGGGCGCTGACCGGAGCGCCCATCGAGCTCGAAGGCCGGAAGCATAGCCGGGATCGCCCGATTGGGGAAGGCACGTGCGCGGACAGAGGCCGCGGGCCTCGTAGCGCGTCTAGTTCGGGCGCCCGCCGCCGCCCATCTCGCTGCCGCGATCGCGCAGGAAGCGCTCGATGTCGGCGATGAGATCGTCCCCGGCGGGGAGCCGCGACTCATCGACCATGCCTTCGAGGCGCTCGACGTAGTTTCGGGTGTTGTCGTCGAGCGCGGCCGCGCTGTCGAGGCGCTGGCGAAGGGCGCGGGCCTCCTCGGGCAGGTCGCCCTCGGCCATCTCGATATCGAGGTGGCGTCCCACCGCCCGAAGGAGCTCGGCCGACGCGCCCGGGTACTCGCCCGAGACGTAGTGGGGGATCTGGGCGAAGTAGCCGACCGACGGGATGCCGGACCGCGAGATGGCCATGTCGACGACCGAGATGCAGGCGGCCGGGACGCGGAGGAGGCCTTCGGGACCGGCCTGGATGTCGCCCTTCAGGAGGCCGGGCTGGGACGACGTTCCGAGGATCGGCACGGGCCGGGTGTGGGGCACGGCCGCCGGGATCGCCCCCAGGCTGATCCACTCCTTGACCTCGAGCTGGCGGGCGATCTCCACGAGGTCGGCTGCGAAGCGCCGCCACTTGAAGTCCGGCTCGGCGCCGGTGAGGACGAGCACGTCGCGCTCCTGGAGGCGTTTCCGCCGCATCGTCAGGGCCGGCCAGGTCAGTCGCTCCGGGCGTCCGTCCTGGATCTCGAGGGTTGGGCGGCGAGACCGGAAGTCGAAGAGCTGGTCGCCGTCGAACTCGACGACGAGGTCGCCGCCCGCGGCGAGCAGCTTCAGGGCGCCTGTCGCCGCCGAGCCGGCGTCGACCCAGCCGTCGAAGGCGGCGACCACCGCCGGGTCGCGGAGGTCGTCGGGCGGGGTCAGTCGATAGAGCGCCATGGAGGTTGCTATCCGCTGGTCGGCCAGCGGGCGACCGCGCCGTCGACGACGGGCAGGGCGTCCCAGTCGGAGCGAACTGGCGTGAAGACGTCGATGACGACGGCCCCATCCGGTCCCGCGTTCACGCTGTGGGGACGATCCGAGCCAATCCGCCAGGTACCGCCGGGGCCGAGGATTCGTGTCTCGCCCTCGACCGTGAAGTACATCAGGCCCTCGATGACGATGCCCATCTGCTCGGCCGGGTGGCGGTGCTCGGGCACGACCGCGTTGGGCCCGAGCTCGACGACCGCGAGCGTCATCCGCTCGCCCTCGACCCGCCGAGCGCGAACGGCGTCGCCCCAGACCTCGATCAGGGGCGCATCCGTGATGTCGACAAGGTTGCGCATGGCCGGAGCATAGCGCGGGTCACTCATCGAGCTGCGCGGCCCGGTTAGGGATACTTCGCGGGATGGAGATCTCCCGCGACGTCGCCCGGCGGTGCATCCTCGGCCGGCAGGGGCTGTGGCCAGGCCGGCGCTGGCGGGGCATCCGGGGCACCGAGCGCGCAATGCGGACGATGGAGCACTTGCAGCTCGATCCGCTGGTCGTCATCGCTCGGGCGCAGGACCTGATTCTCGCCAGCCGGGTCGTCGACTATCGACTCGACGACTGGTCGCGCCTCACCCACGGGAAGCGGCGGTTCTTCGAGTGGGGCGGCTGGCTGGCCGTCCGGCCGATGGACGAGCTGCCCCATTGGCGGGTGCTGATGCGCCGCGAGCGCGGGCAGGCATGGCTGCAGGGGGTCCTCGACGAGCACGGCCCGGTCGTCGACGAGATGCGCCGCGAGCTTCACCAGCGCCGCGCCGTCAGCAACCGCGACTTCGCGATGGGCGATCGGACGCGGGTCGACAGCCACCGTGGCCGGAAGGACAGTGCCCGCGTTCTCTACTACCTCTGGCGCACCGGGGAGGCGATGATCCTCCGACGCGAGCGCTTCGAGCGCGTCTACGCCCTCGCGGAAACCATCGTCCCGGCCGAATTCCTCGTCGAGAGCCCGGATGCGGTGGCCGACGAGTTCCTCCTGCGCAAGGCCATCGCCGCACGCGGCTTCTCGCGCTTGAATGGCGCCTCCGCGCTGCTGGGGCGGGAGGTCCCGGCCAGGGAGATCGCCGCCTGGCGGAAGGCGCGGCTGGAAGACGGCACGCTCATCGAGCTCGAGGTCGAGGGCCTGAAGGGCCGGCAGGTTGCCCTGGCCAGCGATCTCCCGCAACTCCAGGTCCTCAGCGCCGGCCGCGTCCCGCATGCCTGGAAGCCGCTCGGCCCGACGACATCGGACGAGGCGACCTTCATCGCGCCCCTCGATCCGATCATCAGCGACCGCGATCGCGCCCGGCAGCTGTTCGAGTTCGACTACAAGTGGGAGGTCTACGACCCGCCCGAGCGCCGCCGCTGGGGCTACTACACGCTCCCGATCCTGTGGGGTGACCGGCTCGTGGCACGCTTCGACGCCAAGCTCCACCGGCCGGACATGACCATCGTCATCAACGGCCTCTGGCTCGAGAACGAAGCGCTGGCGGGTGATGAGGCCTTTGCCGAAGCGCTCGCCCTTGGGATGAACCGCTTCCTCGCTTTCCTCGACGCCCGGCTCGATGCCGGCCAGGTCCCCCAGGCGATCCTGCGGAAGCGGCTGGAAGCCCTCTGACAGTCGACTGCAACCCTCGTCGTCGGGCCAGTCGCATCCCGATCGCCTCGCGGAGCGCACACTGGGGCCATGACGATCGATAACAA
>JBEPVB010000003.1:0-44972 GCA_041691215.1 Chloroflexota bacterium
AACGACGGTCGAACCGCCGTCCAGTTGGGGGACAGCCGTTGCGGAAAACCGTAGTTCAGTTGGCGGGTGGGGACCTGACGAGCGAACTCATCCACGCATTCCGCGTTGACTCGTCGGTCCTGTGCCGCTCGCTAATGGCGCCGCCGTGGGGCTTCGGGGTTGCTGCCCGCGCCGCGGGATCGTTCCATCTCGTAATGAACGGTGAAGGGTGGCTGTCGGTTGATGGCGTCGACGGCTCGTCGCCACTCCAGGCCGGTGATGTCGTCCTGTTGCCGCGCGGCAACGCCCACTGGGTGAGGGACGCACCCGCCTCGGAAGCGCCCGCCCTCACGTCGATCCTCGCGCAACGCGAGGTAATCGACGGTGAGCTTTATTTCGGCGGTGACTCAGGTCCGCAGACGGAGATCGTGTGTGGCGTCTTCCATGTGACGGGCGGCCCGTCGTCTGTGCCCGGCGACGTCCTGCCAGCGGTGATCCACACACCCGCCGCATCGGGTGCAGCCTGGTGGGGCCCGGTCGCGTCGGCCGTGCGCAACGAGGCTCGCGCGCCGTCCGCAGGCGGGTCCGCGGTGGTCAATCGGCTGCTCGAGTCTTTGCTCGCAGATGCAATTCGCACGAGGCTGCCGACGATCGGCGACGAGACCGACGGCTCGTCCGGTCTTGCAGATCCGCGGATTGGCGCCGTTCTCGCGCGAATGCGCGAGCAGCCAGAGCTCCACTGGTCGGTCGGTGATCTCGCGCGCGTCGCCGCTATGTCGCGCTCCGCGTTCGTCGACCGATTCCCCACACTCGTCGGCGCGCCACCGATGCGGCACCTGGCGTCGGTCCGATTGGCGAAGGCCGCGGCCCTCTTGCGATCGACCGATCTGACGGTGGCTGACGTCGGCCGTCGTGTGGGCTATGGCTCGGAGGAGGCGTTCAGCCGCGCATTCCGGACCCAGTTCAACCACACCCCGACCGGCTTCCGCAGGAGTCGCGTACCGGCGGGACGCAAAGGTTCGCGCGCGCACACGGGCAGATAGCGCGGCCCGCGGCGAGCCGATAGGCGCGCAGACCGACGGCCGACTCGGTCAGACGCGCCCGCGCTGAGGATCGTGGTGTTTACCGACTTTGTCGGCTCGACCTCAGCCGCGGACCCACGCGGCGATCGTGCGTGGAGGGGCCTGCTTGGGACGCACGATGAGGATATCCGGGGTCTGCCCGAGACGCATTGGGGCCGCGAGGTGAACAGTGACCGGCGACGGATTCCTGGCCACCTGCGACTCGCACGGATGGGCCATCGCTTGTGCCCTTCCCGTGGCCCGCGGCGCACGCACGCTCGGGATCGACCTTCGCGCAATCAAGAAGGCTTTCTCCACGACACGGCTAGGGCTCGGCGATCCGGGAGTTATTCCCGACCGACGTGAGAGACCTCGAACTCGGCTTGGTCGCCGACGCTGACTCCGGCCGATTTCATCATCGCCTTGGTCACGCTGAGGGCGAGTCGGCCGCCGCCTGCCGGCATGACGTTCGAGGCGAACCCGGCACCTGCGATTGACCCACGCACACGTTGCTGCTTCAGCCCGCCGAGCGCATCGACCATAGCCAACGGGATATCAGCGACGGCGAGCCCGCTCGCCTTGTCAGGTTTCCAGTGCCGGATCTGACCGGCGAACCGAATCGGATCGAAGCTCCGGGGGCCCGCATCCTCTGCCATCAGGGCGCATCCTCTGCCATCAGGGCGCGCCCGCGGCCATCAGCGTGGCCGGGTCGAAGTAGAGGTCAATGCGCGCGATGCGGTCGCCCCGCAGCTCAAACGCCTCAGCCATGGGTACGCGTGCCTGGCCGACTTCGAAGATATAGAGGTTCACGGCCCGCGGCCCGTCGACGACCCGCCTCACATCCGCGAACCGGACCTCGCCGAACATCGGTGCATTGCGCCGAATGAGCTCGACGAATGCTGCCGGCCCGTCGGCTCGGTCCATCGCCCCACGGAACGCAAAGTCGTCGGTAAGGATCTCGTGAAAACGCTCGAACTGACCGCTGCCCCAGGCATCGTAATATGCGTCCATAAGATGATTCGTCGCGTCCGACACGTCCGTCCTCCTTATGGCTTGGGTAGGTCGCTCGCGGCCAGTCGGGTAGCGAGACGGCCAATGAAATACTCCCAGCCTGCCCGGTGAGTTGCGAGCTCGGCTGGCGGGAGACCTCGATGGACGAGCCGCAGGAGCGTGGCGCCAGCGTCGTCTTGGAAGGTGATCTCGACCTCGGTCGAGCTCGGCGGGATTCCACGCGAAACCGGCGTTTCCCAGCCGTACCGCATCACGATGCGACGCGGACGATCGATCTCCACGAAACGACCCACGACGACATCGCCGTTCTCGTAGACCCATCGAAATTGACCGCCCGGATTCGGATCGACCTTGGCTTCCCGCGCCATCCACTCGGTCAGGAGATCGCCGTCAGTGAACATATCGAAAACGACTTCCGCTGGTGCATCGATGTGGACCGAATAGTCGATCACGGACGCTTCGCCGCTCCGCGCGCGACGGCACGAGCCTCCACTACGCGCTTCAGCTCCGGCAACCGTGGGAGCCAGAGGTCGTCGAGTGCGGCGCGAACATGCGCGAGTCGCTCGAACTCGACCCGATAGAGGCGCCGATTGCCATCGCGCCGAACCTGGAGAAGGCCGGCATCCCGCAGGATGCGAAGGTGCTGGCTGGTGGCTGGCTGCGCGAGCCCGACAAGCTCGGTCAACTCGCCAGCCGCGTGCTCGCCTGCGACGCACAGTCGGACGAGCTCGCGCCTGGCTGGGTGCGCGAGGGCGACAAGCGCCTCATTGAGGGGTTCGGCCGGCACGAGTCTAGTTTATATCGCGCATCGTGCATATGCAACGTCACGCATATTGTCGGACCCCGTATTGGGCTCTAGGATCGCCGAGGAGATCGTCGCGACCAGTCGCAGGTACGCGCGCCTCCGTCGCGCTGCGCGGTCGGCAACCCGAGGCCCCCGGCCAAACCTCATGACTTCGTCATGGTCCGTCAGTGCCGATGTGCCCTCGCCGTTTCCGCGATGTGCTCCCGAGCTGCGGGAACGCATGGCCGGTACGATGAGCTGCTTCTCGCGATCGAATGCGCCCGCGTTCGTCAGCGACGGCTAGACTATCGCCCTCCCGAGCGGGAGTAGCTCAGTCGGCAGAGCGTCTGCTTCCCAAGCAGAAGGTCGAGGGTTCGAGACCCTTCTCCCGCTCCAACTCCTGCTGCTCGTAGCGAAACACCCTGAGCTGGGTGTTCTCGTCGTTGTCTTGGGTGGGCTCACGGCTGCCCTGCCGAATCCTTCCTTCGGAGCCAGACCCTCGTATCGGGCTGCGCTGGGCGCGGGCAGCACTTGGACCTCCACCCCTGACGGGTGGGCAGTCGAGCGAACGACGTGCTGCGTGGCCACCTTGAAGTCCTCTGGCTTCGCGGTCGGGATGTTCACGAACGTCTGGGGATTCCGATCGACGAGCGGGAACCAGCTGCTCTGGACCTGGACCATTACCCGATGGCCGCGGCGAAACGCGTGATTGACGTCGGGCATCGTGAACGTCACCGCCTCGACCTGGCCGGGCACGAATGGCTCGGGCTTCTCGAATCCTTTGCGAAACTTTCCGCGAAACGGTTCGCCGCGGACGAGCTGCTGGTAGCCCGAGAGCGTCACGGTCGGCGGTCCGACATCGCTCCCGCCTCCCGCGCCGCCAGCCGTCGCCGGCGTGGTCCGATCCGGCGGATAGACGTCGACCAGCTTGACGATCCAGTCGGAGTCGGTCCCGGTCGTCGAGACGAAGAGCTTCGGCGAGACCGGGCCGGCGAGGGTTAGGTCCTCCTCGAGCGGCTCGGACACGTAGACGAGCACGTCCGGCCTTACCGCGGCGAAGCGCTGGTCCGAGACCATGTATTCCTCGGGCATTGCCGGCGCTGCGTACCCGATGAACGGCACCGGCTTCGCTGGATCGCTCACGTACGTGTCGCTCGCGTCGGCTTCCATCGGCGGCTCGAAGGCGAGCCCGCCGCCCTCGCGGAAATACAGGGTCCGAGGTTGCGCGGAAGGTGGCGGCCATGCCGAATACTGTCGCCAGACGTTGGTGCCGGTCTCGAACACGTATGCCTCAGGCAGCTTCGGGTCTGCCTCGTCCTTCAGATGGAACGCGAAGAATGGCATCACGATGTGGTCGATGAAGAACGTCGACGTGTCCGTCGCGAAGTCAACATTTCCCATTCGCCGGCCTTGGTACGCGGTCCAGCCTCCATGAGACCAGGGGCCCATGACGAGGCTGGCGGCGAGCCCCGGGTTGTCCTCCTTGATCGCTCGATGAACGCGCAGCGGTCCCATGAGGTCCTCGGCATCGAACCAGCCACCCACCGTGAGCACCGGGCAGCGAATGTCGTTGAGGTGGCGCCAGATGGCGCGGGACTGCCAGAACTCGTCATAGGTCGGGTGTTCGAGGAGCTCGTCCCAGGTGGGGTTGGGAGCGCCCAAGCGTGACGTAACGTTGGCCAGCGTGCCAAGCCTCAGGAAGAACTCGTAGCCGTCTTCCGTACCGTAGTCGAACGGCACGTCTGTCGTCGGCGGACGCGTCGGGCCCGACTGGGGCCGATAGACGGGTGCGGAGTTGAACGCATGGGCGAGCATGAACGCCCCGCCGTGATACCAGTCGTCATCGAGGAACAGGTCGGCGACCGGCGCCTGCGGCGATGCAGCCCTGATCGCCGGATGGGTGTCGATGATCCCGGCCGCGGTGAAGAAGCCCGAGTAGGAGATGCCCCAGATCCCGACGCGGCCATTGTGGTTCGTCACGTGCGCGAGCAACCACTCGACGGTGTCCCAGGTGTCGGTGCTCTCGTCGACGTCGGCCGAGGTTCGCTTGTCGGGCCGATGGGGCGTCACATGGGTGAATGCGCCCTCCGACATGAGGCGTCCGCGAACGTCCTGCCGTACGAGGATGTAGCCCGCGTTCAGGATTGCCTGGGTCTGGCTGCCGTAGACGGAGTCCTCGTCGGGACCATACGGCCCGATGCCGAACGGCGTCCGGGTGAGCATGAACGGGTACGTCGTCGATGTGTCCTTGGGGACCAGCACGGAGGTGAAGAGCCGCACCCCGTCGCGCATCGGGATCCGGTACTCGTACTTCGTGTACCGCCCGTGGACGTCGAAGACGGCGCCGTCGGGATCCGCCATGAGGACCTCGCCAAATAACGCACTGGGGGCCTGATCGGGGCCAGAGGAGTGTTCGCGGTCCGACACGCGAAGTCAATGCCAATCACACGAGCAGGGCCCCGAGAGGCGATCGAGACCACACGCCGCACGACCCCTTACTACACCGTTTCGATCACCCCTTAGCTGTCCTATGCGCCCTCCCGCGCGGCCAACCCCCATTCGTCAGCACTCTCGATCAGAATCTGCCTGATTCCTGAGTGGGCATGCGCACGTCCGACTCCTGTCGGGCGCGCCACAACAGCCACTGGCAGCGCGAGCGCTGGTCCGTGGGCATGCGCCGACTGCGTTTGCATCGATCAGGGACGATGCCGTAGTCAAGACCAGGGCAGCGCTCGGTGAGGCGGCGGGCGCGGCTCGATATGGGAGACCCGTCGCGTCCCCGGCTCGATCAGGTGACAGACCGTCATGACGTCGCGGGGTCGGGATCGCACACTCGCAGCGAGTTCGGGCGCACAAGATGGGCTCGACGCAGCCGCCGAAGGTCCGTCTGATGTGCGGCAACTGTGGCTGCAGACGCGCCCCAGACGACATGGGCAAGCCCGGGATCACCATCACCAACGAAGTGGTCAGGCGGGCTTGCCGACGCAAATGCGATGACGGTCGACAAGGCGGCGACCACGCCGCCACTATGGCTCGACCCCGCAGACAGCCGCACCCACAGGAGCAACACGATCATGACGAGCGAACGCACCAAAGGCACGATCAAGACGGCCAAAGGCGCCTTGAATGAAGGCGCTGGCAAGCTGACCGGCGACATGGGGCTCGAGGCCAAGGGCAAGGTCCAGCAGGTCCAGGGCAAGGCGCAAAGAGGCCTCGGTCATGTCCAGGACGGGCTGCACAAGGGCGGCGGCAAGGCCAGTTGAGCCTCCTGACCGAGAGGGATGACTCATGAGCAGGACCGAAGTCCATCCGGGCTGGAGCGGTTTCGTCGACGTCACCCGCGAGCGGGGTATCGACCTGGCCGACGACGTTCGCACGACCGCCGGCCAGGCCCGTGATGGGCTTGGAGACGCGATCGACCGCCTATCGACAATGGAATGGCCGAAGGTCGAGCTGCCGTCCGTCGACGTCGGCAAGGCTCTGGCAGGGGCCGCGGCGGCCGCTCACATCGGCCGACGTGCACACCGGCGGCGATGGCCGCTGGTCGTCGGCGGACTGCTTGTCGCTGGCCTCGTCGGCTGGGCCATCTCGAGTCGCGAGGCACTGCGCGCCCAGTTAGCGCTCGGAGCCAACTCGATCCGAAATCGGATCTCGGCAGCGCGATCGAACCTGCGCGGCCGACCTGAGATCGAGCGCGGTCATCCGATCGCGTTCACTGCTGCCGAGACCGCGCCGATCGGGGCCTCCCGGTTCACGGATAGCAGAACCCATGATGGCGACGGTTATCCGCTGGGCTTCGGCTCGAACAACGGCGACGGCCTCCCCAATGGAGAGAGAGCCGCCGGGCCTCCAATGACGGCTACCTCGGGCGATGAAACCCACCGCCGTCCGGGGACGCCGAGAACCCCACGAGGCACGACATGATGTCCAGATTCAGCCCACTCGGGCGGCTCGGCCGACTGAGCCGTCTCGCCGCGGTGCCGGCGATCGCCGACGTGCTCTCGACGGCCGCTCAGTCGCCGACGGTCCGGGAGCTCGCAAGTCATGCCCGGCGAGATCCTCGCGGTCTTGCCAGGCGCCTCGCCCATCCGGTTGCGACGATTGGCCTCGTTCGCCAGGCCGGTGACGACCCATCGGTTCGCCGATTGGTGAGGGCTAGCCTGCTCTTCCTGCCGCTCCGCTACTTTGCCGTTGCCCAGGCGGCGCTGTGGAGCGTCGGCCGAGTTGCCCGCCGCGGTCGTCGCCAAAGGGACGCTCGGACGGTTGTCGTGCAGCAAGGGGGACCGTGAGCTCCGAGCCACAAGATTCGAACAGCTGGAGGTTCAGCGCCCTCGCCGGACCTCGCCGGACGGTCCCGGGCATCACGAGCTAGGTCCAGGAGGGATTCTTCGGCTTCAGCCCCGACGGTCAGCGCGTCGATCCACCGGCCTATCTATCGCCTGCGGGCGGCTGCTCAGGTACCGGCCTCGAAGTGCGGCCTCAGCCGGCGCGACGGCCTGCGCATCTTCGAGGAGGAGACTCTGATGTCGGTGGGATCTTGGATCAAACGAGCGTTGTTGGGAGCACCGGACCCTTCCGATGCGGAGCATGCCCCGCGCCACGAGCGCCGGGAGGCAGGTCGCGATCGGCATCACGAGACGGGCGAGCCAGCCTGGGAAGAGTCTGACCGGCTCGACGAGCCACCGGGCGCCGGAAAGCGCAATCCCGACGCGGCGCCCGAGGTCCTGGGCGGGATCTGACTCGCCGCTAGCGGTCGCCGCCAATGGAAGAAGACGCGCTGAGACCATGCCGGCGTCAGCCTGGTCCTAGCGTCGGGACAAGTAGCCAGCCCGCAGCCGCCCGGCGTTGATCAACTGCTCTGCAGTCAGCCCCGAGCGCGCCCTGAGGACAGCGAGGCGGCGCTTCAGTGTGCCCGCGCTGGGGGTCCTGCCCGACAGCGAGCTCCTGTGGATCTGCGGCATGATCTCGATCCCGGGGACGATGGTGTGGTGCCTCCTCCTTGGCATCGTCCTTCTTCGACGAGCGTTCGGGCGAGGTTTGACCACGGGGTCGTTCCAGCCATGGTCGCCGGCTCGACCCAGAAGACGCCCAGGGATCCGCAGGCCCGTGTCGGAAAGGGACTCACGCCCGCTCCAGGCTGGGTACGGTAAGCCAAACCTCCGACCTGGATGTGTAGATCAGCTGCTCGGTGGTGAGTCCAGACCGGCCCGCAGGTCGGCGAGGTGACGCATCACGGTGCTCGAACGGCTGCCCACGAGCTCGGCCGCATCGGTCACCGAGCCGCCCCCGGCAACGTAGGCGGCGAGCACGTCGATCCGGCGCTGTCTCGCCTGCGGCGAGAGCGCGCCACGGAGGCGTCCGTCTTCACGCCAGCCAACTCGTTCCGACTCGTGCCGGGTGCACGATGAGCAACGCCTGTTCTACGGGGTACTTCCAGTGGGGCCGACGACCCGAATCTCGATTTCCGGCCGGGTTACGCCTGGTGGCGTCTCCAGGACACCCAATAGAGCGCTCAGCTCGTCGTGCGGTGCCAGGACCCCGGGCAGGTACACGATGTGAGCGCCCACGGAGTGGACATACTCCGCCAGGGCCCCCATCCCGTGGCCCTTGGGCAGGAAGGCAGCCACCCGGGCCCCTGCGGCCCGGCCCTCATTGACCTGGTCGCCTAAGGCCGACCGTCCGAGGTACTCGAGATCTGCGAGCCCCAAGCGATCGCTGAAACGATCCCCTGCTCCCTCCGCATCGAGGGCGTTCGGCATTGGCTCAGTCATGAACCCAGCGGCATCGGCCGCGAACAAGACCACAACACAGCCGTGTTCCCGCGCATGCGCTTGGGCCGCTTGGCGAACCGGGCGATGCCTGTCGTCCTCGGTCGTGTAGGCGATGACCGCAGGGCCCGCAATGTCTTCGCCGCCACCCGTCCCGATCCCTCGGGCTCCGGTGTCAGCCATGGGCCGCCTGACCGGACATCAGGGCCGTGCCTCGGCCCGATATCCCTCAGTCACCTCGTCCTTGTGTGCCGCAAAGGCAGCCAGCACTTCACCCTTCTCCCTCTGGGGCACCTTGACGAAGTCAAGGGTACGCCCAAGTTCAGCCGCGACCTCGTCGAACTCCTCGGGAGAGATCTGAAGCTCGCGATGGGCCTTCTCCAGTCCAAGGGCAGTCCTCCCGGGGTTCGTGGCTGTGAACTGAAATGGTCCGCCGGCGACGTTGCAGACCCACAAGGTGCGCATGAACTTGAGCCCCGGCAGTCTGCCCAGATTGTTGGTGTGCCATTCTCGGAGCGCAGGGTTCGCCGATCGCTGGCCAACGATCGGATTCTGCACGACCGCATCGCTGAAGTGGTCGATCACGGCCGCGATGGCAAAGGCGCCACCGAGCCGCTCGTACAAACTCGATTCGGTCATTCGATCTCCATATTCGTTCGTGTGACGGTCGCCGGGCTATCCAACCTGCCACTTCTAACGGTAATGCCAGCTATCGTTACAGGGAAGCCTTGTCATTGTCAACTCTTTTCATAACCATTCTTTCTGTTAGAGTCGCGTCATGACGACGAGAACGGCGGTCCAGGATCCGGTGGGGGCGATCGCGCTCCTCGACGAGCCGAGGCGTCGACAGCTCTATGAATTCGTCCTGGGAAGCCGTGAGCCCGTCGGTCGCGACGAGTCGGCGGCGGCATCGGGCATGAGCCGCGAACTCGTCGCCTTCCATCTCGACCGACTCGTCGCGGGCGGTCTGTTGGAGACGGAGTACAGGCGCCTCGGCGGTCGGCGTGGGCCAGGGGCCGGGCGGCCGGCCAAGCTTTATCGTCGAACGGATCACGACGTGGCGGTCACGTTCCCAACCCGCGACTACGAACGAGCAGCAGACCTGCTTGCCGGCGCGCTCGAGGGATTGGACCGTGACACAAGCAGATTGGGGAGTACTGCGGTGGGCGATGTCGCCCATGCCCGCGGCGAGGCCGCAGGGGTCGAGGTACACCGAAACGCCGGGCGCAGCCCAAGTCGTCGTCGTCTGCGGGCAGCGCTCCTGGATCTGCTATGGCGCGCTGGATATGAGCCGGAGGTCGCGCCCGACACCGGCGGCATCTGTCTTCGCAACTGCCCGTACCACGCGCTGGTGGTGAACCACCGTGACCTGGCCTGCGGGATGAACGTCGCGTGGGCGAAAGGCCTGCTGGAGGGTCTTGGCGGCGCGCACCTCGAAGCGCAACTCGCCCCGCCCGATGGCCATTGCTGTGTCGTGTTCAGTGATATGGCGCCCGACTCCGTGATCACGAAGCGGTCGCAGGACGCTCCTGCGAGGCTGAAGGACAAGACAGGATGACCATGCGATGTGCTTGAACTGCGGCTGCACGCGCGCTCACGACGACATGGGCAAGCCCGACGTCAACCTCACGTACGAGGTGGTCAAGCGGGCCGCCGATGCCAACGACATGACCGTCGAGGCAACGCTGGCCATGATCACCCGGACTGCCGACAAGGACCGTGCAGACCATCCCGCCGAGTACGGCGCCGACCAATCAGATCCAGCCCATCGCAGCGGCTAGGCGAAGCCGGTTCTGGCTCGCCTACGGCGAATTCCTATCTGCTGACCCGGCGCATCGAGCGCGCGATGGCGCTGCTATGTCGTGGCGATCTCAGCGTCACCGAGGTCTGCTTCGCGGTCGGCTGCTCGTCGCCGGGTAACCCGGACGCCTCACGCGTCAACAACCTGTCGGGCGCGCCGTGCCCTCCCTCAAGGCCAGCCAACAGCTTGGGCATCGGGGGCCTGTTAGCCTCTGCGGTCTGTGCCTCCGAAGGGCCTACGTGTTGCCACGCCGATTTCAGAGCCGGGCCGGCGCGAGCAACGTCTAGAATCCACCCGGGCACGAGTGGCGAGCGCATTTGGTGACCGACGCGGCCGGTTCCGACCAGGGGGCCGGCTGGGGCGTCGCACCAACCGCGGACGTGTGACCGCCCAACAAGCGAGGGCGGTCCGTCCTGCTGTCCCTGGATCCCCACGACGAGTACAGCGCCGGCCACGAAGAAGAACTCCTCGCGCTCCTTCGAGATGTCGACATCTTCGTCCCCAGCCGGAAGGAGGCGCGGCCAAGTGACCCCCGTACTACCGTCCTGTGGCCGCGAACGAGAGCGACTGCGACCCTACCCATGTGCGGCGGCCCCTCGTTGCGCACGGCCCGGGTTGGGCTTCTCATCCCGGACCCGAGCCATCCATGGGTGCCCCCAGCACGCATGCCAATGCGTCCGACCCCAGACAGGTACGGAGCCAACTCATGCCCTTGCGCCCGCGCATGCCATTCCGCCAGTCCGTCGGGCGAACCGTCGGCGCCGCCCTGTTCACGGCATCCCTGCTGCTGACATCGATGCCCCCGCCGTCCCTCGCCCTCGATCCGCCGCGTCCCCTCCCCGGCTACGAGCCGGCCTTTGTGACCGAGCGCCAATCGGGACCCTGGGTCGACTGTGCCTGGGCGGCCGCATCGATGCTCATCGACAAGTGGACGAACGGCGCCACTACGGTCGATCGGGAGCGGCTCCGGATCCTTGCGCGCGACCCCCTCGGGGGCTCCAATTTCGCGGACCTGCAGCGGGCGTTCGCCCGCCTCGGCTTGCCATTCAGCTGGTCGCCGGCGGGCGGCGATCGGATCACCTGGCCCAAGCTGATCGACCGTCTGACCCATGGAAGCGGGGCGATCCTGTTCGGCGACGACGGCAAGCTGCCACGCCGGTATGGACGTTGGGACCCGTCGTTCTGGCGGAACACGGGCGTCCTCGACGACCACGCCCTGTACCTCGACGCCTACGACCGGAAGACCAGGCGGATCCTCGTCATGGATCCACTCGCGCCGGCCGGCTGGCGGGGCGAGTGGATCCCCGTGTCGGCGCTCAAGAGGTTCGCCTGGCACGCCGGGGCGGTCCTCTGGGCCGCGACAACGCCGACGGCCGCTAACGCCCCGTTCAACGGCGTCCAGCTCGGCGAACCCGGCGCCAGCGCCGACGCGACAGTCGTGCACCTCCGCTGGCCCGTGGAGGGAGCGCCGGCGGGCTGGAACGCACCCGCCTTCAGCGCCACGACTCAGATCGAGCCGTTGGCCGGCCCCGATCCGCTCGCAATCGACATCGCCGCGATGCCGATCGACCCCGCTGCCCCGCCGGTGCTGAGGACCCAGACCGGGGGCGATGCAACCGGCCTCGAGGCCGCGATCCCGTTGCCGGCGACGCCGGGCATCTACCGATTAACGGTTGCTCTGACGGAGCATCGCTTCGGCAAGGTCGTCGCGACTGGCGGCCCCTACAACCTGTACGTGCCCGGACCTCGAGCTTGGGGCCTGGGCCTGCCGGATCCGCAGGAGGTCGTCTCCGGGGAGCAGGTCAGGCTCACTTTCGGCGTCACGAATGTCGGGGTCGAATCGTGGGCGCCGCCCTCGAATCAACCGGGCTCAGCCGAGGCCGGCGAGCCACCCCGCAATACGAGGCTCGTCGGTACATGGGTCGGTCCGGGCATCCAGGACCCGGATCGCCGCGGTACCGACACGCTCCCCGACGTCGACTTCGGATCCTTGGAGCTGGACTCGGGCGCCAGCCAGCTCATCGACCAGCTGGTCCGAGTGCCGACCGAGCTCGGCGAGTGGCACCTCGTGGTTCGGCTCGTCGAGAATCACGTCGGACCGAATCCCTTCCTCGGATCGGCCCCCGGCGACATGACCATCGACATCCTCGACCAGGCCGACGGCGCGCCACCGGCAGGGGCTGTCGCGCCTTAGGCAGCCCTCATGGCAAGGCCCGAGCTCGTAACCTCCCCTCGCCGCGCTCGGGACAGATCCGGGACCGCGCGATGGCTCCGTCGCGACAACAAATCATGGCCCGGGGATCCGATGACGCTCGACACGGCCCTCCTGGTCCTGGGCTCGAGCCGGCGGGGCCCTGGTCGCCATTGGGTTCCTGCGACTCAGTCGAGCAGGTACCGCGCGACCTCGTTCATCAAGGGCTCTCCAGCTGCGAACCGCCGGATCTGGTCGCCGGCGAGGGCGAACGCCCGCTCGGTGGCTGCGGCAGAATCTCCCGCGACGTGGGGGCTTATCAGGACGTTCGGCAGGGACCACAGAGCGTGATCGGCCGGCAGCGGTTCCGGGTCGGTGACGTCGAGAACAGCCTGCAGCCGGCCTGACCGCAGCTCCGCGAGCAGGGCCGCCGCGTCGACCGTGCGGCCGCGACCGCCGTTGATGAGCAGCGCTCCATCGGGCAGCAGCCCGAGCCGCCGCTCGTCGATGTAGCCGTCGGTCTCGCTCGTGAGCGGCAGCAGGTTCACCACGACGTCGGCAGTGGCCAGGGCGTCGTCCGCGCCGGCGGACCCGAGGACGCCCGCCCGCGGCGTCCGAGCAACAGCGACGATCTCGACGTCGAAGGGCGTGAGCCGGCGCGCGACCGCCGCCCCGATCGAGCCGAAGCCCAGGATCACGATCCGACGGCCAGCCAGCTCGCCTGGTTCGAACGTTGTCCACGTCCCGGCGGCTTGGGCATCGCGAGCCGTGATGAGCCCCCGTTGGACGGCGAGGATCGCCCCGACGACCCATTCGGCCAGCGGGCCGTCGTGGACGCCGCGGGCATTGCAGACCACGATGTCGGCCGGTACCCGGCCGATGAGCCAGTCGACCCCGGCGCTCAGGGTCTGGATGACCCGGAGTGTGCCCGGTGCCGAGAGCGCGTCGAGGAGCAGCCCTCGGACCCGCACGCTCGGAACGATGAGATCCATGCTCGCGAAGTCGGGCAGCGCAGCCGACCTCCGCGGGATGAGCACCACCTCCACGCCAGGCGGGAGGTCACCCACGAACCGACGCTCGGGGACATCGGGCAGGCCGACCACCGTCATGGCTGCGAGTCTATCCGGCGGATCCGACCCGGGTGACGGCCGCGAGGCCAGCTCACAAGGCCGGCGCACAAAGCCGCTCAAGCCTCGCGGGCCCGTCTGGGCTAGTCGTCGTTCGCCTTGAGGACCCAGTTGTCCCAGTCGTCCATGAGCTTGCTGGCGATCGCGTAGCGCTCCAGGGCCGAGTCCTGGATCTTGACCGCCACCCCGTTGAGGAGCGCGTTGGCGACGGCCATCGCGGCCACCAGGGTATTGCTGGGACCGATGCCCGAGACGCGCGTGGGGAGCACAACGTCCACCAGCTGGCCCACCGGCGAGATCGGTGAATCCGTGATCCCGATGACCTTGACCCCGCGCTGGCTCGCCCACTGGACCGTCCGGAGCACGGTCAGGGCATACGAGGGAAAGGTGAACGCGATCATCACGTCCTCGGGCCCGATATCCACCAGCCGACCGACGCTGTCGCTGTCGGCCCGGACGAGGAACGACTGGCCCCGCGATCGATCGAGGGCCAGCCACATGAAATGGGCGACACCGAAGGCCGTCCCTTCGCCCGTCACCAGGACTCGCCGGGCCGAGGTGAGGAGGTCGATCGCCCGGTCGAGCACGGCGATGTCGAGCAGGGCGATCGTGCGCCGGACGTGGTCGAGATCCTGGCCGAACGAGCGGGCGTAGGCCGTATCGCCAAGATGGGCGAGGACATGGCTCTCGTCGACCACCGCCGAGGCCGAGCGCATCTGGGAGCGGACGAGGAGCCGAACCCGCTCCTGGAGGTCCTGGTAGCCGGTAAGGCCAAGTCGGTAGGTGAAGCGGACGACCGTCGAGGGGCTGACGTTCAAGCGGTTGGCCATCTTGTCGACCGTGGCAAAGGCCACGAACTCGGGATCGTCGACGATCGCCTCGGCGATCCGCTTCTGGGAGCGGGTCAGCTCGTCGTACTTTCGTCGGACAACCTGGATGACGTCCGGGCTCGGAGCATCAAGACTCTTGTCGAGCTTCATAAACCTCACCACGCATCATGCATTCCCGGCCGCGCGTCGCGGGCTGGCTAGAGGCGGGACCACGCATTGCCGGCATCCCGCGTTGCTCCAGTCGAAAAGGGGCGCGTCTAAGCGGATCCGCGGAGGGCGAGGGTGAGGTGCCAGGCCGCCACGGCGAGGACCCCCACGAACAGGACGACCCCGACGGCAGCGGCCCCGAGGCCGGCCCCGATGAGGAGCCAGCCGAGCACGAGGACCATGATCGGGCCGACGAAGAGCTCCCAGGCATCGCCGACCAGGAAGTCGTAGAGAAAGCGGTAGAACTGGCCGACGTACTTCATTCGGCCGACCCCGCCGCGCCCTGCGCCGCGACGCCACCGGGAGCCCGTTCGCGCCGCACCCTGACGGCCCGGCGAGCCAGCCACACGGCCGCCCCACCGGCGATCGCGTAGGCCACGATCAGCATGAAGAGGGTAAGGTCGTTGGCCGGCCACTCGATGCCGATCCCCTCCCCGGCCCAGAAGGTGCCGAAGGTGATGAGCATGAGGCCGACGGCGAACTTCAGGCCGTTTTCGGGGACCCGGCTCAGGGGCCGGTGGACAAAGAGGCCGACGACCATCACCAGGAGCACGGCCAGGACGGCCCCGAGGGCCGCTGCCCCGATCTTGCCGGAGTTCGCCCCGAAGGTGATGACGATGAAGGCAACCTCGAGGCCCTCGAGGAGGACGCCCTTGAATGAGACGGCGAACGAGATCCCGTCGATGCCAGTCGCCGGGACCGGGGCTTCCTCGCGGAGGCGCTTGACCTCCTTGGCGTAGATGAGCTCCTCATCGTGCTTGGCCTTGGCGCCCGAGGCACGGAGGATGGCCTTGGTCGTCCATTGGAGGCCGTAGATCAGGAGGAGGCCGCCGATCACGATGCGCAGGGCATTGAGTGGAATGAAGAGGACGATCGCGGTCCCGAAGACGGCGATCACCCCGGTCAGGACGATGAGTCCGGTGAACGCCCCGTACAGGGACGATCGCCACTGCCGGGTCACGCCGACGGCCAGGATGATGGTCAGCGCCTCGACCGCCTCGACGAGGGAGGCCAGGAACGCCGGCAGCGCGGCCACGAGCAGATCCATGGCGTCCTCGTGCGGAGTCGACTTGGGCGGCCTGCGCCGCCTGCCGAGTATCGCCGATGACGGCCTGCGGAGCAAGCCCGGATGAAATTGGCAACGTTTCTTGCGAAGAACGGCGCTGATGGCACGGCGCCACGCCTGCTTCGGCGAGGTCGGGCAGTGCAACGAACCTTCTGGCTGGCGCGTAGGTTGAGGTGATGGAAGCCAGCCTTCGCGACCACGCGATCGATCAGGCCTACCGCGAGCACGCCGCCGAGGTGTATCGCGTCGCCTTCGGCGTCCTCCGTGATCCGGACGAGGCCATCGATGCAACGCATGACGCCTTCGCCCGGGCGTGGGAGCGCTGGGACCAGTACGACAGCAACAAGCCCCTCCGAGCCTGGCTCCACGGGATCGTCGTCCACCTGGCCCTCGATCGGCTCCGCCGCCAACGGGTCCGGCGGCTGGCCCTGCCGGCCCTCGGGAACGCCGCCGTCAACGAGATCAATGCCGGCCGCGGCCGGGACCTCGCGGCCGACGTCGTGAGCCGGGACGTGGTTGCCGAGGCCCTTGCCTCGCTGCCCGGACCGGTCCGGGCCGTGCTCGTCCTGCGCCATTACTACGGCTACGACTACCGCGAGATCGGGGCGTTCCTCGGGATGCGCAGCGGGACCGTCGGCTCGACCTTGTCGCGTGCCCATGCCGACCTCCGGCGCAGGCTGGTCGGTCGCGAGGAAGGGGCCGGCGCCCCCGCACCGGGAACCACCCATCGCCCGCCGGGCATGGCCCAGGCGAAGCCCGCCGATCTCAACTCCGAGCCTCCCGAGGTGATCCGATGACCCACCACGACGACCACATCAGCGAACCGGGCCGCGACCCGTCACCGGGCGGCCAGCGCCTCGACGACGCGGACATCGGCCGAATCGTCCGGGACGTCGCCGACGGCTGGACGATGCCGGCGGTGCGCCTCGATCAGCCGGGCTGGCGGGATCGCGTCCGGAGCCCGCGCGTCCGTCGGGCCGCGGCGATCCGCGGCTGGACCGGACGGCTCGGCCAGGCGGCGGGGGCCGCCCTTGCCCTCACCGTTGGCGCCGCCCTCCTGGGGGTCTGGCTGACCCGGCCGCCAGGCCCGGCCGGCCAGACGGCCGTCCCGAGCCGGAACGGTTCGGCAAACACGACCCCGCGCCCGCGCTCGTCGCAGCCGCTGCCGAGCCAGCTGCCGAAGCTCTTCGTGGACGGCGAGGTTCCTTCGCCCTCGCAACTCGTCGTCAGCGTCGAGTCGGACTACGCGATCGTCGACCTGGCCAAGGGCACGATCGGCAAGACGATCGCCTCCGGCCAGTGGGGTACCGACCTCCGTCGATCGCCCGACGGGTCGCTGTACTGCATCTGCCTCAGCGGCGACCGCTACGCGTCAGGCTCGTTCACCCACTTCAAGGTCGCCTGGAACAGCTATGACGCGACCGGCGCCGTGACCGCCTCGACCCAGATCGGTGACTACACCGGCGGACCCGACCCGAGGGATGCGGCGAGCCAGGACCTGGCCCAGCACGTGGCCGTCCACGTGACATACGCCTCCGATCCGCGGCTGGCTTTCGTCGGCTGGACCGTCCACTCGAATCCGGTCTGGAAGAGCGGCTTCGTCGTCGTCGACGTCAGGGACGGTTCGATCCTCCAGCGGATCGACCTGCCCGACAAGGCCGACGGAACGGCGGACTCGCGAACCGGCGTCGACGCCCCGCGCGTGGTCGGGGCCATCGGCGGGGCGCGCCTCGCGGTGGCCCGGCCCTGGTACAGCTGGTCGCCACCGGTCAGCTCGAATCCGACCATGGTCTTCGGTGCCGACGCCTATTCGGCCGCCCTCGTTGGCAATCACATCGCGGCCGTTGATCCTCTGCCGGCAGCGCTCGGCTGCGGTGACGCCGTGACGGCCGCCGG
The DNA here is from genome assembly GCA_041691215.1 of Chloroflexota bacterium. Lineage (GTDB taxonomy): Bacteria > Chloroflexota > Limnocylindria > Limnocylindrales > CSP1-4 > UBA5189. The sequence goes on from JBEPVB010000003.1 coordinate 17,722, forward strand.
CACCCTGCCCGGCTCGGGCTTCTGGCTGGGCTGCGTCGCCAATTCGTATCGCCAGGCGATCATTCGTCGCGTGGCCGGCGATGGCCACGTGATCGGCAACACGGTGGTCCAGGCCGCCGGCGACCTCGGCGGTGACGCGAGCTCGACGTCGGCCGTGAGCCCCGACGGCAGGGCCGTCTTCCTCTGGGATCCGACGGCCGATGTCCTGACCCGCGTCGACCTCGCCACCGGCGACACCTCGACCGGGACCGGGCAGACCACGGCCGATCTCGGCGGTCCCCTCAGTGCCCTCGGCCGGTGGCTGACGCCGACGGCGGAGGCCAAGGTCCTGCTGTCCTCGGGCATCGCAATATCACCCGATGGATCTCGGGTCTATGCCCTGGGAATCTCGCTCGATGGCGTCGCCGGGGCCGATACCTCGGGCTCGGCCGGGGTCTTCGTCTTCGATACATCGACCATGGTCCAGGTCGCCCACTGGAACCCGACGGCGGACTTCGTGTCGCTCGCGGTGAGCAGGGACGGCGGAATCGTCTACGCGGCCGGCAGCCCCCAGTTCAACGCCAACGGCACGTCCACGACCCAGGCCGCCTCGATCACCGCCTTCGATGCCAGCAGCGGCTCGATCCGCCTGATCGCGGGCCAGCTCGGGAGCGGGTTCCTGCTCTTCCCGTCGACGATCGTGCGCTGACCCGGAGGACGGCGGTGGCCGCGCGCCCTACCCGCGGGGCTGGCGGCCAACCTGGCGGCCGAGGGCGCGCTCCATCCGCCGATCCGGGATGAACCAGGCCGCGGCGATGCCGATGTAGAGCGCAAGGGCCGCCAATGGCGCGACGAGGGCGATGGGAATCGCGACGAGATACACCGCGATCGAGAGCTTTCCCTTGAGATCGCTGCCGATCGCGGCGGCGATCGTTTCGGGTTGTCCGGGCGTCGCGATAAGCGTCCGGAGCAGGATGAAATAGGCGACGGCCGCGAGGAGGAGCGACAGCCCGTACACGGCCGTCGGGATCGGGGCGAAGCTGTTCTCCCCCATCCACGCCGTCCCGAACGGGAAGAGCGAGAGCCAAAACAGGAGGTTGAGGTTCGCCCACAGGACCCGGCCATCGACCACCTTCGCCGCCTGGATCATGTGGTGGTGGTTGCTCCAGTAGATGCCCAGGCTGATGAAGCTGAGGACGTAGCTCAGGAAGACCGGCCAGAGCTCTGCCAGGCCCGCGAGGGTTGCGCCCTGGGGAACCTTGAGCTCCAGGACCATGATCGTGATGAGGATGGCGACAACGCCGTCGCTGAAGGCCTCGAGCCGACCCTTGCTCAAGCCGGGCGCTCCGCGACGACGCCCGTCTCGGTCTGCATTGGCGGATTGTCGGGGCCGCCCCGGGCAGGCGCAACCGCGGTGGCCCTGGGCAGGGTCGGACATGGTGTCCCACGCCGCGACCCGGTGATCTCATCACGCGCAACAGTTGCGTGCGGCGTGGCGCGCCAGGCCCCACCATTCGCTCGCGCCGGCGGACGACCGGCGCCCTATCCGAGGCTCGATGCGACCCACGGTTCGCGTCCTCGACGAGGCGCTCATCCGCCGGATCCTCGATGAGGCCCTGCGCGTCCTGGCCACGACCGGCATGGAGATCCGGGGCGCCGAGATGCGCCGGCGCCTCCTGGAAGCCGGCCTGCCGATGGATGCGCGAGGCGAGCGGGTCCTCTTCCCGCGGGATGTCGTCGAGCGGGCCCTGGCCAGCGCCCCGAGGTCGTTCGTGCTCCACGACCGGGAGGGTTCGCCGCACGCCGATCTCGGCGGGGATCGCGTCCATTTCGTGCCCGGCTCGTCGGGCCTCAAGGTCCAGGATCACCGGACGGGCGAGGTCCGCCTGGCGAGCACGACCGACTTCGTGGAGTACATCCGCCTCGCCGACGGCCTCCCCAACATCGCCTACCTGGCCACGGCCTTCTCGACGAACGACGACATCGAGGCTAACGTCTCGGATGCCTGGCGCCTCCGGCTGGCCCTCACGAACTCGAAGAAGCCGATCGTCTCGGGCGCCTTCACCGAGCACGGCGTCGAGCGGATGATCGAGATGCAGCAGCTCTTCCGTCGCGATCGGGCCGATCTCGTCGCCCGGCCGATGGCGATCTTCACGATCACCGCCAGCGGCAACTTCCGGTACAGCGAGGACTCCTGCCAGAACCTCATCGACTGCGTCGACGCCGGCATCCCCGTGGAGATCGTACCGGTGACCCTGCAGGGCCTGATCGCACCCGTCACCACGGTCGGAGCTACCGTCTTCCACACGATCGACGTCCTGGCCGGGATCACGATGGCCCAGGTGATCCGGCCCGGTGCGCCGGTCCTGTTCGGTGGCGCTCCGGCAACGTTCCACATGAAGATCGCCAGCTCGCCGATGGCCGCCATCGAGGCGCTCCAGCTTGACGTGGCCTACGTCGAGGTGGCCAAGGCGCTGCAGCTGCCCTGCCAGGCCTACATGGCCCTCTCGGACGCCAAGGTCCTCGATGCCCAGGCGGGGGCCGAAACGTTCGGCAGCGCCCTCCTCGCCGCCCTCGCCGGCGTCAACAGCGTGTCGGGACCGGGGATGCTCGACTTCCTCCTGGTCTTCAGCCTCCCGAAGCTCGTCTTCGACGACGAGGTCTGTGCCCAGGTTCTCCACTTCGTCCGGGAGGTCCGGCCGAAGGACGATCTGCCGGTCGACGGCATCCTCGACCACCTGCTCGCCGACCAGCACCTGATCATGGCCGAGCACACGACCGCGAACTGGCCTACCTCGCTCCACCTCCCGAGCCGCGCCTGGGAACGCGACAATCGGGAGAACTGGGCGAAGTCAGGATCGCCGGACACCGCCGCCCGCTGCACGGCCGAGGTCGATCGGCGCCTCGCGGCCTACCAGCCAATCGACACCGACCCCAGGATCGTCGAGGAGCTGGACCGCATCATCCGGGCCGGCCTTGTCGAGCAGACGGTCCTGCCGCTCGTGCCGGACGCACCGCCACCGATCGCCCTCGTCGATGCGACCGACAGTCGGCGCCACAACCGTCGACGGGGCGGTTGAAACAAGGGCGACTCACACCGCGCGTCGCGCCGAAGCAACGACGTCTTGGAGACTCAGCGGGCGCGCATCCGGTTGTTCTTGGCGTCGTGGGTGAGCTCGGCCAGGCCGAGAGCCTCGAGCAGCGGCGGCAGGTACATCCCGAACCGGCCGCGGTAGCCCTTCCGCAGGCCGTACCAGCCGCCGACAGGATTCGCCTCGCTCCGCCCCCAGGCCTCGACCGTTCCATCGCCCGCCGCCTTCTGCTCGTCGGCGGCGCCGAGCGACATCCAATCGCCGTGGGCCTTGAGCATGGCGTGGAGATCGTCGATCGCCCGGAGGTCGTACTTGAGCTGGGTCGACCCGACCTGGCAGACCAGGGTCGGCGGGCTGGCGGTCGTGTCCCGCCACATCTGGTACGAGGACGTCCCCGGCGGCGTGCTCAGCTGCCAGGGATCCTCACGCGTGCCCGAACCCGTTGCGCCCATGAGCCGATCCTCCCGTCGCACCCGCTTGGGCGCCTGCGCGCAGTCAACCACCACCGGCGATGCGGGGCAACCCGCCCGGGTCAGCCGCCCAGCCGGGCGGCCAGGACGGCCGGGGATCCGGTGCTCCCCGACGCGGGTTCGAGGCTGATGCCGAACGTCGAGCCGGACCCGAGGGAGATCGTCGCCCAGCCGTCCAGGGAGCCGATCCAGTAGCCGGTGCCATCGGCAAAGAACATCCGGCCGACGGGCGATCGCTTGCCATCGAGCTCGACCCAGCAGCGATAGACGCCGTTGGCGGGCGGCGCCGCCAGGGTCGTGGTCAGGACAACGAGATCGTGGCTCGACCAGACGACCGATCCACCTGCGGTCCCGGCCGGGGTTCGGAGCTCGACGATGCGATGCCTCGGATCGCGAACGACGCGGTCGAGGGTCACCGTCACCGCCGCCAGGGCCGCGGCGTCGGCGGTTGCCCGGTTGATCCGGCCGGCCTGGTCGAGGAGGAGCCCGCCGGCTACCACGACGACGGCCAGGACCGCCGCCAGGGGCAACAGCATCCGGCTGGTCAGCCGAACGCGGCCAGGGAGCGGGCTCGGCCGCAGCGCGCTGAGATCAGGGCCGGCGCCCGCGGCCGCCGCTTCGGCGGCTGAACGGCCTCCGACCGGGATCCCCTGGACGGCCATCCGGAGGGCGGCCGGCGCCGCGACTCGATCCTCGAGGGCGAGGTCCTCGAGACGTTGCGGTCCGCCGGGGCCGGCCAGCGCCTCGGCCACGCTGCCGTGGACGCGCTGCCAGTTGGCGATCTCGGCCCGGCAGGCGGCACAGGTCGTGACATGGGCGGCGAGCGGATCGGCCGGACCCGGTGCCGGGGCGCCGTCGAGCTCGCCGGCCAGCTGCCGCAGGGCGGCCGGTTCGAGCGCCAGGTCGGCCAGCTGCTCATGGGCCGCCGAGTGGGAGAGGGGCGTCACCGTCGATCCACCGGGGGCGCCCCGGACGCCACCCGGGGCGAGCCTGGGCGGAGGTCGGGAACGCCTTCGAGGCGGTCGCGGAGACCCGCCAGCGCTCGGCGAGTCCGGGACTTCACGGTCCCGATCGGGACCGCGAGCCGGGCGGCGATCTCCGACTGGCTGAGGCCCTTGTCGTAGGCAAGGACGAGGACATCGCGTTCCTCGGGGCGCATCTCGGACAGCGTCGTCACCAGCAGGCTCCGGACCCAGCGGCGATCCGCCTCGCTCGCCGGCTCCTCGCGATCCGCGGCCATGAGGGCCCGGCCGGCCCACGCGACCGGGTCGCTCGAATCGGATCCGCCGGCGTCGTCGGCCGGACGGACGATCCTCGGCCTGCGGGCCTCGGCCCGGAGGCGGTCGATGGCCCGGTTCCGGGCGATGCCGAGCATCCACGCGCCGAGCGAGCCGTGTTCGGGGTTGAACTGGTCCGACCGCCGCCAGACCGCGAGCATCGTCTCCTGGACGATATCGGCGGCCGTATCCCGATCGCGAAAGAAGCGGAGGGCCGTCCCGAACAGCATGTCGCCGTAGCGGTCGTAGACCGTCATGAAGGCGCTGTCGTCGCCGCCGGCGATCCGCATCGCCAGCGCTCGATCATCGTGGGCGGCATGCCCCTCCCCGGGCGCGGCGGCAGGTTCCTCGCGCATGGGGACATGGTGAGCCACCGCCTCTGACATGTCGACGCCAGGTCAGCCGGTTCGGCGGGCGGGCCTCGTCATCCGGCCGTGGCAGAACGAGAGGCCGGCGAAGATGCTCGACGCCGCAGCGATGGGAACCCAGATGTTCACGTCGACACTACGTGGAATGAGCTGGGTTCGGATCTCGCCGGCGGGTCGATCCCCGGGGCGACCGATTCCCTCGCGAGGGGCGATTCTCAAGGATCTCTCAGGCGAGGCGACGAGCCTTCGAGTCAGCCCAAGCGCAGCCTCGACACCCTGGCTCTCCTCCGCCAGGCTGTCGTGGTGCGCGGCGCGGGCGTCCATACGTGATTCGGACCGCCGACCCGACGGCCGGCGGTCCGATTGGCGGCGACGACGGGTGCCGGTCGTCAGCCACCTGGAGCGCTCTGAGTGATGGCGGGCCTCCCGGGCGACGGCGCGAGTTCCGGCCGCCCGAATGCGGTCAGCGAGTCACCGTCGTCAAGGGGCTTCTTTCAGGCCGTCTCGCGGCGGAACACCTGGACGATCCAGAGGACGATGGCCTCCAGGATCGTCCAGCCCACGAGCGCGGCGAGGGCGGCGATATCGAGGGTGGATCCGCCGCTCGTGAGGGCGTTGCTATTGAAGATTCCCTCGAACGGCGCCACGAAGAGCTGGCTCGCGTTCAGGATGAAGGCCACGAGATCGTTGCCTTCGCGGGCATTGAGGAGCAGGAGCACCAGGCGCAGGACGATCAGGATCTGGATGATCCCGAAGATCAGGACCACCACGCGGCGGGCGACCTCGCCGCCGCTCGGGCTGACCGCGGTCTGGCGCTCGACCACCGAGGCGGATCGCCCGGTGGCCAGATCTTCGTCCTGTCTTCGGACGACACGTTCTTCGTACGTCATGCCCACATCCTCCGGTCATACGACCATCCGCCAATCAGGCGAGGCGGCGGGGTCTGCGTCCAGCATCTCGCCGGCGTGCTACAGGACCCCTTCCCAACCACCAGGCTGGCCTTGCATCGGCGAGTCAGCTGGGCACCCGAACTGGGCTTCCGTGCCGCGCGATCGCGATGCGACACGCCGATGCAATGGACTTGGGGCGCCTGATGTCCCAGGTGCGCCTTCGAGCAGGCACGATCTGGATCTGCATGGAGGAACCCGCATGAATGCACCGGCACTTCGCCTCGTCCCATCGGTCGACGAGGTTCGCGACCGGCTACCGGATATGCCCCACGTGAACCTGCCCAGCTTCCAGGACGTCGGCCGTCAGGCGGACGCGACCGTGGATCGCCTGCGTGGGCGTCCGGCGCGCCCCGGCTGGCTGGTCCCCCTGCTCGTGGTGGGCGTCGTCGGCGTGGTGGCCGCGATCGCCGCGACGGCCATGACGTGGGCTCGACGCCGGCCGCGCTGGATCGACGATGACGTCGATGGGCCCGATGGCATCGGCCAGCCGATCGGCTCCGATCCGGGCCTCGATGGCGATCCATCGGGTCTCGGCACCTTCGGTTCGCCTGGCCTGACCGCCTTCGATGGTGGGCCGTCGGTTGATCGCGAGGCCGGCGACCGCTGAGGGCGATGGCGTGCCTGCCGGTCCGCAGGCCCGGACCCCATCCCGATCGCATCGCTGCAATTGTCCTGTCACGTCGACGCGATCGGGATGCAACGCTCGCTTCATTACGCCTGTCCGACGATCCGTTGAGTCAAGTGAGACCGGGGGTCCAGGTCAACGTGGAGGACGTTCGTGAACCGCCCAGAGCTCGCCGACCAGCAAGGGGCACGCAACGTCGAGGATGCCTCGATGCGCGCCCTCGAGTACATCGTCGGCGGACTGGCCGCGATCGCGGCGCTCCTGTTGGGTCTCGTCCGCTGACCGAGCCTTGCCCGACGGGCCTGCCCGTCAAGAGGTCGGCTTGACCGTCAGCAGCGTCCTCTTCGACAAGTCCGGGGCCCCGACGAGCGTCGAGGCCGACCGCCGCGTTGCGCGGGCGCTCAAGGCTGATCAGCTCCTATGGGTCGACATCCTCGGCACCCCGGACGAGCTCCACCACGTCAGTGAAGCGCTCGAGATTCCCGAGATCCTGCGCTCGGACGACGGGACATCCAAGGTCCCCTCGATGGTGCGGGAGCACGGCTGGATCCGCCTCACCGTCGTCGCCATCCAGAACCCCGGCGAAGGAGCGGCCGCGCGGGATCCCATCGTCACCCCCGGGTTCCGGATCCTCGCCGGGAAGAACATCGTCATCACCATCCACGACGAAAGGATCGACGCCATCGACGCCCTGGCCGAGCAGTTCCGTGACGAGGCGGGGCTGGGCGTCCTCGCGGCTGCCGACCTTGTGGCCGGGGTCATCGACGAGGTCCTGACTATCTATCTCCGCCACGTCGAGGTGATCGAGCGCCGCATCGACGTCCTCGACGAGCTCGCGATCCGGGGCCGGAGCGTGAAGACCTATCTCGGCGAGGTCGTGGCCCTGCGGCGGCGCATCGCCCTCCTCCGTCGATCCCTGGCGCCCCATCGAGAAGCCTTCGGTCCGCTTGCCCGGCCCGACTTCGAGGTCGCCGATCTCGGCCGGCCGTGGCCGGGCCTGGTCGAGCGCCTGGAGCGCACGACCCAGGCCATCCAGAACGTCCGCGAGCTCCTGATCGGCTCCGTGGAGCTTCATCAGAGCAGCACCGCCGAACGGGCTAACGACGTCATGAAGCGCCTGACCCTGGTGAACGCAATCCTGCTGCCGGCGATCGTGCTGGCCGGGATCATGGGCATGAACTTCGACGTGCCCTTCTTCCAGAACCCGGCGAACTTCTGGGTGGTGCTGGGAGCGATGGCTGTGCTCGCGGTGGCGATCGTCCTCGTTGCCCGCGCTCGAGGCTGGACGTAGGGGGTTCCGGTCCGGACGTTGGAGCGGGATTCTGCGTGACGGAGCGTGTCAGGGTCGGAGTCGGCCCTAGCGGTCCTCGTGCATGACCCGGAGAGAAAACCCGAACTCGGCGCCGCCCTCGGGACGGTTCGCCGCCCAGACCCGGCCGCCCATGGCGTCAAGGAGCCGGGCACAGACGAAGAGGCCGATGCCCGAGCCGCTGACGTGGGTGGCCGTGGACGGCGACCGGTAGTAGAGCTCGAAGAGACGACCGGCCTCGTCGGCGGGAAAGCCCGGCCCTTCGTCGAACACTCGTACCTGGACTTCCTCGCCCTCGGTCCGTGCCGCGAGCCGAATCGTCGCCTTCCGACCGCCGTACTTGACCGCGTTGGCGAGGAGGTTGCGGATGACCTGCTCGACGTACGTCGGATCGCCGGCGACCGGCGGCAGGCCGCCTTCCACGTCGACCTCGAACTGGCCGTCGGGCCAGCGGCTTTGCTCCGATCGGACGACCGTGGGGATGATCCGCTGCAGAAGGACGGGCTCGCTCCCGATCTCGAGGGCGCCCTCGCCGAAACGAGTCAGGGCCACGACGTCCTCGACGAGGCGGTGGAGGCGTTCCGCCTCCGCGTGGATGTCGTCGAAGATGCCCCGGCGAGCCTCCGGCTCGAGGGCCGACTCGCTCCGGGACAGGACCTTGGCCCCGGCGTAGATGGTCGTGACCGGCGTTCGGAGCTCGTGCGACAGGATCCCGACGAAGGCATCCCGGATCGCCTCCCGCTCACGGGCCGCGGTGACGTCCCGGAGGAGGACGATGTGCTCCCCGCCGGGCTGGAGCTCGTCGCCAACCCCGTAGTTGCTGATCTCGATCCAGCGCTCCGACGGTGCCCGCAGGCGCAGGGTCGCCGAGGCTCCGGGCATCGCCAGCGCAGACCGGGCATGCCCGTCCGGATCCTCGAGGCGGGCGAGGACGGACTCCCTGGTCCAGTCGTCGAGGGGCTCGAGCATCGCCCTGGCCGTCGGATTCGCGAGCGTGATCCGGCCCTCCGCATCCATGACGATGAGGCCCTCGCCGATGGCCCCGATGATCGTGTTCAGCTCGGCCGCCCGAGCGTGCTCGGCCCGGGCAAGCTCCGTCAGGCGCCGCTCCGTCTCGATGCGCTCGCGGATCTCCCGGCTGATCGCCAGGAGCTGCCGTCCCGCTCCCGGGAGATCCACCATCTGCCACCGAATCTCGACCGGGACGCGCGTGCCGTCGGGTCGGACCCGAACCACGTCGAGCGCCCGGGTCGCCACTTCGTCGGTCAGGACCGGCTTGACGAACTGGCGGAGCTTGGCGAGGGAGAGGCCCTCGGTCCAGTCCGGTGTCGTCCTGCCCAGGACCTCCTCACGGACACGGCCGACCTGCTCGAGGAAGGCGTCGTTGGCGTAGGTGACCTGGAGGGTCGTTGGGCTGACCATCGTGACGCCATCGCGGACCGCATCGAGGATCGTCCGGAAGCTGGCCGCGTCGCGGAAGAGACGCGCGTTCTGGATCGCCGAGGCAGCCCGGGCCGCCACCTCCCGGGCGAACGGGACGTCGTCCGGTCCGAGAGCGTTGGCCGCTCCAACGGTGGCCATCGTCAGGGCGCCGATCGCTTCGCCGCCGACGATCAGCGGGGCGCAGATGATCGACGTGCCGACCAACGATCGAATCGCCGTGGCTTCATCGGCCGAGATCGGCGGCAGATCGGCCAGGGCCTCGTCGATCATCTCGGCAGTGATGGTCGTCGCGACCGGGATGCCGGACCGGACGACCCGCGAACCCAGCGATTCCGTTCCGAAGTCGGCAAAGCGCTCTCGCAGGGCGGCGATCTCGGTCAGGCGGGCCGAATCCGCATGGACCAGGGCAAGGTTCTGGAGCTTGCCGTCCTCACCGAGGAGGTCAACCGCGCTCCAATCGGCGATGGTCGGGACGGCCAGCCGGGCGACGCTGGCAATCGTTTCCTCGTAGTCGAGCGAGCCCGCCAGGATCGCGCTCGAGTCGGCGAGGAATGACGTCTGGACCTGCTGGCGATGCCGGGCCGTGATGTCCTCGAAGACGGCGACCCCGGCCACCGGCCGTCCGTCGGGCGCCAGGATCGGGGCGGACTGGGCCGCGATCCAGACCTCGCCGCCGTCGGCCCGCCGAACACGAAGCTCCTCTGCCCGCACCGCCTCCCCTGTCCGGATCGTCCTGGCCAGCGGCCACTCCTGGGGCGGGATCGGGGTGCCGTCGGCCTCGAAGAGCTGCAGGTCCCGACGGCGTCGCTTGAGCGGCAGCTCGGACGTGCCGAGGATGCGCTCGAGCGCCTCGTTGGAGATCATCGTCCGGCCAGACGGAACGTCAGCCACGACGACGCCGCTGGGAAGGTTGCGGATGATCGCCTCGAATTGGTTGCGCTGGACCTCCAGGTCGGAGAGCAGGACCTCTGTCCGTGTCGTCGACGCCTCGGCCGCCCGCCGGGCTGCCTGCTCCGCGGCGTAGAGGCGGGCATTGCCGAGGGCCAGGGCGATTCGCCGGGCAAGCTCCATTGCATAGACCGCGTCCGCCTCCTCGTAGCGCCGCGAATCGTTGGCCGAGGCGAGGAACAGGACGCCCTCGACACTCCCCCGGGCCACGAGTGGCACCGCCATCGCGCTCGAGGTCCCGAGCTCCCGGATCGTCTCCATGAGCCCCGGCCGCGTCGGATCGTCGATCAGGTTCTCGGGCGACACGTTGGCGATCACCGGGCGCCGTTCGAGGATCGCCCGGTCGCCTGCCCGACCGGCCCCGGGCTCGACGCTGAAGGCCCGCAGCCGATCCGCCAGCTCGACCTGGGCCGCGTCGGCGACGGCCACGCCGACCCGCTCGACCGAGCCATCGGCATGGACGAGGTCCAGGGTGGCCCAATCAGCCAGGTGGGGAACGGCCAGGGCCATGGCCTTGGCAACGGTTCGATCGAGGTCCAGCGCTTCGTCGAGTTCATGGGTCGCGTCGGCGAGCAGGCGGGATCTCGCCTCGCTCACTCGCAGCGCTTCCTCGGTCAGCTTCGAGGCGGTAACGTCGTGGGTGATGTTGACCGAGAATTCGGCCCGGCCGTCAGCGTCGAGGAGGGGAACGGCCGAGAGCGAGCTCCAGCCCTCGGCGCCGTTGGTCCGGTCTCGCCAGCGGAGGACGATCGCCTGCGGGAGGCCGGTCCGGAGGGCTACCCGGGACGGCAGCTCCGCCGAATCGACCCGGCGGCCAAGCTCGTCGAACATCTCGAACCGGTCGAGCCGGCTCGGCCAGTCCGCGGCCAGGAGCTCGTCGTTCGACGAGCGGCCGGATGCCCGGACTGCCGCCGCGTTGGCGAACACGATGTTGCCGTCCACGTCCTGGACCGTGATGGGATCGACGACCGCGTCGACAACGCCGGCCAGGCGTTCGATCCGAAAGGCATCCCGGCCGGGGGCGGCAGATTCGAGATCTCGGAGCGCGCTCATCCCCTCCTCGCGGGCGGTGTCCCACTCGGCATCGTAGCCCAGGCCACCCGGGCGGGGGAACTGGGAGGCGCCGGAATCCCTGCTTACAGCTTCGTCACAGTTTCGGGGCCGCCGGGAGCGGGAAGCGGCCAGCAAGGACGCGAGGCCGTTGTTACGCACGCCCGACCCGCCGTAGTCCCCCCGGCGGGTCGCGGCGTCGACAGTGCAGGACGGGCCGAGGCAGGCCCGAAAACATTGATTGGATGGAGGTTCTCATGAGCCTGATCGCGTGGATCGTCCTCGGGGCGATCGCCGGCTATCTCGCCGGCTTCCTCGTTCGCGGCGACGAGGGCATGGGCGTTCTGGGACACATCGTCCTTGGGATCGTCGGCGCCCTCATCGGCGGCTTCCTGGCCAGCGCCCTGTTTGGCGTTGATGCCATCAACGGCGCCCTGGACGTCAGCTCCATCGTCACGGCCACGATCGGGGCGATCATCGCGGTCCTCGTCTGGAACGCGGTGACCGCTAGAACCCGCACGGGCCGCGGCGTCGTCTGACGCCGGCAAGTCAGGCAGTCCGGACGCCCACCGAGCAACGGTGGGCGTCCCCATTTTCCGGGCTACCGAGTCCCGGGAGGCCGTCGAAACGTGCAGCGGAGCCAGCCCATGACCCATATCGTCGAACACCTCAGCATCGATCACCAACTGCCCGTCGTGACGGAGCCAGAGCGATCATGACCACGGTCTACGTCGACCACGACGCCATCGTGGAGGGCGCTCGCAGCGCCAGCAGGCCCGATGAAGGCTCGCTGCGATCGCTCGGCTTCCTGCTCGAGGCCGGCCACGAGGTGATCCTGGTCGTCGAGCCTGGCCATGAGCCTCGCCCAGCGCCGATCCGCGACTGGGCGACGATCGGCGTGGGCAACGTGCCCCTCCGGCCCGATCACCCCTCCTGGTACCTGACAACCGAGGTCGATCGCTGTCGGGGCCGGTCGGCCCACCTGCGGACGGTCCTGATCGGGCTGTCACCCGCGGCAGCGGCGATCCACCGCTGCGACACCCTGGCCCGCGATGTCCCGGCCGCGGTCCTCGAGATCCTGGCCGCCGAGGCGATGCGGCCCTGACGACCCGGAGGGGTCGGGCCACGGAAGCTCGGGCGGCGACCGAAACGCGACTACAAGGCGTCGCCGCCGAGGGGCATGACCAGCTACCGGGGCGGCAGGGATGATGTCGGCAGGCCCGGCGACCCGCTCGCCGGTTCGTTCCTCCCGGGGGGCCTGCGAAACACGCCGGCCCCCCCACCCTCCCCCGACCGTCCGCTCCCCCGGGCGGTCGCGCCCCCGGATTCCCGGACGCTGGCACATCAGAACGCCGCGTCTCGGGGGAGACGCGGCGTTCGTGCCGAAGGTGGTTCCCGCCTCTTCGCGGGTCGAGGGCCTCACCGGGAGTCGAGCGATCCGCTCCTTGTTCGACCCTGGTCGCGGCGGTCCATGAGCACGAGGCCCACGGCTGCCACGGGCAGGAGGGCAACGGCGATCAGGATCCGCGGAGCTCCGCCCAGGAGCATCCCGATCGCCAGCCCGAGCGACATCGTCGCCCCGGCCGAGATCTGCTGATCCGAACCGGCCTCGATGCGGCGCATGGCGCCCTCAGCGAGACCACGGGACGTTCGCGCGACCTCGGGGATCGAGGCCCGCACCGTGTCCACGGCATCGCCCACTTGGGTCGTCGCGGCCCGGACCGCGTCGCGGGCGGTATCGATGCTGTCGCGGGTCCCGGCTCGAGGCCCACGCCCCGTCGTCGGCTGCTCCAGTGCACTGTTCTTCGTCATTGCTGACCTCCTGTTCCTGTCGGGATGGGCGCCTCCCGCTGGCGTTCACGGCTGCAACCGGACTGCAACGCCCGGTGCCCTTTGGGGCGTGTGATACGGACCGTCGGCTTCGTACGTTCAGGGCCACTGGAGCCATCGGCTCCTGCAAACGAGGAGATCGACATGGACGATTCCAAGCGCGCCGCTCGGGACATGGAAGACGACGCCAAGGAGGCCTGGCGCGGGGCGGACGGCGAATCGCTCGCCGACAAGGCAGCCAACGCCGGCGATCGCATTCACCACGGGATCGAGAACGCCGGCGACGAGATCCACAAGGACGTCGACGAAGCCGGACGGCACGTCGAGTACGAGAAGGGTCGCATCGACGAGATCAACCGCGAGGGTGATCCCGGCGCCCGCTGAGCGGCCGACACGCGACTCATCCGTCGCGGGGGCCCCCGGCCGATCGTGCCACCGTTCGGTGGTGCGGCAGGCCGGGGGCTCGAATCTGTCCGCCCCAAGATCGGCGCGCTGCTGCTGCCGTGGCCGCATGGCGCCAGTGGTGACCTCGGCGGATCCGGCGCGGCCTCGTCATGGCCGCCGAGTCATCGCCACGCGCGAGCGGCTGAGCAGCCAGCTCGGACGCGCCTGGGATGACCCGGTAGGCGCCCGACGGGAACAGGCCCGCGCCGCCGGCGTGCGCCAGCAGCCGCAGCTGGGCCGCGGTTTCCAGGGTCAGCGGTCCGCTCTGGCGACCCTGCCCGGGAGCCTCGAATCCGCCACGGGCCCGCAGCGCCGACGCGTCGTAGAGGACGCAGCCACGAATCTCCGAGACGCGATACAGCCGGTCTCGCGTCCGCGGAAGGCGTTCCCGGAGGTGCTCGAGGTTCGCTCCGCGATGAACACGCCGGCGGTTCCACGCGGGACTCCAGACCTTGACATCCTCGGGCCGAACCGGGCCGTCCCAGAACTCGATGACCTCCTCGTCAGGCCGGTGGTCACCCAGGAAACGGAGGTCGACGACGGCCGAACCGACGAACCCGCAGCGCGTCGCCCTTATGGCTGCCACCAGCCGGCCCAGCAGGTCGGGCTCGAGGTACACACCGTCGTCGATCACCAGGAGGTATGGCGCGGCCACGGCCTCGAGGAGGACCTGGCGCCGGCGGCCGGGTGTCGCCGCGGCTGGCAGAGCGGCCAGTCGCACCGGGTGGCCGCGGGCTTCGAGGATCGCTGCCAGCCCGGCGACCGGTGAGCTCAACGTCTCACCCGGCGGGCGCGCCGAGGCCACGCTGAAGGCCGGATAGCGCTGGCTGGCAAGCGACGCGAGCGTCGTGGCCAGGCCATCGGGCGTCCAGGCCTCGGGAACGACGACCTCGACCATCGGGGGTATCACGTGGTCAAGTCTCTCGCCCTCGACGCAACGGGCGTCCGCGAGCGAACGGCCCTGACCTTGCACCGGACCTACAGGGCCGGCGTGCGGCGCGGCCCCGCGACCGCGCTGGCGCGAGGCACCTGCAAGGGCGACCCCCCGGGAGGGCGCGCGTCCGAGAGTGCCCGGCGGCCAGGATGGACCCCACGGCCGAACGCCTGGAGGACCACGCATGCAGAAGCAGGACCCGATCTCGACGCCGGAGCAGCTCCGTTCGAGCCCGGTCGACGACGTCACCTACGACCTGCTGCAGGCGCTGACCTCGAAGCTCGAGGCGATCGAGGCGTACCAGATGTATGCCGACGACGGCGGCGACGTGGCGGACCTGTTCGGTCGGCTCGCGGCTGAGGACCGCGTCCACGCCCAGGAGCTCCTGGACGCCCTCCGCGGACGCCTGGACCGCTAGACTCAACGGGCCGCCGACCGCAACCGCTGTTATGCGGATGTAACGGATATGCAATGTCGGACGGCCGCATCCGGCAGCCATCGGCCGCGACGATGGAGGTAGCTCGGTGCGCTCGGCCAGGGCGGCCTTTCGGGTCGCAGGGCTCGCCCCACTGGGGTGGCAATCGTTGCCCGGGGTAGCCATCGTTCAGCGCCCGCACACTCGGTGTACCGCACCCAGGAGGCAGCCGTGTCGACACAGCCGCTCGTGCTCGTTGCCGATGACGAGCCCCGGATCACCAAGCTCGTGGCCATTGCCCTGTCTGAGGAAGGCTTCCGCGTCGTAACTGCCAACAGCGGCGAGCAGGCCCTCGAGAAGGCCGAGGAGATCCGGCCCGACATCGTCCTCCTCGACATCGTGATGCCCGACCTCGACGGCATCGAGGTCATGCGCCAGCTCCGCGAGCGCCGGCCTGTGCCGGTGATCCTCCTCACCGCCAAGGGCTCGACCGCCGACAAGGCCAAGGGTCTCGATCTCGGCGCCGATGACTACATCGCCAAGCCCTTCCACCCCGACGAGCTGGCCGCCCGCGTTCGGGCCGTCATCCGGCGCTCAAGCGGTGCCGAGCCGGGCGCCGGCGTCATCCGCTTCGACGACGTCGAGATCGACCTCGAGCGGCGGATGGTCACCCGCAACGGCGAGCTCGTCCAGCTTTCCCGGACCGAGTGGCTCCTCCTCCAACACCTGGCCGCGAATGCCGGCAAGGTCGTCCTCCACACCGAGCTCCTGACCAAGGTCTGGGGTCCGGAGTATCGCGACGACCTCCAGTACCTCCGGGTGTGGGTCAGCCGCGTTCGCCGCAAGCTCGGTGCCGCGCCCGGCGAACCGGGCCGGATCCGGACCTTCCAGGGCATCGGCTACCTCCTCGACGTCGAGGGCGCGGCGACCATCCGGACCAAGGACGAGGTCGAAGCCGAAGGACCGCCCGAGGTCGCCCTGATCGGCTGATCCGAGGGCTGGAGGCGGCCTGCGGCCGCGTTCCTGGCGCGGGCTGTCAGGCGAGGGCGCGCTCGACGGGATCCGTCGAATCACCGGTCGAGGCGACCGCCTCGCCGCCGAGCCGGCCCCAGCCGCCGCGGGCGGCCGTCGCCCCCGTGAGGGCGGGCCAGCCATCGTGCTCGATGGTATCGAACGTCCAGGCGACCGCCGCAAGGGCGCGTTCGGCGTGGTCGAGGGCGATACCGGCCAGCTGCCGCGGCGCCAGGGATCCGGCCAGGTCCCGGGCGACGTCAGCGGCAGCACGGGCGGCCGAGAACATCGCGGTGGCATCGCCCGATCCCGGCTGCGCCCGGCGGAGCGTGATCGCGACGCCGGAGCCGGGCAGGATAGCGGCCGCGATGGCCGGCCATCTGCTGGGCGGCTCCGAGCCAGATGGCTCGACGAAGGCAAGTGGATGATCCGGCAGGAGCAGCCGACGAAGAGCGACCTCGGCCGCGGCCCGGGCCGCGGTATCGGGTTCGCCGGTCAGCCAGGCCGGCAGGGCGCCGACGATGATCCGATCGGCCGGCAGGCCCGATGCGATCGCCATGTCGGCGGCGATCATCTGGAGGGCCAGCGCCCGGCCCGAGCGCGTTGGCGGGTCCGCGTTCATCCCGGCGTCGAGGTCCGGGGCGACGACGAGCGGACCGGCTCCGAGGTGGATGCTCGCCCCCGCCCGGCGGATGACCCGGACCGCAAAGCCGAAGTCGGCCAGGGCCCGCTCCGGGTCGACGCCGGTGACCACGATCTCGCTCATCGGATCGAGGTCCAGGAGGTCCGCCCGTTCGAAGGCCGCCACGATCGCTCCCTCGGGGGCCGCCAGGGCCGTCGGCGCGATGGCCAGGCGGACGTAGGCACCCCGTTCCGCGGCCGCGCGATCGAGGACATTGCGCAGATGGGCCAGACCCCGCTGGCTGCCGGCCGGGGCCGGCTCGAGATCCGAATCGTCGGAACGGGGCCGCCAGCCGATCTCGTGGCCGAGCTCGCCGAGCCGCGTTGCCAGCTCGCGACCGGCTGGGACCTCGACACGCACGAGGTCCAGACCGGCCCGGATCAGGGCCGTGGCTTCGCCCTCGGCGTCGTCCGTGCCCGCCTCGTGGAGGGTCGCGCCAATCCACGGCGGCTGGCGGTCGCCGAGGATCGCCTGGAGCTCGCGGCGAGCCACCCGATTGGCATCGATCCGCGCCACCGCGGCGACGACCAGGCGGCCGAGGTGGTCCGCCGCCGCGGTCCGCCGCTCGGGCGTTTCGAGGAGGGCCGCCTCCAGGGCCAGGTCCACAGCGCCGCCGGCGACGTCGATGGCTAGCGACTGGGGGGTGGTGTCGTACTCCAGGAGGGCAACCGCGAACGCCAGCCCGACCCCGGCGGCCAGCCGGTCCTGGCGGCCGCTCACGTAACGATCGACGACCTCGGCCGCGAGCGGCCTCCCCACCCGGTCGATGCCCCCTACGCCGATGAGCCGCAGGATCGCCCGCTCACGGCCGAGGGTCGTGGCCGAACGGGCGGCCCCCGCCAGCGAGGCACCGAGCGCTCGCGAGCGCCCGGTCAGGCGGGCATGCTCCTCCGCGAACCCCCCGGTATCCAGCGACCGCGCCATCGTCAGAGGATAGGGCCCGGGACCGAGGCGCGGCGGCGGCGCGGCCGGGCGGGAACGCCGCCACGGGCGCGCCTCAGGTTGGGCGCGGCCCCTCGCGCGCGGGCGCGCCGATCCAGACGTGCCCGTCGACGAAGCGCTCGGCCTTCCAGATGGGTGCCCGGGCCTTGGTCTCGTCGATGGCATAGGCCGCGGCCACGAACGCCGCGTCGCGATGGGCCGCGCAGGCCACGATGGCCACCGAGGCCTCGCCGAGCGGCACGCTGCCCGTCCGGTGCACGATCGCCAGCCGCTCCACGCCAAAGCGTTCCCTGATCTCGTCGGCGATCTCGCCGAGGACCCGCAGGGCGAGCGGCTCGAGGGCCTCGTAGTCGAGGGCTTCGACGCTTCGTCCGACGTGGCGGGCCGCCTCGTCCTCTTGGCCCGGGGCGGGGGTGCCGGGTGAGGCCCGGGTGATCCCCAGGAAGGCGACCACGGCGCCGTCCTCGGGAGCCGCAAGTCGTGTGACCAGGTCGCCGACGAAGCCGGCCGGAAATGGCTCGGCGCGAAGCTCGAGGATTCGTCCCTCGGCGTCGCCCATGCCCGGCCCCGACGCCGCTCCACCGCTGACCGGCGGGATCATGGCGACCTCGTCACCCGCTTCCAGCGGCTCGCCGGCAGGGGCATAGGCGCCGTTGCGGGCGAACCTGACCGAGGCACCACCGGGGGCAAGCGCGGGGTGGAGGCTGACGAGGGCCGCCCAGGAATCGGCGATGGTTGCCGGCTCCTCGAGCTCGACGCTCAACTCGCGCGTTCCGGCGAGCTCCCGCTGGACGGCGAAGAGGCGGATGCGGACGGGGATGGTCACGGACGCCAGGACGCCACGAGCAGCCCGTCGCCCATGGGCAGGATCGTCCCCGTGAAGTGCTCGTCGGCCAGGATCCGCGCGCAGAACGTACGCAGGGCTTCGGTGCCGTCGCCGGCCCGCGCTTCCCGGGCGCCCGAGCTTCGGCCGCCCCAGAGGACGTTGTCGGCCGTGACCAGCGCGCCGGGGGCCAGGCGCGGCAGGAGGGCGTCGAGATAGGCCGAGTACTCGTCCTTGAGAGCGTCGATGAAGACGAGGTCGAAGGGCCCGGCCAGGGCGGGCTCTTCGGCGCCAAACGCCTCGAGGGCCGGCCTGCCCACGATCACGATGCGCTCGTCGGCGACGCCCGCCGAGCGCCAGTGCTGACGGGCCACCGACGTGCGCGCGGCGTCGGGGTCGATGGTGACGATCCGCCCGTCGGCCGGCTGTCCGAGGGCCATCCAGAGGGTCGAGTAGCCGATCGCCGTCCCGACCTCACAGATGCTCCGCCGGTCGGAGGCCAGGGCGCCCAGCACACGACCGGCGTCGCGGTCGAGGATCGGCACGCGGCCAGGTGCCGCGGCCGTCTCCAGGGCGGCTAGGATCGGATGAATCGGCCGGGCCAGCGATTCGATCCACTCGAAGTCCTTGAGGGTTGGGATCCAGGAGTCGTCGGAACGCATGGGGTGCCTCCTTAGACGAGGAGCCCGGCCCCAAAGTAGAGGCCGGCCGCGAGGATGGTGCCGGCCGCGATCGTGCCGACGCTGATGTAGAGGAGCCCGGTTGCCGACTCCATCGAGCGCGTCCTGGCGGTCTGGATCGCGGCCCAGGTCACGGCCAGCGGGAAGGCGATCCCGACGATGAGACGCAGCCAGACGAAGAGGGCCCACGAGCCACTGAGCGCGGCGAGGCCACCGACCCCCGCCGGCCCGGCCCCCGCCGCCGTCCAAGCGATGAAGGCGACGAGCTGGACGGCGACCACGGCGGCCAGGATACGGGCAAAGAGGACGAGCGGCGCCTCGCCGAGCTTGGGCGTGACGAGGTACCAGTGGCCCAGGATCATCGCCGCGAAGACGCCCCCGGTGGCGCCGGCGAGGAGCGAGAGCTGGACGAAGAGGGCCACCGAGCCGAGCGGGCTGCCGCCCCACGACAGGGCGGCCGCGACGAGGGCCAAAATGCCCGCGGCAAGACCGGCGAGGCCCACCAGGGGCGCCCGGCGGCCTCGGCCGATCGCGACCACGTAGGCGGCCGCGAGCCCCGCCAGGGCCCACAGGAAGGCGCGCCTCGGCCCTTCCCAGGACGGGTCGACGATGACAGGCGTGCCGCTGGTGGAGCCCGGCAGGGCGCCGTCCGAGAGGATCGCGAGGAGGGCCAGGAGGACGGCGCAGAAGGCGGTAAAACCCAGGTAGCCCCGCGAGGCATCGGTCCGCAGGCGACCCAGGACCACCGCCCCAAAGGACCCCACCGCGAGGCTCGTCAGGACCGTCCAGTTGATGAAGGCGAGGTTCTCGGCGATCAGCTCTGCGGGCACCGCCCGAGTGTACGATGACCGTGGAGGTACGCCATGCGACGCGTAGGCGAGACGGCAATCACGTGGTTCGGGCACTCCTGCGTCGAGGTCGTGTCGCCGGGCGGCAAGACGATCATCTTCGATCCCTGGTACGCCAATCCGACCAGCCCCAAGGCGCCCGATGCGGTCGACCGTTGCGACCTCCTGCTCGTCACCCACGGCCACTACGATCACTTCGGGAACGCCTTACAAATCGCCTCGCGAACCAGGCCGGCTTGGCCGGCGATCCACGAGCTGTCGCTCTGGCTGGGCCGCAACTACGCCGGCAAGGACGAAGTCATCGGGATGAACAAGGGCGGGACCGTCGAGGCGGCCGGCCTGCAGGTCACGATGACCCCGGCCGACCATTCCGCGGGCGACTGGAACGCCGGCGGGGAGACGACCCTGTACCTCGGCGACCCCGTCGGTTTCGTCGTCACGCTCGAGGACGGGACGCGCATCTACGACGCCGGCGACACCGCCCTCTTCGGCGACATGCGGCTCATCCGCGAGCAGTGGCATCCCGACATCGCGTTCCTGCCGATCGGCGGCCACTTCACGATGGATCCGGAGTCGGCTGCCATCGCCGTTGAGTACCTGGGCGTCCGGGATGTGCTGCCGATCCATTACGGCACGTACCCGATCCTGGCGGGGACGCCCGACCGCCTCCGGGCGGCGATCCTGGCCCGGGGCCAGACCGATATCACGGTTCACTCTCCGGCTCGCGGGGAAACGATCCGGATCTAGCGGCCAACGTGCGCCCCCGCCCGGATGCACCCGGCCGCGGGGTCCTATTCGGAAACGGGACGTTCGGGTGGATGCGCGTGGGCACCACCGGATGCGATACCCATGCGATCGTTTCCTGATCCCCGAAGGACCGATGCAGACCATCGCCTCAGACAGCTCCGGAGCACCCGCCGAGATCTCGGACGGCCGCCACAGCCTGCGGGTCGTCAAGCTTCGGCTCGTCCTGACATTGGTAGCGGTGGCCATCGTGCCCTTGGCCGCGGTCGCGCCGCTGATCCGGACGATCATCGACGACCCGCGGGTCGCCCAGCACGAACGCCTGGCAGTCCAGAGCGAGCATGTTGCGGCCGAGATCGAGCGCGAGGTCAAGGACCTTGGCCTCGCCGTTGCGGGGGCCGCGGCCGATCCGGCCATGCCGGCGGCCCTTGCTGCCAAGCCAGCCTCGGCCAAGGCAAAGGCGGCGACGGCACCGTTGACGGCGGTCCTCCGCCGTCCATCCGGCGTGGTCACCGCGACGGCGCTCATCGATGCCCGCGGCGCGACGCACGCGGCCGTTGGCGCCCCGGCCGCATTCACCGCCCCGAAACCGGTGTCCGCGGGCGGAGCCTCCTACCAGGTGCTCGCGGCCAGCGGCGATCAGCCCGCCGCCCTGGAAGTCATCGTTGCCGTGCCGGGTGCCGCCGGCGGGCCAGCCCTGGGCGCGGTCGCGGCAGCCGTGCCCCTCGACATGCTGCTGCGATGGGCCAACGAGGACCTGAGCACCGCCGGCGAGCGTCTCGCGATCGTCTCCGCGAGCGACGGGCCGCTGGCCGCAGTCACCATCCGGGCCGACGTCGGCGCGACGGCGCAGCCGATCCTCGAGGTCACCGCCAACGACCAGTCCCAGGCGACGGGCAGCGCGGCGGTCGATGTCGCGGGCATGGGCGGCTGGCAGGTCGTTGCCAGCGCCCAGCTGACGGTCGCGTCGGTGCCCCTTCTCGCCCTCGTCACCCTCGTGGCGCTGCTCGGCTTGCTGATCGTCGCGGCGGCCTGGATGGGTCGTAAGATCCTCGAGCCGGCGGCCGAGCTGGAAGCCCAGCGGGTCCGGTTTCAGGACCTCTACCACTCGGCCCGGGAAGCGGCCCTCCTCGACAACCTGACCGGCCTTGGCAATCACCGGGCCTTCCAGGAGGCCGTCGCCCGGATGGTCGACCAGGCGCGTCGCTACGGCACCCACTTTTCGCTCGTGATGCTCGACATCGACGAGTTCAAGCTCGTCAACGACACCCGCGGCCATGCGACCGGCGATGAGCTCCTGGCCGAGGTCGGTGAGCTCATCCGGACCACCATCCGAACGGCGGACGCGGGCTTTCGGATCGGCGGCGACGAGTTCGCCATCCTCCTGGCCGAAACGAGCACCCCGGGGGCCGAGGTCACGGCCCGCCGAATCCTGAGCCGGGGCCTGGAGGACCGGGGCGGCGGCCGGTACAAGGGCGCCATTTCGTTCTCGGCCGGCGTCACGGCCTGCCCCGAGTTCGGCAAGACCCGCCTCGAGCTGACCGCCCAGGCCGATGCGGCGCTCTATCGGGGGAAGCGGCACGGGCGGACCATCGTCACCGTCTTCGACGCCGCCAAGGATCGCGGGCACGTCGATGAAGGGATGCGCAGCGAGCTGTCGGCCTCCGTCTCGGCGGTCATCCAAGCCGGCGCCCTGACGCCCGTCTACCAGCCGATCGTCCACCTCCCGACGGGCAGAATCCTTGGCTACGAGGGCCTCGTTCGCGTCGACGCCACATCCGGCTTCGCGAACACCGGGGCGCTCTTCGATGCCGCCGAGGTCGCCGGCCGCGTCCTCGATCTCGATCGGGCGGCGCTCGAGGTCGTCCTGAAGGGCGCCTCGGCCGTCCCGCTCGACACGCTCGTCAGCCTCAACGTCTCGCCCCGCAGCTTCGAGGCGCCCGAGTTCAACGCCACGGTCTTCCTGGCGATCCTGCGTCGCCACGGCATGGACCCCAACCGGGTCCTGCTCGAGCTGACCGAGCGCGATGCCATCCGCGAGCCGGAGCGGCTGCGGACGACGGTCCAGACGCTCCAGGCGGCGGGCGTCCGCGTGGCGGCCGACGATGTCGGCGCCGGCAATGCCGGGCTGCGCCTTCTCAGCCAGTTCCGGTTCGATGTCGTCAAGATCGATCTCTCGCTCGTCCAGGGCGGCGCCGCCGAGGACCAGACGATGTCGGTCCTGACCTCGCTCGTCGGGCTTGCCCGGCGCTGGGGTGCCCTCACGATCGCCGAGGGTGTCGAGACGGCCGCCCAGCTGCGGATGATCCGAGAGCTCGACGTCGATGCCGGCCAGGGCTACCTGCTCGGCCGGCCGGGCGCCGTCTCGGCCGCGAGGATGATGGACCTGGACGCGCTCGCCGAGAGGCCGGGGGGACAGCCCTCCACGACGGCGCCGAGTCTTGCACGGGCACCCGTTTCCTTCCAGATTCCGAGTGGCGGATCGTCGGGACCGTCGGCGGCGGTCGCGCCGGTGCCGACGGCGGCATCCGTCATCGCCGGCCACGGTCCGAGCGTCTTCAGCACGCGCTAGCGGCGGGGGCGTCGTGACGCTCGAATCCCCGACGCCGGACCTCAGCCCATCCCGGACAGGGCGCCGAGGTGCTCGGTCAGGCGGAGGTTCTCTCGATAGTCGATCGGGACCTCGACGAGGGCCGGGCCGTCGACCGCGAGAGCCTTCATGAGGGTCGGGTAGAGGTCGTCGGCGGAGGTGGGCCGGAAGCCGGCGATGCCGAACGACTGCGCATAGGCCACGAAATCGGGGTTGCCGAACTCGACCCCGAAGGGCTTGCCGAACTCGGTCCGCTGCTTCCAGTCGATGAGCCCATAGCCGTCGTCGCGCCAGACGACCACCACGATGTTGGTCCCGATGCGCTTGGCCGTCTCGAGCTCCTGGGAGTTCATCAGGAAGCCGCCGTCACCGCACAGGGCGACGACCTTGCGGTCGGGGTGGACGAGCTTCGCCGCAATCGCACCGGGGACCGAGATTCCCATGGCTGCGAACCCGTTGGAGATGATGACCGTGTTGGGCTCGTAGGCCTGGTACAGCCGAGCAACCCAGATCTTGTGGGCCCCGACATCGCTGACCACGATGTCCTCCGGGCCGAGGGCTCGGCGAAGCTCAAAGAGCGCCCGCTGCGGCTTGATCGGGTAGCCCTGATCATTCGCGCAGGCCAGCAGATCCTCGAGCAGTGCCGTCCGGAGATCGGCGTTGACCAGGGTCTCCTTGGCCTCGTGGCGCTCTCCCGCGTCGCGGCCGCTGATCCCGAGCGGGAGGACTGCGGTGAGGAGCCTGCGGAGGGATCCCTCGATATCGCCGATGAGCTCGACCTCGGGCTGATAGGCCGCGTCGACCTCGGCCGGCTGGGTGTCGATGTGGATGATCCGCTTCTTCCCATCGGGGTTCCAGCGAGCCGGGGCGTACTCGACCAGGTCATAGCCGACGCAGATGACGAGGTCGGCCCGGTCGAAGCCCGTGAGGACGTGGTCGCGCGCCTGCAGGCCGACCGCCATGAGCGAGAGGTGGGATCGATCGTCGATTGCGCCCTTACCCATGAACGTCACCGCGACCGGGACGTGGAGGCCGCGCGCGAGCGCCCGCAGCGCTGGCGCCGCATGACGCCGGAGGACGCCATTCCCGGCCAGGATCAGCGGCCGCTCGGACCCGGCGATCAGCCCGGCGGCGTGGTGGATGGCCTCCTCGGTCGGCTCGGGAAAATAGGCCTTGCCCGGCCGGAGGGGCTGGATGGCGTCACCCGATTCGGGGGCCATGGCAGCGATGTTCTCGGGGAGCTCGATGTGAGTCGGGCCGGGCTTCGAGAGCGTCGCGGTCCGGAATGCCCGGCGGACGATTTCGGGGATCGCATCGACCCGTTCGACCCGGGTGTTCCACTTGGTGATCGGCTTGAACATCTGGACGATGTCGACGACCTGGTGGGCCTCCTTGTGGAGCTTGTCCGAGCCGGCCTGGCCGGTGATCGCGACCATCGGCGCCCGGTCGAGGTAGGCATCGGCGATGCCGGTCATGAGGTTGGTGGCGCCCGGGCCCAGCGTGGCCATGGCCACGGCGGCGCGGCCGGTCAAGCGGCCGTAGACGTCGGCCATGAAGGCCGCGCCCTGCTCGTGGCGTGTCGTGACATGCCGGATCGAGGGGCTCCGGGAGAGGGCGTCGAGGACGTCCATGGTCTCCTCGCCGGGGACCGAGAAGACGAATTCGCAGTTCTCGGCCTCGAGGCACTCGACAAGGAGGTCAGCCGCGGTCCGTGAGGCATGAACGTGGGACATCGCGTGGAAGTGTAGCGATGCGGCGCGGGCTATCTCCGGCGCGTGGCCCCTGCGGTCCGGCGACGATTCGGCGCCATCGAGGATACGGGCATGGGAGCTCCGGCCGGCTCGGCAGCGAGGCGACGGGTCTGCCTGACTGGAGCCGGCCGCGCGGCGCTCGGGCCGTCGAGCAGCATGATGAGGGCCAGCAGCACGCCGCCGCCGCCGAGGGCGGCCGCCAGCCCGCTGGGCTGCGAGAGCGCCGCGACGACGTAACCGAGGCGGGGGACCGCTACCAGCAAGCGGCCCTGGACGGACGTTGCCGGGATGATCGACGCGTCGGCGGAGGCGTTGGCGTCGCCCTTGGTCTCGATCCAGAGCCCGTCCGGGCGGTGGACGAGCCGGCTGATCCGGTGGGTGAAGATCGCCTGGTCGGGGCCAACCTTGATGGTCACGATGTCGCCGACCGCGAGGCTCGAGATGGGGACCGACTCGATGACGATGGCCGAGCCGAGCGACAGCACCGGCTCCATCGACCCTCCGCCCACCACCAGGACGGAATGCCCGGCCAAGGGCGCGCCCCGGACGAGCAGGACGGTCGCGAGGATGCCGGTCGCCAGGCCTGCCAGGCCCAGCTCGAGCACGCGCCGCGCGATGCGAGCCGCTGTGGTCACTCGAGCTCCTTCACGAAGCCGAACGCCGGACGCCCGTGGGGCATCCGGCATGATCGGCATCGTTGTCCTTGGGCTTCAGCCGGCTTACGGGTTGTTGGCCGTCTGCTCGGAGGCGAAGGTGAAGGTGGCCGTGGTCGTGGCGCCCTGGAAGGCGTTGCCCGTGCCCTGCGCCAGGGACCACGCGAAACAGAGGTTCTCGCTCGCCCCGCCGGCCAGCACTCGATCACCGCTCTGGCTCCCGGTTGCCGGGTTGCCGAAGGACGCGGAACCGAGGGCGGCCGCTCCGTACAGGACCGTGGCCGAGACCGGGCACGCCCCGGCTGCGATGGTGAGCTGGAGCTGGGTCGCCAGGCCCAGACCGTCCGTGTTCGTGGCGATCGTCGTAAGGGCGTACCGGAGTGAGCCGGTGCCGCTGTTGGTGACGGCCACGGTCTGGGTCCCGGAATCACCGGGGAAGATGGCCGCGGCCGTGAAGACCGTCGTCGGGGAGAGCGTCAGGCTGATCGTGCCCGTGCTGAACGACGCGGTCGCGTTCTTGGAATCGGTAAACACGGCGAGGGTGGAGATGCCCGAGCCGAGGGTCAGCACTGCGCTCCCGAGCAGGAGGGCGAGGATTCCGAGGCGGCGCCTGCTGGAGCGCCGGCCGGGGCTTGCTGTGTCGTTCAAGCGAGAACCTCCGAGGGACGCACCCGTCAGGGTGGTCCGTATCGCCAATCGGTCCGGTGGAGGTGCCACCGCGATCGCACGTTGGACACATGGGACTCGCGTTGAGCCAACCGCGTTCTTCGGGCAATTTGGCGTTCACGGTGCGCGGATGCCATAACTCCTCTGGGGGATTCGCGTAGGAAAATCGTCCTGCCCCGGCAGCCCGGCGCTGCCTCATGGCACGACGGTCAGCAGGACATCGTTGCCGTCGCCGCCAACGTACGAAACCAGGGCGTGGAGACCGCTGCCGAGGAAGTTCGGGATGAGCGCTCCTTCGGCAAGGCCGTTGAACGTGCCGTTGATGGCACCGGCGCCGACCTTGTCCACGATCGTGAAGGTCTGGCCGAGGGCCGGGCTGAAGCCGCTGATTCCGGCCAGCGACAGGCTGACGGTCGCTCCGATGGTGACGCCGCCGGCCGAGATCCGCTCCTGGTCGTAGCCGGTCGCGGCGACGGTGCCGCCGATCTCCACGGAGAACGTTGCGCCGGCGGCGAACGTCAGCGCGCCGCTGATCAGGCGGCCCGGCGACCCGCCCGGGGTCAGCTGCCCGGTCATCGCCACGGTGCCGCCGATCGTGCCCGAACCTCCGAGCCTGGCGCTGGCGGCGACGCTGACGGCGCTGCCAGCGGCCGTGCTGCCGTCGACCGCCAGGATCCCGGCGCTGACGGTGGTGACCCCGGTGTAGGTATTGGCGGCGGCCAGGGTG
>JBEPVB010000004.1:0-44645 GCA_041691215.1 Chloroflexota bacterium
GGGGTCCGGGGGGCGAGGCTCGCGGGGGGCGGGCGACCCGCCGCGCCCCGCGCCGGGGGCCGGTCCGGGGGCTTGGGCGGGGCGAACCCGCCGGCCGATCCCGCCCTGGTGGCGGCGGATCTGATCACCCAGGCCGAGCACGGGCCCGATTCGCTGGCCATCCTCGTCACCACGTCGGCAGCCTTCGCCGATGCTGTCGAGGGCGAGATTGGCGCCCTCCTCGAGGCCGCGTCGCGCCGCGAGATCCTCGCCCGCTCACTCGGCGAGCACGGCCGGATCCTCCTCGTCGACGGGATCGCGGCAGCAGTTGGGGTGATCAACGCCTATGCGCCCGAGCACCTCTCGATCGATGTCGACGACGTCGAGGCGATTGTTCCCGCGATCCGTAACGCCGGCTCGGTGTTCGTCGGGCCATGGGCACCAGAATCGGCCGGCGACTACGCCACGGGGGCGAACCACGTCCTCCCGACCGGCGGCCTTGCACGCGGCTCCGGCCCGCTCGGCGTCGAGACCTTCGGCAAGTTCATGCAGGTGCAACGGGTCACGAAAGAGGGTCTGGCGACCCTCCGGCGAACGATCACGACCCTTGCCCAGGCCGAGGGCCTCGCCGCCCACGCCCAGGCGGTCGAGCTCCGCTTCCGGGGGGCCAGCGCGGGTGCGGGCCGGGCTCGGAGAATTGCCCCGGACGGCAACCCTGCCCCCGGCCACGAACGAGTGCCCGAATGAGCCCCACGCCCGTGACCTTCACGTCACCCATCGCCCCCATCTCGTACACCTGGGAAGCGACCGACGAAGAGGTCGCGGCGCGGTACGGCGTCCCGATCGAGCGCGTCGCCCGCTTCGACCTCAACACCTCGCCGGCGCCGCCGGACCTCGCCGTCCGCCTGCTCGCGGCCAACGACTTCGGCCGCACGATCTCCGAGTACCCGCCCTCCGACTATCGACGCCTCGTGGCCGCTGCAGCCGCGCGCTACGGCGTCGGCATTGACGAGATCCTCGTTGGGGCCGGCGCGGACGAGATCCTCGATCTCATCGCCAAAGCCTTCCTGCCGCCCGGCGGCTCGGCCGTGATCCCCACGCCCTCGTACGCCATGTACCGGGTGGACACCGAACAGCGGGGCGCAACCGTGCGGGCCGTGCCCCGCCGTGGCCCCGACGCCGGCTACGCGATGGACGTGGCCGCCGTTCGGGACGCTGCTCGAGGGGCCGACATCGTCTGGCTTTGCAGCCCGAACAACCCGACGGCCCTGCCGGAGCCCAATGGCGCTATCGAGGAGCTCCTGGATGGCCTCGCCGCCGACGCCGCCGGGACCTCGAGCGGGGCGCGGAGCCAGGTTGACGGCGCCACCCCGCCGCCCATCGTCGTCCTCGACGAGGCCTACGCGGAGTTCGCCGGCCGCTCGCTCGTGGAGCTGCGGCACACCTACCCCCGCCTCATCGTGATCCGGACCGCGAGCAAGGCCTATGCGCTGGCCGGCCTCCGCGTCGGATTTGCCGTCGCCCGCCCGGAGCTCATCGCCCGGATAGCGCCCTACCGGCCGCCGGGATCCGTGGCCGTGCCGTCCGTCCACATCGTTACGGAGGCGCTCCTCGACGATGGCGTCCTCGCCGCCAACCTCACCCGTGTCGAACGCGAACGAACGCGCCTGACGGACGCGCTCCGCGCCGAAGGATGGACGGTCGGACCCTCGGTTACGAATTTCGTCCTCGCCGATTTCGGGACGCCGGCGGGGGCCGCCCGGGTGGCCGAGGCGCTCCTGGCTCGGGGCCTCGTCCCACGAACGTTCGGGGCCGGGCATCCACTTGCCCATTGCCTCCGGCTGACGGTCCGGAACGAGGACGAGGACGACCGCCTGATCGCCGCCGCCTGCGAGACACGGCTCGGCGCCGCCGGCCACCCCGGCCTCTTGGCGGACGAGGCGCCGCGATGACCACGCCGCTCGGTTCGCTCGAGGTCCTGGACGTCCCCCCGGGAAGTACCCGGACCGCTGCCCTCCGGCGCCGAACCCGGGAGACCGATGTCACCGTCCGGCTCAACCTCGACGGAACCGGCGAGGCTGCGATCGCGACCGGTGTCGGGTTCTACGACCACCTCCTGACCTCGCTCGCCCATCACTCCCTCATCGATCTAGCCATCGAAGTGACCGGCGACCTCCACGTCGACGACCACCACACGGTCGAGGACGTGGCCCTCGTCCTTGGTGCGGCGATCGCGGGTGCCCTCGGCGATCGGGCCGGCATCCGGCGCTTCGGGTCGGCATCCGTGCCCATGGATGAGGCCATCGCGACCGCCGTCCTCGACATCGGCGGCCGTCCCTCCACGGTCATCGACCTGCCGTTCCGGGCCGAGCGAATCGGCGCCCTGTCCAGTCAGCTCGTCGAGCACGCCCTCGAGGCGTTCGCCAGGACGAGCGGCATCACGCTCCATCTCAAAGGCAGCGGCCGGAACGACCATCACCTCGCCGAAGCCGCCTTCAAGGCCCTGGCGCTCGCCTTCCGGGCCGCCTGTGAAGGCGATCCCCGACGGGCAGGTGTCGCCTCGACAAAGGGCGTCCTCGGATGAAGCCATTTGAGGAGCATGCCGGCTTGCGCGTGGCTGTCATCGACTACGGCGCCGGCAATCTCGTGAGCATCGACCAGGCCCTGACATTCCTGGGCGCCCAGGTCCGGATCGCCACGGGACCCGACGACCTCGACGGCGCGGAAGCCCTCGTCGTGCCGGGCGTTGGCGCCGCCGGCCCCGCGATGCAGCGGCTGACCCGGGCGCGCCTCGTCGATCCCATCCTCCGCTGGATCGCCCTCGGCCGTCCGTATCTCGGGATCTGCCTGGGCCTCCAGCTGCTCTTTGACGGCAGTGACGAGGACGGGGCGATGACGCTCGGGGTCATCCACGGCCGGGCGGAGCTGCTCGTCGAAGCGCCGACCCTCCCGCACATTGGCTGGAACCAGGTGGAGCTGCGCCGCGAGCACGTCCTCTTCGCGGGTCTGGCGAGCGGCACCGACCTCTACTTCGTGCACTCGTATGCCGGCCGACCCACCGGGACCGACGCGGTCGCGGTCACCCTGGCCGAGACCACCCATGGAACCCCCTTCGTCTCCGCGGTCGAGCGCGGCAACGTCGTGGGGGTCCAGTTCCATCCCGAGCGAAGCGGCGGCGCGGGGCTCCGGCTGCTCGGCAACTTCGTGCGCTGGTCGACGGCCCTCGCCGCGGGCGCCGGCGCGGAGCGTAGCCCCGTCGGCGCGGGCGGAACGTCGGGCGGCGACTGAGATGCTCCGGCGGCGGGTAATCGCGTGCCTCGATGTCGCCGACGGGCGGGTCGTCAAGGGCACCCGTTTCGTCGATCTCGTCGATGCGGGCGATCCGCCCGAGCTCGCTGCCCGCTACGCCGACGAGGGCGCCGACGAGCTGGTGTTCCTCGACATCACGGCCGCGCCCGAGGGTCGGGCGACGCTCCTCGACATCGTCGAGCGGACCGCCCGACGGGCCTTCATTCCCCTGACGGTCGGTGGCGGGATCCGGACCGTCGACGAGATGCGGGCGGTCCTGCGGGCAGGCGCAGACAAGGTTTCGCTCAACACGGCCGCGATCGCGGATCCCTCGCTGATCACCCGGTGCGCCGAGCAATTTGGTCGGCAGGCGGTCGTTGTCGCGATCGACGCCCGCCACGCTGCCGGCACCCCCGATCGCGAGGCGAGCTGGGAGGTCCTCGCCAAGGGCGGGCGCGAGACGACGGATCTCGACGCCGTTACCTGGGCCATCCAGGCCGCCGAGCGCGGGGCGGGCGAACTCCTCCTGACCTCGATCGACCGAGACGGCACCCAGTCGGGCTTCGAGACCGACCTCCTGCGGGCCATCGTCGATCGCGTTTCCGTGCCGGTCATCGCCTCGGGTGGCGCCGCGTCGCCGGCCGATTTCGTGGCCGCGGTCCGTGACGGCGGGGTCGATGCGGTCCTCGCCGCCTCGATCTTCCACCACCGGATCCATTCGATCGCCGAGGTCAAGCGGGTCATGGCGGCGGCCGGCATCCCGATCCGGGCGACGTCGGGCGTGGCGGCATGATCGGCGAGCCGCGCTGGGGTCCCGATGGACTCGTTCCGGTCGTCGTCCAGGACGATGCGGACGGCCGGGTCCTGATGGTCGCCTACGCCGACGCCGAGGCCCTCGCAGCCACCCTCGTGACCGCCCAGCTCCACTTCCACTCGCGATCGCGCGACCGGCTGTGGCGCAAGGGCGAGACGAGCGGCAACGTCCTCCGGGTCGTCGACCTCGCCCTGGATTGCGACGGCGACGCGATCCTGGCCACGGTTCGCCCCGCCGGACCGACCTGCCATCGGGGAACCCGGAGCTGCTTCGATCCGTCGCCCGACGCCGAGGCGGGCGTCGACATCGATCAGGTGCCGGCCGCTGTCGCGCCGGGGGCAGATTCGACGCCGGCGCCGACGGCGCCCGCCGCGTCGGCCGAGGGTTTCGCCTGGCTCGAGACCCTCTGGGCCACGATCGACGACCGCCAGCGCCGCCGCCCCGCCGGCTCCTACACGACGAGCCTCCTCGAAGGCGGCGTCGACGCGACCGGACGGAAGGTCGTCGAGGAAGCCGTCGAGGTCCTCATGGCCGCCAAGGACGATTCCGTGGCCACGGGTCCCACGAAAGTCGCGACGTCAGACGCGCTGGCCGGCGAAGCAGCGGACCTTCTCTACCATGCCCTGGTCCTCCTGGCCGAGCGAAACATCGCTCCGAGCGCCGTCATCGAGGTGCTCCGAAGACGGCACGGGTCCGGCGTCAGAACCCTGACTTGAGGGCCAGGATCCGGGCGTGGGACGCGTCGAGCGTCGCGCGTGGCAGGGTCCCGGCGGTCGCGGCCGCGAGGAGCGTCGAGTAGACGACCCGGGTCGAGGCCTCGGATCCGCTGACGAGGAGCAGGTCCGTCCCGGCCATCGCGGCTTGTAGGGCCAGCTGGTCCTGCGGGATGCCCCGGATCACGGCATTGCCCGTCAGCGAGTCGGTGATCGTGACGCCCCTGAATCCGAGTTTCGTTCGGAGCAAGCCGTTCACGACGTCGCTCGACCAGCCCGCCGCGTTGCCGGGATCGAAGGCCGTGTAGGTCGCATTCGAGAGCATGACGATGGGGATCGCGGCCTTGATCGCCGCCCGATACGGCTGCAGACCTGCCGCGAGCATGGCCGCCGACGCGTCGATGGTGACGACGTTCGAATCGGTGTTCTGGATGGCGAACCCGATGCCCGGGAAGTGCTTC
This sequence comes from Chloroflexota bacterium, assembly GCA_041691215.1. Classification (GTDB taxonomy): domain Bacteria; phylum Chloroflexota; class Limnocylindria; order Limnocylindrales; family CSP1-4; genus UBA5189. The sequence continues at coordinate 5,256 of JBEPVB010000004.1, forward strand.
ATGGCCGGCGCGACGCCCTTCGCCTCCAGCCCGGCGGCGAAGGCGTTCGCGAGCGTCGAGGTCAGGGTGGAATCGAACGAGAACGTTCGGTCCTGGAGGTACATGAACGAGCTTGCCGTTGCGGGGACGTCGGCGACGGGAGCGAGGTCGACGTTGATCCCGAGCGCGCGGAGAGCGGATCCCGCGGCAGCTCCCTGGGCCGTGGCCGTGGCCGCGCTTCCGGTGGTGCCGATCTCCAGCGCCGACATCGTCGGGGGCGCCCACGCGATGCGATTGATGCTGCCGCCCTCCTGGTCGGTGGCGATCAGGAGTGGGGGCTGGCCGCCGTCGGTCGCCGCCGCCTGGAGCTCATGGGTGAGCTCGACCAGGGCCGCTGGGGTCGTGACGTTCATGCCGAAGAGGATCACGCCGCCGATCTCGCCGTGCCGGATCCGTCCCAGGAGGTCCACGCTCGGGGTGGCCCCCTCCATGCGGACAACGAGCTTCTGGCCGACGAGCTGGCCGAGGGTCGGCGGGACGGACGTCGGCGCGGCGGTCGGGGTCGCGGTTGGCCGGGCGGTTGGGATCGGCGGCGGCGAAGCCGTGCGCGTCGGGCGAGGCGTGTGAGTAGGCGCGGCCGTCGGCGGGACCGGCGTCGGGGTGGGATCGAGCGTTGGAGGGATGGGAGGTGCGGTGGGCGGCGTCGTGGCGAGAAGGGTCGGCGGCGGCGCATTGGTCGGGGAAGCCAAGGCCACCACGCCACCGAGCTGCGGTGCGGGCGTGCCCGACGGCAGGACGCCACTGCAAGAGGCAACGAGGAGAATCGCGATCGCGGCCCTTGTCCAAGCCACGAAGCCGGCCCGGCTCCGCGACCCGTGCGTTGATCGATCCGGAGCATGCACCCTGTCACCCGGCGGCACCACCCATCTGGCGGCTCTACGACCTAAGGCGCAACGAGGCCCCGAGAACGTTCAACCGCGGCCGCGCACCCGGGGATGCCGTCCGGTCCCAGGCCGCACTTCGGGCAGCGGGTGCCAACCGCGCGGGTCTGATAGCCACGGCTGGCTCATCGATCGAAAGCAGATGACGTGGGCGCCAGCGCGCAACGCAGCGGCAGGAATCCTGCGGTTCCGAACACGAGACCGCCGACGCAGGCTTGCCAGTTCGTTCGCCCGGCGAGTCGCCTCAGTGGTCGACCATCTTCGCGAACCGATCGCTGCCGGACAAGGGAACTTCTGGCCGAGATCAGGCGTTGGCCCGCGGCAATCCCTTCATCGGCAGCTGGTGGAGCGCTGCCCGCTCGATCCAGGCTGGAGCGGGCTCGGCCTCAGTGCCGAGGCGGCGAGCCGAGAACCAGCACTCGAGGCACCACCAGCGATGCTCGAGGTGGTCGCCGAAATCGATTTCGTACAGACGTAGATCCTGGGTCTTCCCGCAGGTCGCGCAGCACTGCATAGGAACGTTGCTCCCCGGCCGGATTTGCGCGCTCGGACGTGGTGCGTCGGCGCACCGTAGACACACGACGAAACGCTGTCAAGAGTGATTCCACATGCCAGCCATCATCAAAAGAGCCACGGTGCGAGCAAAGAGCCACGGTGCGAGCCGGAATTCGCCTGGCGCTATCTGATGAGGCGGCCGAGCTCGCGGCGGCGCTTGCCGATTCGGACTTCCCACCATTGGCCGTGGATCGCGGGCGGCATGGCGGCCGTGGGGTCTCGGATGACCTCGCCATTGATGGTCAGGCCGCCGTTCTGGATCAATCGGCGCGCTTCGCCATTCGAGGCGAAAAGGCCCGCGCCTGCCAGCGCCGCGGCGACGCCACCCGCCGCCGAAGCGCCATCGACGCTGAACCCGCCGACCGACCCGAACAGCCGCGCCAGGACCGCGGCATCACGGATCGGCTCGGGCGCGAAGAGGGTGACGGCGTCATCGGCGGCCTGCTGCGCCGCTGCCGCTCCGTGCGCCCGGGTCGTGACGTCCATCGCCAGCGCTCGCTGGGCGGCCCGGGCACCCGGCGCCGCCACGACGGAAGTGTCCAGCCCTTCGATCTCATCGGGCGACATCGTCGTGAACCAGCGCAGGTAGACGCCGACATCGCGATCGTCGGTGTTCAGCCAGTGCTGGAAGAAGACGAAGGGCGACGTTCGCGCCGGATCCAGCCAGATCGAATCCCCGCCCTCGCTCTTGCCGAACTTCGTCCCGGATGGCGAGAGGAGCAGCGGATAGGCCAGGGCGAATGCGGACGCGGCAGCGCCCGCCGGGTCGCTCGGCAGCGCCTGGGGCTCCGCGTCCCCTCCCCCGCCGGTCGTCCGCCGGATCAGCTCGAGCCCGGCGGTGATGTTGCCCCACTGGTCGGCGCCGCCCATCTGGAGCTCGACGCCCAGCGTCCGGTGGAGGTGGGCGAAATCAGCCGACTGGAGGAGCATGTAGCTGAACTCGGTGAAGGATAGGCCGCGGTCCAGGCGGACCTGGACGGAGTCCTTGGCCAGCATGTACGGCACGGTGAAGTGCTTGCCGACGTCGCGCAGGAAGTCGATCAGCGTCATCGGGCCGAGCCAGTCGTGGTTGTTGGCCACCCGCGCCCCGTTCGGGCCCTCGAAGTCCAGGAACCGCTCGAGCTGGGCTCGGATCGAGGCCACGTTGCCCGAGAGCGTCTCGACGTCCAGGAGATTCCGCTCGCTCGAGCGCCCCGACGGGTCGCCGATCATGCCCGTCCCGCCGCCGACGAGGGCGATCGGGCGACCGCCGTGCCGCTGCAGGTGAATGAGCCCCGAGATGGGGATGAGGTGCCCGATGTGAAGCGACGGAGCGGACGGATCGAAGCCGATGTAGCCGCTGATCGGCGTGCCGTTCCTGAGCCTCGCCTCCAGCCCATCCGAGGCGCTGTGGAACATCCCGCGCCAGCGCAGCTCGTCCAGGAGGCCGGCCGGGCCGGGATCGAAGGACGTCACAGGCTGCTGGGGCGAGCCGTCAGGAGGCATGCCGGATCGGGGAAAGGGTCCTCCACGGCCCCTATGGTATCGTCGCCCGAGTCATGCGAACCAGCCTCGCCCGGCGGCAGCGCCATCGCCGCAACGGCGCCGCGCGACGAGGCCGGGGTGGCGGCTCCGCTCGCCGAGCCGCGCTCGCCCTCCCGGTGCTCCTCTTCGGGAGCATCGTCGCCCTCGGTGCCGTCGCCTTCTTCGGCGTCGTCAGTGCCTATGCCGTCTACAGCCGCGACCTGCCCGATCCGCAGAATGCCCTGGACCTCGGTTTCGATCAGCCATCCATCGTCTACGACCGGACCGGTACCGTGGAGCTCGCCCGCCTCGGCGAGCGCAGGCGCGAGATCGTCACCTTCGACCAGATCCCGCCGGAGCTCCTGGACGCCACGACGGCGATCGAGGACAAGGACTTCTGGAGCAATCCCGGCTTCGACCTTGGCGGCTTCATCTCGGCCACCGTCGACACCCTTCAGGGCCGGCCGCGCGGCGGCTCCACGATCACCCAGCAGCTCGTCCGTGCCCGCCTCCTGCCCGAGGCGGCCTTTGCCGGCTCGACCTACGAACGCAAGATCCGGGAGATCATCCAGTCGATCCGGCTGACCCAGGCCTACCCGGGCCAGGACGGCAAGCAGAAGATCATCACCGCCTACCTCAACCAGAACTTCTACGGCAACCAGAGCTACGGCGTAGCGGCGGCGGCCAAGAGCTACTTCAACAAGGAGCTCAAGGATCTGACCCTGTCCGAGGTCGCGATCCTGGCCGCGATCCCCCAGTCGCCCACGCAGTACGACCTTGTCAAGAACGCGACCATCCAATGCACCGTCGAGATCACGCCGGACCAGACCTGTCCTTCGGCGAGCACCTTGATCAGCGTCCCCCAGGACAGCGAGATCGTCATCCGCCGCAACAAGGTCCTCGACCTCATGGAGACGCGGAGCGTCCTGTCGGGCAAGAACCACACCGTGGCCGAGTACGAGGCAGCGAAGGCCGATCCCGTCGTCCTCTCGCCCCAGGGCTCAACGCCCTGGAAGGCGGCCCAGTTCGTCTGGCAGGTCCGCCACGAGCTCGGCGGGATCCTCTGCGGTCCCGACCAGGCCGATACCTGCGAGAAGGTCGACACGGGCGGCTACAAGATCATCACCAGCCTTGACTGGAACATGCAGCAGACGGTCGAGAAGTGGCTCTACGCGGCAGCCCGGGTACCGCACGCGGTCAACGCCCAGCGCCAGCTGAACTCGCTGAAGATCCCGGTGGCCGACCAGCAATGGATCCTGGCCCTCAGGAAATCGAACATCTTCAACGCCGCCGGGGCCATCGTCGACTACCGCACCGGTCAGGTCCTGGCCTACGGCGGCAGCGCGGCCTACTACGGCACCGGCGATGACAAGTTCCAGCCCCAGTACGACGTCCTGTCCGACGGCTTCCGCCAGCCCGGTTCGTCGATCAAGCCGATCAACTACATCACCGGCATCGACGACGGCACGATGAACGCGGCGACCATGTTCATGGACGTGGTCACCGACTTCGGCGGCCAGAAGCCGTTCACGCCGATCCAGGCCGACAAGCTGGAGCGTGGCCCGGTCCGCCTCCGCGAGGCCCTCCAGTTCTCGCTGAATACGCCTTCGATCAAGGCCGGCCTCATCAATGGCCTCGATCACCTCTTCCAGCGGATGAAGGACTTCGGCCTCAGCTTCCCGGCCGGCACGGTGCCCGTGACCTCGATGTCCATCGGCACCCTCGATGTCCATCCGATCGACATGATCGGGGCCTACGGCGCCATCGCCAACGGCGGCGTCCTCATGCCCCGCCAGATGATCATGCAGGTCCAGGAGCCGAGCTCCAATGTCGTCTACCCGACCGATACGACGCCGCCGGCCGGCAAGCGGGTCGCGAGCGAGCAGGCCTCCTACATCGTCACCGACATCCTGGCCGGCAACACCGACACGAAGGTGAACCCTTACTGGGGCAAGTGGCAGATCCTGGAGAACGGCAAGCGCCGCCCCGCCGCCTACAAGACGGGCACGACCTCGGACAACAAGGACGTCCTCGCCGACGGCTACCTCGCCCCGCCCGACGATCCCAAGGCCCAGGGCCTCGTGGCGGGCGTCTGGATGGGCAACTCCGACGCGACCCCCAACACGGGCTCGCTGTCGCTCGACTCGTCCGCGCCGCTCTGGTCGCGGATCCTGACCGAGGTCAGCAAGGGCTACCCGATGGCGAGCTTCAAGCAGCCTGCCGGGATCGTGACCGCCACGGTCGACGCCTTCAGCGGCCTCCTCCCTGGGTCGAACACCACCAAGACGGTCAAGGAGCTCTTCATCGACGGCACCGTCCCTACCCGCAAGGACGATCTCCACATCCAGCTCGACATCGACCAGGCGACCGGCAAGCTCTGGGCGGACGGCTGCACCGGGCCGATGGTCCGGAAGGGCTTCCTGGACTTCAGCAACGTCGAGCAGCGCTTCCCGGGCTGGCAGAAGTACACCCAGGAATGGGCCGCCCGCGCGGCCAGGGGATCGGGGGTCTCCGGCGGCCCGGAGCGGACGAGGACCTCCTACTTCTACGTCAGTGGCTTCACGCCGTTCGGCCGCAGCTGGGGCGGCGCCTTCGCCCCGACCGCGATCTGCGCGCCGGTCCAGCCACCCATCTGCGATCCGGGTACCTCGTTCGATCCGTTGGCTACGGTCGATCCCTTCGGCAGCCCGGCACCCACCCCGTGCATCCAGCCGACGCCGTCGCCGACCGATACGCCCTCGCCGACGAAGCACGGCAAGCCGACGCCGTCGCCGATCCCGACGGTCCTGCCGTCGCTGGGACCGCTACCGTCGCCATAGGGGCCGCGCCGGTGACTAGCCGAAGCTGACGATCGTCGCCCCGTCGCCGCCTTCGCCGCGGCCACCAGGCCGGACCTCGCCCGTCAGCGGGTGCGCGGCCGCCGCAGCCCGAACCGCGTCTCGCAACGCCCCTGTGCCCATGCCATGGATGACCGTGACCCGGGGCAGCCCGGCCAGCGACGCATCCTCCAGGTAGCGCTCGAGCGCGTCGAGCGCCTCTTCAACACGGGCCCCCCGCAGGTCAAGCGAGGCCGGCACGGTTCGGGCCCGGCCCAGGCGAAGAGCTTCGAGGCTGGACGTATCGTCCCGCCCGGACCCAGATCCGGATCCGGAACCGCGGAACGCGCCTCCGCCGGCCCCGGTGGGCGCGAGCGCGTCGACCAGATCCTCGATCGGGACCCGGACCCGCATCCCGCCTGATTCCAGGGTCACCGTCCTGCCGCCCCGCTCCAAAGCCGAGATCCTGCCCTCCCATCCACCGTTCCGGCTCCGGGCCCGGTCCCCGACCGCCCAGGTGCGAACGCCCGCCGCCTCGGGCGGTGATTCCGGGGCCGCCTGCCCGGGGAGTCGCGCCACGTCAGCCTCGATGCGCTCGAGCGCCTCGTCGAGGGCGGGTGCGGCGAGCGTCCCGCGGGCCAGGGTCGCCCGCAGGGCCTCGACCTCCCGGCGGACCTCGGCCAGGAGTCGCTCCCCCTCGGCTCGTGCGGTGCCTAGGGCGTCCTCGCGATCTCGCCGCGCCCGGCGCCGCTCCTCGTCCGCGGTTCGCAGCGCGTCGGCAGCCCGCGATTCGGCAGTCCGGGCCCGGGCCAGGGCATCCGTCGTCTGGCCCTCGGTCGCCCGGATCTGGGCGAGGGTCGCCTCGAACGTTCGCTGGGCGTCGCTCAGTCGGGAGCGGGCGTCACTGACGATGTCCTCGGGCAGGCCCAGCCGCTCGGCGATGGCGAAGGCCTGCGAGCCGCCGGGCAGCCCGATCGTCAGGCGGTAGGTGGGGCTCAGGGTCTCGAGGTCGAACTCGACCGCGGCGTTGGTGGCCCCAGGCGTGGTATGGGCGTAGGCCTTGAGCTCGGCGTAGTGGGTCGTCGCGGCGACGAGCGCCCCGGCCCGGATGAAGTGGTCGAGGAGGGCCTGGGCGAGGGCCGAGCCCTCGGTGGGGTCGGTCCCCGCCCCGAGCTCGTCGAGGAGGACCAGGGTCCCGGCGCCCGCCGATCGGACGATCCGGATGATCGAGCGGAGGTGACCGGAGAACGTGGACAGGGACTGGGCGATCGACTGCTCGTCGCCGATATCGGCCAGGACGTCCCGCAGGATGGGCAGGCGGCTGCCGGCCTCGGCCGGGACGTGGAGGCCCGCCTGGTGCATGAGGCTGAGGAGCCCCAGCGTCCGCAGGGTCACCGTCTTGCCGCCCGTGTTGGGCCCGGTGACGACGAGGGCGCTAAAGCCGTCGCCGAGGTGGACGTCGATCGGCACGACCTTGCCGGTGAGACCCGGATGGCGGGCCGAGAGCAGCCGGATCTCGTGGCGGTCGGTGGTCTCGGCCCGGGTTGCGTCCATGTCGGCCGCCAGCTGCGCCTTGGCCGCCCAGAAGTCGAACCGGGCGAGGGCGTCGAGCGTGGCGTGGAGGGGACCAGCGTGGGCCGCGACGAGGGCCGAAAGCTCGTCGAGGATGCGGGCGATCTCATCCTGCTCCGCGAGCTGGGCTTCCCGCCAGGCGTTGCCGAGCTCGACCACGACGAGCGGCTCGATGAAGAGGGTCTGGCCGGAGCCCGACGCGTCGTGGACGATGCCCTTGACCTTGGCCTTGGCATCGGCCCGGACCGGGACGACGTAGCGCCCGTTCCGGAGGGTGACGAGGGGCTCCTGGAGGGCGCTCCCGAGCTCCGAGCTGACGAGCGTGTCGAGCCGGCGGCGCAGCCGGTCGAAGGCGATCCGGACCGCGCCTCGCAGGGGCCCGAGCCGGGGCGAGGCGGTGTCCAGGAGCTCGCCCGAGGGATCGAATGAGCGGGCCAGCGTCGCCCGGACGGCAGGCAGGGCGTGCAGCTCCCGGGCCAGCTCGTGGAGGAGCGGCCGGCGATCCTCGGCGAGCGCGGTTCGGAGCTTGGTAGCGGCCTCGATCGTGTCGGCGAGCTCAAGGAAATGGGCCGGATCCAGGCGCCCGCCGCGCGTCGCCCGGTCGATCCAGGGCCCGATGTCATGGGCGCCGCCGACCCCGACGCCAGGCCGCTCGCTCAGGAGGGCCCGGGCCTGATCGGTCTCGTCGAGGCCACGAGCGACGATGACCGGCTCGGCGCTCGGTTCCAGGGCATCGGCCAGGCGGCGTCCCGGCGGGAACGACGTATGGCTCGCGAGGCGTTCGCGGACGAGCGGGAACTCGAGGAGGCTGATCGAGCGGCTGTCCATGGTCAGCCCTGGGAGCCGCTCCGCCGGCCGGCGGGATCGCCGGGCTCGGGTTCGGGATCGGCGTCCGGCGGCGCCCCGGCGGGGACCGGCCCCGAGAGGGCCCGGCTCGTCCGATCGACGAGCCGCCAGGCAAGCGAGGCCCACGGCTCGCCGGCGTAGGCCACGCCGATGCGCGGGGTCCAGGCCGGGACCGGCGGGCGATCGCCGGGTGCCGCGGGCTCCAGGCGCAGGATTCCGCCGGGGTCGCACAGATCGGCGCCGGTGAAGCCTCGATCGATCCCGAAGGCGGCGCACAGGCGGCCTGGGCCGACGGCGATGTCATGCCCGATCCTGGCGGCCGCCGTCGACCGCGAATGGCGGGCCGCGAACGAGCGTCTCGCTGCGACCATGGCCTCGACGCCCTCGAGGGGCTCCACGGCGCGCACCAGCACGGCACTCGCCGTACCGTTCGGCCCGCTGACGACGTTCAGGCAGTCGTACATCCCGTAGACAAGGTACACGTAGGCCAGGCCCGGCGGCCCGAACATGACCGCGGTTCGCGGCGTCCGCCCAGCGCGGGCATGCGAGGCGCGATCGGGGGGGCCGCCGTAGGCCTCGACCTCGACGATTCGCCCGACGCGGCGCCTGCCGTCGTCTCCCATCCGCACGAGTCGGGCCCCGAGGATGGCGCGGGCGGCCTCGACGGAGGACCGGCTGAGGAGCGCCCGCGAAAAGGACTGGTTCGAAGCGTCTCGAAGGATCAGCGGGGGAAGACCGCGGTGACGTCGGCCGGGAAGAGGGCCCCGAAGAAGAACAGGACCGCCGGCACGAGCTGGTTCCGGACGATGTCGGCCGTGAGGGAGCCCTGGAGGGCATCGTGGATCTGGCGAATGAACGGGAACTCGTTGGGCCGGACCGCGTTGCCCGTGGCGGCGAAGAATGGGTCGGTGATCAGGTAGAAGGCGGCCAGGATGATCGCTCCCTGGAGCAGTCCCAGGAGGCCACCAAGGATCTCGTCGACCGCCGGGTACTTGGCGAAGAGCGGGGTGGGCTTGACGAATAGCTGGAGGGCGATCGTCGAGGCGATCGTGCCGGCCAGGAACACCGCCCCGAAGGCGATCATGTGGTTGTACGGCGAGGAGTACTGGGTCCAGTTCTGGGCCAGGAAATCGCCCAGCGGGGTCCGCAGCTGGGCAGCGATGAGCAGGGACAGGACGATCGAGGCAATGCCCAGCAGCCGCCGGATGATGCCCTGCATGTAGCCGAGGATGAAGAGCGCGAACAGGGCGAAGAAGACCAGGAGGTCGACCGCCTTGATGTTGATGATCGCCTGGATGATGTCCACGATGCTGGGTCTCTCCCACTCGGATGGCCGCCCGGCTCCCGTCGATCGACTGGATGCCACCCAGAGGCGGGCTCAGGGTAGCAGCGCGGAATTCGGCGCCGCAACCGGCAACCTCCGATATCGCGCTGCCCCGGCGGCCCGGGTCAGGCCCGAATCCGGCCTCCAGCCGCCGTAACGGCCACACCGACGGCGGCCATCGCCGCCTCGATCTCGGGTTCGGTCAGGGTTCGTTCCGGGTCGCCGAAGGTGAGGCGGAAGGCCAGGCTCCGCTCCCCCGGAGCGAGCGGGGCGCCTCGATAGACGTCGAACAGACGCACCGTCCGCAGGAGCGGCCCGGCGGCGATATCGATCGCTCCCTTGATCTCGCCCGCGGCCCGCTCTGCGGCAACCACCACCGCCACGTCCCGTTCCACCTCCTGGTGGCGCGACGGCGCCTGGCCCCGCGGGACCGGCGTGCTCCCCCCGGACAGACCGCGCAGGGAGAGCTCGGCCACGACCGTGCCCACCGAGCGCTCGTCCCAGGCGCCAGCCACCGCCGGATGGATCTCGCCGATCACGCCCGAGATTGCCACGACCCCCGCCTCGTCGCTGACGGTCACGCCCGCCGAGCGGCCCGGATGGAGAGCCGGCTCGGAGCTCGGCGACGTATAGATCGGGGACCCGAGGCCCAGGACCCCGGCCAGCGCTTCCAGGACGCCCTTCACATCGTCGAGGTCGGCCGGCCGCCGGTCGCGATTCCAGGCGGGGACGTCGAACGCGCCGGCCAGCGCGATCCCGAGGCGCCACCACTCGTGGGGCCGGTCGTCGACCCGCCCGTAGCCCTTGCCGACCTCGAAGACGGCGATGTCGTCGCGACCCCGGCGGCGGTTCAGGGCAACGACGTCGACCAGGCCGCCCACGAGACCCTGGCGGAGGACGGCATGATCGGCCGAGAGCGGGTTCGTCACCGAGATCGGCGTACCTACCGCGGGATCCTCGCCGTCAGCCGGCGCTGGCGGCGCCGTCCAGGCCCAGGTCGAGACGTACCGGGGCGAGACGAGGGCATGGTTCACGACCTCCTGCAACCCGGCCCCCGCCAGCATGATGCGGACCGCGTTCCGGAGCGCGACCGGCGACGGCCGGTAGGCGGGCATGGCCGAGGCCGGCAGCGTCGTGAGGATCCGGTCGTAGCCATTGACCCTGGCGAGCTCCTCGATGACGTCGGCCTCGACGAGGATGTCGCGTCGCCAGGTCGGGACCAGGGCCACCAGGGACTCGAAGGCGGGGGTTTCGACACGCAGGGCCCTGGTCCCGCCGGCCACGGGAACCGCTACGTTCGGGCTGTCGGCGGCGGGGGTCTCGACCTCGATCCCGACCCGCTCCAGGAGCGCCACCTGCGCATCGACGCCGAGGCCAAGGCCGAGGAGGCGCGACGTCCGGCCCGGGCGGAACGCGACTCGCTCGCGTTCGGGCTCCACCGGGGCCGTGTCGATCCGACCGGCGGCCACGGATCCGCCGGCCCAGCTGGCGAGCAGCTGCGCCGTCCGGTCGCCGCCGAGGCGGGCAAGGCGGAACTCCTGGCCCTTCTCGAAACGAAGGCTGGCCTCCGAACGAAGGGCGTAGCGGAAGGCGGTCCGGCGGATGCTCACCGGGTCGAAGATCGCCGATTCGACGATGACATCGGTTGTCGCGTCCGAGACCTCGGAGCTCGCTCCGCCCATGACCCCGGCGATGGCGAGCGGCCCCGCCGAATCGGCGATCAGGAGCGTTTCCGGATCCAGCTCCCGGTCGACGTGGTCGAGGGTCTGGAGGCGCTCACCCGCCTTCGCCAGGCGGACCTGGAGGCGGCCCTCGTGGACGGCCGCCGCGTCGAAGGTATGGATCGGCTTGCCGAGTTCGAGCATCACGTAGTTCGAGGCGTCGACGACATTGCTGATCGGCCGCATCCCTGCCGCGAGGAGGCGCATCTGGACGTGGTCGGGCGATGGTCCGACCTTCACGCCGCTCACCCAGCGCCCGACGAACCGGGGACAGAGCTGGTCGTCGTGGACCGCCACCGACAGGCGGTCGGCCACGGGATCAGCGGCTTCGGGAACCGCGATCTCGGGCTGGCGAACGACCGCGCCGGTGATCGCCGCGACCTCCCGGGCGAGGCCCAGGATCGACAGCGCGTCGCCCCGGTTGGGCTTGACATCAATGTCGAGGACGACGTCCCCGAAGAGGTCGGCCAGGGGGACCCCGAGAGGGGTCCCGGCCGGCAGGATCAGGATCCCGTTGCCGTCGCCAGTGAGCTGCAGCTCGTCCCCGGAGCAGAGCATGCCGTTGCTCACGACGCCCATCTTCTCGGTCCGCTCGATGCGCCGGTCACCCGGCAGGACGGCCCCCGGGAGGGCGACCGGAACGCGCTGGCCCGGGGCGATGTTCGTGGCGCCACAGACGATCTCCAGGGGTTCCCCCGACCCGATCGTGACCGTCGTCAGCGACAGCCGGTCGGCCCGTGGATGGCGGCCCACGGTCAAGAGCTCGCCAACCACGACGTTCTGCCACTCCGCCCCGCGCCGCTCGATCGCCCGAACCTCCATCCCGAGCAGGGTCAGCCGCTCGGCCAGCGCCTCGGGCGCCAGCTCGATATCGACGAACTCAGCCAACCAGGAGAGTGGCACTCTCATTTGAACGGCTCCAGAAAACGGAGGTCGTTGTCCATGAAGAGCCGCAGGTCGGTGATGCCGTGCTTGAGCATCGAGATCCGCTCGGGGCCCATCCCGAAGGCGAAGCCCTGGTAGCGCTCGGGGTCGAGGCCGCCGTACTGGAGGACGACCGGATGGACCATGCCGGCCCCCAGGATGGTCATCCAGCCCGTCCGGCCGCAGGCCGGGCAGCCCACGCCGCCACAGACAAGGCACTCGACGTCGAAGGCGACCGACGGCTCGGTGAAGGGGTAATAGCCAGGCCGGAAGCGGGTCCGCTTGCCGGCCCCGAACATCGCCTGGGTGAACTGGTCGAGGAGGCCCTTGAGATCGGCCAGGGTGGTCCCCTCGTCGACCATCAGGCCCTCCACCTGGAAGAACTCGAAGCCGTGGCTCGCGTCGACCGCCTCGTAGCGGAAGCAGCGGCCCGGCAGAAGGGCCCGGATGGGCGGCTTCATCGCCTGCATGACCCGGATCTGGCCGGGCGAGGTGTGCGTTCGGAGGAGATAGCCGGGGACGTCCACGTAGAGTGTGTCCCAGAGGTCCCGCGCCGGATGGTCGGGCGGGATGTTGAGCATCTGAAAGTTCGTCAGATCGTCCTCGATTTCCTGGCTCTCGTGGACGACGAACCCGAACTGGCCGAAGATCTCGGCGATCTCGGTCATCGCCTCGATGCTGGGATGGAGCGAGCCGCGCCGGAGCGGCCGACCCGGCGTCGTGACGTCGACGCCCTCACGCTCCAGGCGGGCCGCGAGCTCCGTGGATCCGAGGGCCGTCCGCCGCTCCGCCAGGGCCGCCTCGATGGCGCCACGGACGGTGTTGGCGACGGCGCCGACGCGAGGCCGGTCGTCGGCGGGCAGGCCGCCGATGCCGCGGAGGACGCCGGTCAGCTCCCCTTTCCTGCCCAGGACCTCGACCTCCAGGTCGTCGACAGCGCCGGTGTCGGAGGCGGCCGCGACCGACGCCAGCGCCCGCTGGCGGAGGGCATCGAGGTCGCGGGTCAGGTCGCCGAGATCCACTGGTCCGAGGGCTCCTAGAGGCGGGTCGGTTGATCGTAGTGTTTCGAGGGTCGGGGAATCACGAGCCCTCGAGCGTCGGGGACGTCGAGGGCTCCGGCATGACGAACGGCCGAACGGTCGGGATCAGGCGCCCTTGGCGACCTCGACGATGCGGCCAAACGTGGCCGCGTCACGGACGGCGATGTCGGCGAGGACCTTCCGGTCGAGCTCCACGTTGGCGGCCTTCAGGCCGGCGATGAAGCGGCCGTAGGGCATCCCGTGGGAGCGGGTCGCGGCGTTGATCCGGATGATCCAGAGGCCCCGGAAGTCGCGTTTGCGCTGCTTCCGGTCCCGGGTCGCGTAGGCGAGGGCGTGGAGGAGCGCCTCGCGCGACGCCTTGACGAGGCGCGAGCGCGTGCCCTTCCGGCCTTCGGCGTCCTGCAGGAGGCGCTTGTGTCGGGCGTGCGACGTGACGCCGCGCTTGACTCGTGCCATGAGGTCCTGGTGCTCCTAGAGGTACGGCAGCAGGCGTCGAACCTGCCTGGCGTGCTCGGCCGACATCAGCGACTTGCCCGCGTAGCGGCGGGTTCGGCGCGACGACTTGATCTCGAGGTGATGGCCGCTCCAGGCGTTGACGCGAATGACCTTGCCGCTGCCGGTCACACCGATCCGCTTCTGGGCGGCCTTGTGGCTCTTCATCTTCGGCACGGTGCCGTCACTCTCCTGTCGTTGCCGGCTCCGGGGCCGGGCTGGCTGGTGCGGGTGTCGCGACCACCGGAGCGTCCGCCTTGGGAGCCACGCCCTTCGGCGCCGTTCCGTTCGACGAGGCTCCCGCCGGAGGTGCTCCAGCCGAAGCCGCTGCCTTCGAAGCCGCTGCCTTCGGAGCCGCTGCCACGGGAGCTGCTCTCTCGGGAGCCGTCTCCGCTGGAGCCGTCTCCGCTGGAGCCCCTTCCTCGGGCGCCTCGCCATCGGCGGGTCGCCCGGGCCGCACCGGAACGTCCTGGCCCTTGGGCTTGTGGGTCGATGCCATCGTGATGAACATCGACTTGCCCTCGAGGACCGGGGTTCGCTCCGCGATGCCGTGATCCTTGACCTGGTCCGTGAACTTGGCGATGAGGTTCCGTCCGAGCTCCGGGTGCGTGAGCTCCCGGCCGCGGAACCGAACCGTCACCTTGATGCGATCGCCGTCCTCGAGGAACTCAATCGCCCGATGAACCTTGGTTTCGAAGTCGCCGATGCCGATCTTCGGAGAGAGGCGGACTTCCTTGAACGTCACCGACCGCTGCCGGCGCTTGGCTTCCTTCTCCTTCTTGGTCAGCTCGTACTTGTACTGACCGAAGTCGAGGAACCGGGTCACCGGCGGGGAGGCCATCGGTGCAACCTCGACGAGATCGAGGCCCTTCTCCTGCGCCATCTCGAGAGCCTTCGGCGTGGGCATGATGCCCAACTGGTTGCCCTCGTCATCAATCACCCGAACCTGTGGGATCCGGATCATTTGATTTACTCGCAGGTCTCGACTGATGGCTGAACCTCCGGCGTGGAATTGCAGATCGCGTGGACACGGCAGGGCCGCCCCATTGACCGCCGCGGGACTATACCACGGGCCTTCGGCCACGATCAACGAGACCCGTCCCGAGTGGGGGCGGCCGGCCCCTTCGAGCCGTCCGGGCCCGATCAGTCCGGCCGGCGAGCCATGGTCTCCGCGGCCAGGCGGGCGGCCAGCTCTTCCCAGCCTTCGACCGCCTGCTGCTCCCCTGCCCTGGTCCGGGGCGAGGCGGTCCGGGCCTCTGCCTCGCGATCACCGATGACCATCATGTAGGGCACCTTCTGCTCCTGGGCGACCCGGATCTTGTTCTGCATCCGGCCATCCGACGCGTCGACCTCCACCCGCAGGCCACGGGCCCGCATGATCGCCACCAGCGTCCGGGCGGCGTCGACGTGGCGATCGGCGATCGGGATGATCACGGCCTGGACCGGGGCGAGCCAGAGCGGGAACGCGCCGGCGAAGTGCTCCACGAGGATCCCGATGAACCGCTCGAGGGAACCGTAGATCGCGCGGTGGATCGCGATCGGGCGCTGCTCCTTGCCCTCCTCGTCGATGTAGGTCAGGTCGAAGCGTTCGGGCAGCATCGTCAGGTCGGCCTGGATGGTGGCCATCTGCCACTCCCGGCCAAGGGCGTCGTCGATGTAGATGTCGATCTTGGGGGCGTAGAACGTTCCATCCTTGGGCTTGATCGCGTAGTCGCCGCCGGCCTTGTCGAGAGCCGCCTTGACCAGCAATTCCGCCTTCTCCCAGAGCGCGGGATCGCCGATCGCCTTGTCGGGCTTCGTGGCGAAGGCGAAGCGGGGGGTCAGCCCGACCCATGAGTACGCCTCACGGACCTCTCCGAGCATGGCCTCGATCTCGTCGGCGAGCTGGTCCGGCCGGACGTAGACGTGGGCGTCGTCCTGGATGAACTGGCGAACGCGGGTCAGGCCCGACAGCGTCCCCGAACGCTCGTTGCGATGGAGCCGCCCGTACTCGTTGAGGCGGAGCGGCAGATCGCGGTAGGACCGGACCTTGGACTTGTAGATGAATGTCGACTCGGGACAGTTCATCGGCTTGAGCGCGAAGTCGTGATCCTCCGAGGTCAGCCGGAACATGTTCGCGTCGTACAGGTCCCAATGGCCCGACTGCTGCCAGAGCTTCTTGTCGACGAGGATCGGGGTGCTGATCTCCTCGTAGCCGCGCTTCAGCTGGAGCTCCCGCATGGCGGTTTCGAGCGTTCGCCAGATCCGCTGGCCCTTGGGGTGCCAGAAGGCCGAGCCGGGACTGACATCGTGGAAGCTGTAGAGGTCGAGCTGGACGCCGAGCTTGCGGTGGTCGCGCTTCTTGGCTTCGGCTCGGCGCCAGAGGTAGTGGTCGAGATCCTCCGGGCTGGCCCAGACCGTGCCATAGATGCGCTGGAGCATCGGCCGCTTCTCGTCGCCCCGCCAGTAAGCCCCGGCCACCGAGAGGAGCTTGAACGGTCCGATCTTGCCGGTCCGCTCGACATGGGGGCCCTTGCACAGGTCGCTGAAGGGGCCGTGTTCGTAGAAGGACGTCACCGGCGGCGGCTCGCCAGCCTCGGCCGCCTTGCGGGCCAGGTCGTCGAGGATCTCGACCTTGTAGGTCTGGCCCTGGCCCTCGGCCACGGCCCGGGCGTCGGCGAGGGGGATCTCGCGGCGAACGAAGGGGTGGTCGGCCGCGATGCTCTCGCGCATCCGCGCCTCGATGGCCTCGAGATCGTCCGGGGTCAGGGGGCGGGCAAGGTCGAAGTCGTAGTAGAAGCCGTCGGCGATCGCCGGGCCGATCCCGAGCTTGGCGCCGGGGAAAAGGTCGAGCACGGCCTCGGCCATGACGTGCGCGGTCGAGTGGCGCATGGCGTCGAGATCGCTGTGGGCGCCGGCGTCGAGCATCTCCTCGGCCGAGCCTCGGACGGGCGCCTCGAGCACCTCGTCGTCGTGGATCGCCGCGTCGGTCATGGCCTGCCTCCTGGAAACACGAAACCTCCCGTCCGACAGGACGAGAGGTCATTCCTCCCGCGGTTCCACCCGCCTTCGCGGTCGGGCGCCGAGGCTCCCGAATCGCACGCTCGAGCCGCGCTAACGGGCGGATCCCGGGCCGGTTCGCCGGCCGCTCACGGGTGGTGCCGACCTTCGCTCGACCGCCGGGCTTCCAGCTGACGCCCGGCTCTCTGGGGATCGAGGCGATGGGGCGTATCCCGATCATCGCGTTCGTTCTTGGGCGGAGCATACCCGACGGCCCGGCCTCGCTCAATCCCGCTTCGCTCGGAGGCGTCAGCTCGCCTGCCCGGCACGAGCATCTTGGGTCGTTTCAGTTCGAGCGCTGCGGTTTCATCAGGTCCGGCGGGGCATCGTCGTCGGTCGTCGATCGCCTCGCCGGGGCGTCGGCCGGCCGGATCCGGAGGAGCCGACGGAGCAAGCGCCAGCGGCCGATCGCCCGCCGGGTCTCGGCGGGGCTGATCGTGCGGCGGCCGTACTCGGCCAGCCCGTAGTCCGCGGCGAGGAGCTCGAGGCCGATCCCCGACTCGACGGCCAGCTGGTCCAGCCGGATGCGGCGCGCATGCTCGCGCGGGGTCTCCTCGGGCTTGCGCCGGATGTCGGGCACGTCACGAAGATCCTCGACGAGGGCGAGATACGCCTCGGTGGCCGTCCGCGGCTCGCGGCTCCATAGCCGGCGTCGCTGGCGGCCACTGGATTCGTTGGCCGGCTCGGCGGCCGGGAGCTCCGACGATCGGACGTCGGCCAGGTCATCCGGCAGCGGCGCCTGGCGGCGCATCCAGGCGCGGACCAGCAGGAATACCGCGATCCCCACGATCGCGATGCCCAGGCCGCTGATCCCGACCACCCCGACCGGGTCGATCGCCGGGTTGACGGAGCCGCCGCCGGCCGAGCCAGTACCGGTTCGGGCCGGGTCGTCGGCGCCCTGCGAGGCGAAGGACAGGATCCACACTACGAAGGCCGTGCCGCCGACGAGGAATGCCAGCCGGCGGAGGGCCGCCCGACCTCCGAGGATGAGCCCGAGCACGGCGAGCGGGAAGAGAGAGCCGGCGAGCACGACCTGGATGGTCAGCGCTATCGATGCACCGCCGGCCAGCGCGATCGGGACCGCAAACGCCAGCAGCGCCATGACCGCGACGGCGACGAGGGCGATCCAGACGGGGTTGCCGCGCAGGCTCGCGGCCCCGCCTGGCCGGACGTCGGCCAGCGCCGCCAGCGCCAGCGTGAGCAGGCCGGCGACGATGAACAGCGCCGCGTCGATGGCCGCGTCCCGGAGGAACCCCGAACGCCACGGCTCCGCGATCATCCCGCCGACCGCCGCGACGATCGCCAGCAGGGGGATCCCGATGAACAGGGCCCGGGCAGCCGTGTCGACGGCCAGGCGGTCCCCGGCATGGGGATACCCGCGCAGCACGGCCAGGCCGGCCAGGAGCCCGGCGGGGTTCTCGCCCACTGCGCCGGCCGGGCTGCCGGCCGCCAGGGCGGCGCGGGCCGCCCCCGACATCGCTACCCCGACCAGGGCGGCGGTGAACACCGCGAGCGTCCCGAGCGCCGGCCAGTGCCGGGAAAATCGGGTCTCGCCGATCCGGGCGACAAGGACGCCCGCGGCGACGAAGCCGGCCACCGGCACAAACCCGAGGATCGGCGACCTGAGGGCGAACTCCTGGAGGAGACCGGCGATGACAGCGATCCAGGCCGCTTCCATGGCCACGGCGAGGGCAAGAGGCGCCAGCTGCAGCCAGGGGCGCTCCGGCACCGCGGGACCTTTGCCGCTCACGTCCCGACGGCCAAGACCTGGCTGGCCGTCCGCCACGGGCCGTCGAGATCGATGACCTCGGCCGGGATTCCCGCAGTGCGGGCCCTTGCCGCCGCGCCTGGTCCGGCCGAACCGGCGGCCAGGACATGAAGCGTGAGGCCGCGTCGCTGGAGCGCCCGCAACGGCCGCAGGAGCGCCCGGCTGTCGCGGGCCGTCAGGACCACGACCGTGGTCGCTTCGTCGACCGTCCGTCCGATGAGCGCCGCGAGGCGCTCGAAGGGCGCCGACGGCTCCGCCGACAGGCGAGCCAGGAGGTCCAGGCCGCGCTCCATCTGGCCCGGCGCATGCGAGACCGGCAGGTAGGCCAGGCGCGAGGTGGCTCCCGAATACCCGGCCGCGGCCACGCCGAACGCGGCATGCCGTTCCCCGAGCGAGCGGACGATGGAGGCTGCAATGACGATCAGGCCCTCGGCCGGCTCATCGCGGTCGAGGTCCCAGTTGTCGAACCGTGAGGTCGGCGCCTCAAGGTCAACGACCAGGAGGAGATCGCGGTCGCGGGAGGGTTCAAAGCGCTTGGTCATGGGCTGGCCAAGGCGGGCGCTCGAGCGGGCATGGATCCGACGGACCGGATCGCCGGCTGCGTAGGGCCGTATGCCGACGAACCGCGTCGGATCCTCGCTCAGCCCGGAGCGGGCACGATCCGCGCCACCCCAGCGATCCCGACGCTCGGTCGCGACCGCAGGCACGAACCTGGGCCAGACCACAAGGCGATCGACGGCCGGCCAGATCCCATCCGCCACCGGCAGCGCGAACAGATCGCCCGCGCTGATCGACGTCGGCCCGACCTCGTAGACACCACGGTGACTGGCGCCGATCTCGAGATGGCGTCGGACGATCTCGCGCGGCCCGAGGCTCCAGGTGTTGCGAAGGGTCAAGTCGCCCATGTCACCGGCCAGGAGGTCGCGATCGCGGACGACAACCGATTCCGGCACGGCTTCATCGACCCGCAGCCAGGAGATGGGGAGCCGTGAGCGATTCCAGACCTCGATCACGAGCCCGGTCATCTCGCCCCAGGCGACCCTGGACGCGGCGAGGGTCCGTCGATGCCCGACGCCCTCGAGCCCCCGCCGGACCCAGACAATCCGGATGACTTCGAATCCCACGAGGACCAGGCCCAGGCCCAACGCGATCGGGACAGCCAGCAACGCGCCGGCAAGAACCAGGACCGTTCCGAGGAAGGCGCGGGCGGTCATCTCATCGGTCGATCACCGGCGGGACCGGAACGGACTCGAGGATCGCGGCGGCGATGGCATCGGCGGTGACCCCCCGGAGGCTCCGATCGAGATCGACCACCAGCCGGTGGGTCAGGACCGGGCCCGCGAGGCCCTTGACGTCGTCCGGCGTCACGAAATCACGGCCATCGAGCACGGCCGCTGCCTGCGCCGCGCGGTAGAGCCCGACACTCGCCCGGGGGCTCGCCCCGAGCTGGAGGTCTGGATGCTCGCGCGTCGCCCGGACGATGGCCACGATGTAGGCCTCGACCTCGGGCGTCACGAGGACGGTCCGCGCCCGATCCCGAAGCTCCAGGACGTCGGCCCCGCTGATGACCGGCTCGATCGCGTCGAGTGGCTCGGCGCGATCGCGGTAGCGACGCGCGATCCGGCGTTCGCCGTGGGCGTCGGGATAGCCGATCCGGCCACGGACGAGGAAGCGGTCGAGCTGGGCCTGGGGCAGGCTGAACGTGCCCTCGAACTCGATCGGGTTCTGGGTCGCGAGGACGATGAACGGGTCCGGCAGCGGCCGGGTCACGCCCTCGACGGTGACCTGTCGCTCCTGCATCGCCTCGAGGAGGGCGGCCTGGGTCCGCGGCGTCGCCCGGTTGATCTCGTCGACGAGGAGGACGTTGGTGAAGACCGGCCCGGGCGCGAAGCGGAGCGTGCCGCCCTCGAAGACGCTCGAGCCGGTGATGTCGCTCGGCAGCAGGTCCGGCGTGCCCTGGACACGATTGGTCTCGAGGGTCAGGGCCCGGGCGATGGAGCGAGCCAGGAGGGTCTTGCCGGTGCCCGGAACATCCTCGAGGAGGGCGTGGCCCTCGGCGACCAGGGCGATTGCGACCAGGCGCATGGCCACATCGCCGCCGACAACCGCCGCGCCGACTGCAGTCTTCAGCTCCTCGAAAGTCCGCCGGCGGCGGTCGCCGGAGGAATCGCGAGCGGGACGGTCGTTGTGGTCCACCGAGGATCGTTCCGTGGCGAGGTCCTCAGGCATCGGTCGCGGGGAGCGTTCGAACTGCTTCCGGAGGAGGGATGGTGGGCGGTACTGGACTCGAACCAGTGGCCTCATGCATGTCAAGCATGTGCTCTAACCAACTGAGCTAACCGCCCGCTGTCTTGAACTCAGAAACGTTCAGAACCCCTAGCCGAGGTTTCGCCCGATCGTCGTCAAGTCGCCGAGCGCGCGCATTCTACCGCACCCGACGCGCTCGCCACCCTCCTCCCCTCCTGGCGCCGATCGCTCGCCGCCCGTCGGATCAGCCCCCAGACGATCGCCACCGATACGATCTCCATCGGCCAGCTGGCGGACTTCCTCCCGGATCACGGGATGCCCGCCGGGACATGCTCACCCGCTACGCGGCCGCCACAAGGGCCGAGCGAGCGATCAAGGCTGCGCGCCCTCAGCCCGGCCGATCGCCTCGAGGAAGGCGGCAAGCGATGACCGACCGGGTGGAGAGAGCGGAGGAAGCCCCGTCGTGCGAGCACCGTCCTGGGGGGGACGGACGCTTCCAGCGACACCGGGGCCTCCTCCGGGCGGGAGGTTAGCTGCGAGAGCACTTGCGGCGACATAGGGAACGCTCCTTATTCCCCGTCGACGCTCGGGAGGCCGGGGCTCTACCTCGGTCCTTGTGCCTGCAATCGCCGCGACCTACCTTCCGCGATGTCGTGTCATTGGCAGCGTGGAAAGGAACAGGACGTGCACCTCATCAACCTCGACAACCTGGTGCTGATCGGACCGGGCAGCGAATGGCTCTGGACGATGGTCAGCGGCATCGTGGTGGCCGTGACCCTGGTCGGCCTGTACTTCCAGCTCCGGATGCAGCGGAGCCAGGCTGCGATCGAGCAGCTTGAAAGGGTTGAGCAGGAATATGCCTCGGAGCGGTTCGCCCGGATTGGGCTCGAGGTGCTTCGCGCCATGCGCGCCGGCGTGGCTCCGGCCGATCTTCCACCCCGGGTGTTCATTCCGATCCTTAACTTCTGGGAACGGGTCGGCTCGCTCGCCCGTCGCGGACACCTTGACCTTGACCTCCTTTGGGACGGGGGGACGGCTTTCTATTGCCAGTCCGACTGGGTACGGTTTGCGCCGGCGATCCTGAAGGCGCGGGCCGACACGCAGAACCCGAAGATCGCCGAGCACTTCGAGTGGCTAGCCGGGGTGATGGAGGCGAAAGGCCGGCACCTTGGCGTGCAGCTCGACGACGAGGCCAAGCAGGCAGCACGGCTCGGGCTCGCCATCGCCGCCCACGAGACGGACATCCGTCTGGAAGAGGAGCTCCGAGCCGTCATCGTCCGCCCGATGTCGACGGAGACGATCACACCCGATATCGGCTCCACCCCGTGACTACGCGCGAAGACGCTTGGGAGGGCGTCCACGACGCGTTGCCGGCCGCTGGAAGGTCGGGCAGCCTTCCTATGACCCGGCTGCGACCCTCGAGACAGCCGGGTCAGCCCGGGAACCCAGACCCGTGCTGGCCCGGGCATCGAAATGTCCGAGCGACGCGAGCGCCTTCCTCTGGCGGCAACCTCGGGGTGGTACGACAGCCGATAACGCTCAGCGGACATCCACGCCCTCAGCGAACGTGCTGAGGGCTCTCGGTGTGCTCCACGCGCCCGCCGCGCCGTAGGGCGATGATGGCGCGATGGATGCTGCCTGGGAGCTGGTCGACTGTGGCGATGGGCGACGCCTCGAACGGTTCGGGACGCTCCTCGTGGATCGGCCCGCACCGGGCGCGGACCGGCCCCGCCGGGATCCTGGCGGGTGGGCCGGAGCGACCACCTTTCGGGCCGGCCGGGGCTGGGCGGCTGCCGACGGCGGGCCCGCACCTCCTGACGACGTCCGCGTGGATGTCGCTGGTATCCCGATGCTCGCGAGCCTGGCCGCCGGCGGCCAGGTCGGGCTCTTCCCCGAACACGCCCGGCATGCCGGCTGGCTGCGGGCCGCGGTCCACGCCCGACCGGGCACGGGCTTCGGGGATGCGGGTCCCGATGTGGGCGCTCCACCCGCGGTGCTCAACCTCTTCGCCTACACGGGCCTCTTGACCTTCGTGGCGGCCGGGTCGGGCGCCACGGTGACCCATGTCGACGCGTCCCGGCCCGCCGTCCAATGGGCCCGAAGGAACGCACAGGCGAACGGCTCCGCCGACCGGCCGATCCGTTGGATCGTCGACGACGCGCTTGCCTTCCTTCGCCGTGAGGCGCGCCGGGAACGCGCCTACGACGGCCTGATCCTGGATCCTCCCTCGTACGGCCACGGCCGTGAGGGTGGCCATGCGGGGGCATTTCGCCTTGATCGCGACATCGATGCGCTCCTGTCCGCGGCGGCGGCGGTGGCAACGGCCGACGCGTTCTGGCTGATCTCGACCCATACGCTCGGCTGGGACGTGAACCGGTTGGCGACAACCGTGGCCGCGGCCCTCGGGCAACCGCCGGCAGCACTCGACCGGGTGGCCCTCGACGTACCGGCCGCATCCGGTGCGCGGCTGTCACTCGGTGCGGCGGCCCGATTCGATCCCCGGCAGGCCAAGCCCCGATGATGGCTCAATGGCACTGATCGGCAGCCCGCGCAATCAGCTCGTCCGCGAAGCGCTCGCGCTCCGGGATCGGGCGGGCCGCCTCGAGGCCGGCCAGACCCTCGTCGACGGTGCCCGCGAAAGCCTCCGCGCGATCGACGCTGGCGCAGACGTGATCACGGCCTTCGTGTGCCACGACCTCGTGGTTTCACTCGATGGCGCGGCGGTCCTCGATCGCCTCGCGGGTCAGCGTGGCCGGGTCGTCGAGGTTTCGGAACGGGTCCACGACCGCCTTGCCTTCGGCAACCGGGGCGACGGCCTCGTCCTGGTGGTTCGGACGCCGGACACTGGATTGGATCGCCTCGATCCGGGTCCGGACCCTCTCGTCATCGTGACCGAGGATGTCGAGAAGCCGGGCAACCTCGGCGCGATCCTGCGATCCGCCGACGCCGCCGGGTGCGCTGCCGTGATCGCCGTGGGCGGGACGGATCTCTTCAACCCGAACGTGATCCGGGCCAGCGTCGGGACCGTGTTCAGCGTGCCCGCGGCGGCGGCGTCGGCCGACGAAACGCGTTTGTGGCTGGCAGCACGCGGCATCCGCCCCGTCGCGGCCCGCGTCGATGCCCCCACCGCCTACACCGACGCCGACCTCCGTGGTCCCCTCGCCCTGATCCTGGGCAGCGAGGCGAACGGCTTGTCCGGCGCATGGCAGGATTCAGCCATGGAGGGCGTTCGGCTGCCGATGCACGGGCTTGCCGACAGCCTGAACGTCTCGGTCGCTGCCGCGGTGCTGGCCTTCGAGGCCCGTCGCCAGCGTGATCTTGACCAACCACCGCTCAGGAGCGTTCCGTGACTGACCAGCCTCTCGACTTCGTGATCGTCGGCGCCGGCCCGGCCGGTGAGGCTGCGGCCAACATGGCCCTGGCTCGAGGCTCGACGGTCGCGGTCATCGACCGTCGCTGGTTCGGCGGCAGCTGCCCGCACATCGGCTGCGTGCCCTCCAAGTCACTCCTCCACGGGGCCGCCGAGCACGCCGCCAACCCGGCTCGCTACGACTGGGCGCGAGCATCGGCCCGACGGGACTTCATGGTCAATCGGCCGTCCGATGCTGCAGAGCCTGACGACAGTTCCCACGTCAAGGCCCTCCGCGACGCTGGTGCCCAGATCTGGCGAGGGACGGGCCGCATTGCCGCCCGTGGCACGGTCGAGGTCAGCCATGACGGCCAGGCCCATCAGGTGCTGGCATCGAACATCGTCGTCGCCACCGGCTCGACCTCGCGGAAGCCGCCGATCCCGGGTCTCGAGGACATCGACGTCTGGACCAACGAGCAGGCGACGCTGGCCCGCGAGCTGCCGAAATCGCTCCTCGTCCTCGGTGGTGGCCCGACGGGTTGCGAGCTCGCCCAGGCCTATGCCCGGTTCGGCGTCCCGACCGCGATCGTCCAGTCGGGGCCGCGCCTCGCGCCGACCGATCACCCCCGCAACTCCGAAACGATCCTGGCCTCCCTCCGCAGGGACGGCGTCGACGTGCGGCTTAACGTCCGGGCCACGGCCGCCCATGCAGGCGGCGGTGCCGACGGCGCTCATCGGATCAACCTCTCGGACGGGACCTCGGTCGACGGCAACGCGATCCTGCTCGCGGTAGGACGCGACACGGCCCTCGACGACATGGGTCTCGAGGCCTACGGGGTCGACGCCAGCGGGCGGACGCCATTTCCCCGCGACGGGCGGCTGCGCCTGGCCGATGGGCTGTGGCTGATCGGCGACCCGGCCGGCCCCGAGCTGCACACCCATCAGGCCCACTACCAGGGCGCGATGGCCGTCCGGATGGCCCTCGGCGACGATGTCCGGCCCGACTACCGGGCCCTGCCCAGGGCGACGTACATGGATCCCGAGGCCGCGTCCGTCGGCTTCACCCTGGAGCAGGCGCGGGATGCCGGCTACGACGCCGTGGAGTACGTGGCGGACTTCCCGAGATCATCGAAGGGCTACTCCGTCGAAGCTGAGCTCGGCCACGTCACGATCATCGTCGATCGCCCGAGTCGGACGCTCGTCGGGGCCGCCATGGCCTGTCCCGACGCGTCCGCGGCCATCCACGAATGCGTCCTCGCTATCCGGGCCCGCGTCGACCTCGACGTCCTCGCCGACACGATCCACGCCTTCCCGTCGACCTCGCGAATCCTCAACGGGCTTTTCGCCGAGGCCGCCGCAGCCAACCCCCGCTAGCCACCGGCCGAACCACCGGCGCCGGGCATCGCGACGCGCGACGCGGCTCCCTTCGCTCGGCCGCCGTTACCGCTCGACGACCGCCTCCCCGTCCAGCAGGACGAGGCGCGGCCGCACCTCCGCGAACGCCGCGCTCCGCTCGGTCGGCTCGCGCGGGGCCGCCGGCAGCACGATCAGGTCGGCCCGAGCGCCGACCGTCAGGCGGCCCCGATCCGCGTCGCGGGCGGCCAGCGCCGGACCGAGCGTCGCGGCCCGAAGCGATGCCTCGAGATCGAGGGCCTCGTGGGGACCGTACGGCGCCGCGTCTGGTCCCCACGACGGATCACGCCGGAGGACGGCGAGGGCGATGCCCGGCCAGGGATCGACCGGCTCGACCGGCGCGTCGGTCCCGAAGGCGAGGACCGCTCCTTCGTCGAGCAACGTCCGCCAGGCGTAGCCGCACGTTTCGGCCCTGTCCCCCCAGTCACGACGAGCCGTCTCGGCATCTTCCCGGAGATGGACGGGCTGGACCGATGCCGCGATCCCGGCCGGTCCGAATCGGGCCCGATCGGCCGGATGGACGAGCTGGACATGCTCGAGCCGGGGCATCAGCGGCACGAGCGAGGTCGTCGGCTCGAGGGCGTCGAGAGCGGCCCGGACCGCGGCGTCGCCGATGGCGTGGACCTGGGTCGCGATGCCGTGCTCGGCCGCCCTGGCCGCGAGCCGGCGGAGGGCCTCGGGCCCGTCGCGGAAGACGCCCCGGCTGTCCGAGCCTTCGCGGGGCTCGAGGAGGGCCGCGGTCTGGGAGCCGAGGGTCCCATCGGCAAAGAGCTTCAGCCAGCCCACCTGGGCGCGGCTCCGTGGATCCGAGCCCAGGCGGTCGCCGCTCCGGACGCCGCGGGCGATCGCGGCCTCGAGGCTCGCCTCGCGGAGGCCGGTGTGGACCCGGACCGGAAGCTCACCGGCGTCGACCAGGGCCGCATAGGCATCGAGGGCCACGAGGTTCGTGTCGGGCGAGACGTTGCCGGGGTCGTGGACGCCGACGACGCCGAAGGTGAGGAGCTCGCGGCCGAGGGCCGCAACGGTCCGTCGGATCGTCGCCTCGTCGGGCGCCGGCACGGTGTTCAGGATCAAGGGGACGGCGTTCTCCAGGACAACCCCTTCGGGCCTGCCGTCCGGGAGACGGCGGATGATGCCGCCGGCCGGATCCGGCGTGTCGGCCGTGATGGCCGCGCGAGCGAGCGCCACCTCACTCGCCCAGAGGGCATGGTGATCGAACGACCAGAGGGCGACCGGCCGCCCGGGAATCGCTGCGGCAAGGTCGGCCGCCGTCGGCCAGCCACCCCAGCGTCGCTGGTCCCAGCCACCGCCGAGGAGCCAGGCGCCCTCCGGGAGCGCTCGATCCGCTTCGCGAAGCGCGGCCAGGCCCGCCTGGAGGGACGGCTCGGCGGTGAGATCGACCTGCTCGGTCGCGAGGGCGGCGTCGAAGAAATGCAGGTGCGCATCGGTGAGCCCGGGGATCGCGATCTCGCCCGGCTCCAGCTCGAAGCGCCGGGTGAACGGATCGGCCCGAGTCTCGAGCTCGATGGCGGTCCCAGCGAACGCGACCCGGCCGTCACGGATCCCGACGGCCTCGACCCAGCCGAAGCCGTGGCTCCCAGCAAACGTGGCGATCCGGCCGGTGACCAGCGCGTCGAGGGGCATCTCAGGCCAGCTCGACGTGATTCACGGACGTGGTCGGGTCCGCGGGAGCGGCCGGATCCGAAGGACGCATGCGACCCGCGGGGTCGGCGAGGAGCGCGGCGAGGGCGGCTCGATCGAGGCCGGCGCCGAGGCCCAGGGCGAGCGCGATCCGGGCTTTGGGGCCTGTGAGATGCCCGGGCAGGAGCGCCCCGGCCCGGGCCCACGTCGCTCCCCCACCGGGAAACGCGTAGCCCGTCCCGGCCGCGCCGGCCGGGCAGCGCGAGGCCAGGACGACGGGCACGCCCCGCGCCATGACCCGTTGGGCCGCCTCGAGCAGGCCGGGCGACGTGTTGCCCGCGCCCGTCGCCTCGACGACGAGCCCGGCCACGCCGATCGGGATCAGGGCATCGATGACCGCCCCGTCCATCGCCACGTGGGCGATGACGATGCGAACCTCCTCGGTCGCGGTGGTGGTCGCGACGCGCCGCCGGCCCGCGCGCCTCCGGAGGACCGAGATCCCGCCCTCTCCCACGGATCCGAGCGGCCCGTCATTGAGGCTCTGGAACGTATCGAGGGCGGAGGCGTGGGTCTTGGTGACGTCATCGGCCGCATGGACGGTGCCGGCCAGGCAGGTCACGACACCCTGGCCGCGGAACGTCGGTGCCGCGGCGACCATGACCGCGTCCCGGAGGTTGGCCGGACCGTCATAGCCCGGGTCGGAGGCCGACCGCATCGCCCCGGTCACGACGACGGGGGTTGGGTCATCGAGGATGAGGTCCCAGAAGAAGGCCGTCTCCTCGAGGACGTCGGTGCCCTGGACGACGACCACGCCGTCGACGGCCGGGTCGGCCTGGGCCGCCCGAATGGCTTCGCCGATCTCGAAGAGCTGGCGGAACGAGAAGTGGCTGGCCGGTGTCCGGCCGAGATCGACGACCTCGACCTCGGCAATTCGATCCAGGCCCGGGGTCGCGGCAACGATGGCTGCGCCATCGAGCGTCGGGACGTTGCCGCCAAGGGCCGCGTCGATCCGCATGCTGATGGTCCCGCCGGTGAAGATCGCGACGACCCGGCTCACGGGCGCTCGGACCCCGGGGCGACCGGTGTTCCGGGAGCGGCACGTACCCCTGGACCGTTCGCCGACGCGGCCAGCGCACGCAACCCGGGCGGATCCCAGCCCCCGGCGCCGTCGTCTCCCACATGGGCCATCTTTTCGTACCGGACCCGGCCCCGTCGCGTCGCCAGCCGCCACATGGCGGACGGAACCGTAGCCAGCCAGAAGAAGCCGAAGACCGCCGCACGGACGGCTCGCGCCAGGCGCGTCGGGAACGGCAGTCCGGTTCCAGTCGGGCCCTCCTCCCAGCGCAGTGCGTCGAACGCCAGCAGCCCGGCGGCGGCCAGGTAGGTGCCGACGAGGGCGGCCGCCATCCCGACGGCCCCGGTCGCCAACGCCCCCACGGTGGCCCCGATGATGAGTGGCGGCACCGCGAGCTGGGCGCCATAGACCGCGAAATCCAGCCGCGTCCGGAACGTCAGGCGGTCGGAGCGCAGGACGGTCGGGCCGAGCTCCAGGAAGCGCCGGATCGCTCCTTCGCTCCAGCGCAGCCGCTGTCGCCACAGCTCCCCCCAGGTCAGGACCGGCTCTTCCCAGACCTCGATGTCGAGCGTCCAGGCGACGGTGATCCCCGTGGCGGCCGCAACGCGGCTCGAGAGGTCGAGGTCGTCGGCCAGGGCCGCCGCCGGCCAGCCGCCGACGGTGGCCAGGAGCTCGCGACTAATGACGGTTCCGTTGCCCCGGAACTCGGAGCAGCCGCCCGACGCCCAGCGGCCGCGCTGGAGCTCCCCGTCCTGGGTCTGCTCGTCGGCCTGGGCCCCGGCGAGATGAGACGAGCCCGCCCCCCGGATCCGGCGCCGGACCGTCAAGGCCCGGACGCCGCGGGCCGCGTAGCTCGCGATCTGGCGGAGGAACGTCGGCCCGATCCGGGCGTCGGCATCGAGGACGACCACGAGCTCGCCCCGATACATGTCCGAGGTCGTGGCCGCAAGGGCCGCACCCTTCCCGTCACGCAGGCCGGGTCCCTCGCGGCGAACGATCCGGAGGACCGCTCCAAGGCCGGCGGCCGCGGCCGCCGATGTGGCGACCGCACCCGTGCCATCAATCGAGCGATCGTCGATCAGGATGACCTCGAACCGCGGGCTTCCGTCCGCTTCCCGGTGATCCTGCAGCCCGAGCTCGGCGATGAGCCTGGGCACGACCACAGCCTCGTCCCGGGCCGCGATCACGACCGTGACGAGCGGCAGCCTCCCCGCCGGGCCTTCCGTCAGGGGCTGCGGCGCCACGGGCGGGCGGCGGCTGGCCACCACGATGGGGACGAGCCCGGCGACGACGATCGCGATCGAGCCGAGGACGATCCATTGAGCGTAGCCCCCGCCTGCCGCGGCGGCACCGATCACGAGGCCTCCGAGGAGGACCGTGAGGGCTGCCATTCGCCAGGCCGGCGGCGTCTGGCCATGGGCGGTCGGCTCACGGCTCGCCGCGGCCGAACCGGCCTCAGGCACCCCCGTCGGGCCCCGCGACCCGTCGGTCATCACCCTCGGTCCGGCGCGCCACCCCGATCGGATCGACGGCCGTACCGGGCGCCTTCGATCCGGCCTTGGCCTGCGTCTCGGCTGGCGCGAGGGGGCCTCGACGCACGATCGAGACGATGCCCGAGAGGAGGACCGCGGCCGCCACGAGCAACAGCACGTTGGTGGTGCCGACGAGGTCCGAGATCGGGCCGACGATGATGATCGGCAGGAAGCTGCCGACCGAGACGAGCATGTTGAGGACCCCGAAGACCCGCCCTCGGACTTCCTCGGGGATGTCCTCCTGGAGCTGTGTCTGGCTCGAGATCGCCACGATCCCGTAGGCGATGCCGGCGAGGAAGGCCATGACGATGACGACCGCGATCAGCGATGTCACGGCGCCCACGTCCCGCAGCGGCCCGGTCGTCCCGACCAGCGCCCGGCTGACCGGTCCGGCCACTGTCAGCATGGCGAGCAAGGCACCCAGGGCGATGAGACCACCCTCGATTGCCCGACGCCGGGGCAGGTACTTGCCGTACGAGTTCAGCAGGAGGACACCCATCACGATGCCGGTCCCGAGTGGTAATACCACGAGGAAGAGGTCCTGGGTCCCGAGACCCAGGGTGTCCTGGGCGAACGACGGCCCCAGCACGCCGATGACCCCGACGAGCGACGCGGCGATCCCGAGGTAGATGAGCGACCAGCTGATGGCCCGATTGCTGCGGATGTAGGCAGCGCCCTCGGTCAGCTGGGAGAAGGTCCCCTGGACGGCCGCGCCGGCCTCGTGGACGGGATCCGGCAATCCGCGGCCGGATTCTGCCGTTGCCGGGTTGGGTGGCAGGGTGAAGCAGAGGATTGCGGCCACGCCGTAGAGGACCGCGACCGCCAGGAGCACCGGCTCCGGTCCGCCGGAGACCTTGACGATGAGCGGGCCGAGGAGCGCATAGCCCAGGGCGAACGCCGCGTTGAGGGTCAAGGTGAAGAGGCCGTTGGCGCTCAGCAGCTGGTGGCGCGGGACGAGGTACGGGATCATCGCCGCCTCGGCAGGAGCGAAGAAGACCGTCAGGCCGGACAGGACGATGTTGAGCAGCAGGATCAGGGTCACGTCGCGGCCGACAGCCCAGATGGCGATCATTGCCCCGGCCCGCAGGATGTTG
The DNA here is from genome assembly GCA_041691215.1 of Chloroflexota bacterium. GTDB lineage: Bacteria > Chloroflexota > Limnocylindria > Limnocylindrales > CSP1-4 > UBA5189. Next base: position 36,127 of record JBEPVB010000004.1, read on the forward strand.
GTGATCACGAGCACCTTGCGCCGGTCGAGGCGATCGATGTAGACGCCGGCGAGGGCCGAGAAGAGGACCGCCGGGACGAGGAAGGTCAGGAACAGGAGCGAGACCACGGAGGACAGTCCCGTCGCGTCGCGAACCACGACCGTCAGGCCGAAGAGGACCATGTTCGACCCGACCTGGGTGGCCACCTGGGAGAGCCAAAGCAGCAGGAAGGGCCGGTTTCGAAGGACGGCGGCGGTCCCCGTCGGACCGGCCGCTCCGCCCGGGTCGAGGCTCACGCCGGCGACGCCGGCTCGGGATGCGCAGCGGCGGTCAGGACTGGGTCGCCACGTGACACGAAGCCCTCCAGGCGGGCCTCGAGGAGGCGCCGCTCGAGCAGGACGTGGCGGCCGCAACCCCGACAGCGGAGCCCGATGTCGGCTCCCAGGCGATCGACGAGCCAGGCGCTTCCGCCGCACGGATGCGGCCGCCGGAGCTGGATGATGTCGCCGAGGAGCAAGGTCAACACGGGTCGGTAAGGCATCGGCGGGAGGGTATCAGAGGCTTGGCTGGCCGTGGATCGGGGTGAGGTCCCGATCCGTCGCCGGTAGCGCCACGAGGTCGAGGGGCGTCACCGAGATCTCGGTCTCCGGGAACGTCACGCCGAGCTGGGCGATGATCCCGCCCGCCCGGGTCAGCGAACCGGTCAGGATCTGGGGACTGCCGATCGCCGCGATCTCGAAGGTCGAACTGAGCGGCGTGTTCTCGACCGACAGGGCACCCGCGGCCCCGGCCACGACGATGCCAGGCACGACCCGGACGCCTTCGACGGAGATGGCTTCGGCTCCGGCGTTCCGGAGCTCGTTCAGGAGATCCTCGACGCCCTCCCCATTGATCGAGCCGGCAACCCGGATGGTGATGCCGGGACCCTGGACGGCCCGGAGGCCGGCCCAGCCCTGGATCTGGTCGAGCTCCGCCCGGAGCTGGCCGGACGCGGTGTCGCCGCGGCTATGCGAATCGGTCACCGTGGCCAGCTGCTGCTGGAGGGTGGCGATGTCGCCGCGGAGCTGCTCGTTGTGGGCGTTGAGGTTCGCGATCAGGAGGGTCAGGTCCTGGGCGGACTGCTGGGCGAGACTGGCATCGGCGACCTGGCCCCGCAGCTGCGCCACGACGAGGAGGCCGAGGACTAGCGTCACGGCCGTGATCGCGAGGCGGTTCCGCTGGCGCGGCCTCATGGCGTCGTGACCGTCGAGCGGGTGTAGCGGCCGGCGACGGTCCCGGCGAAGGCGGGAACGGTCACCTTGTCCAGTTCGGCAAATGACAGGCGGATCCCCGATGGATCGATCCGCGAGCGGGCGAACTCGACGAACGAAGCTGATCCGGAGACGCGCTTGTAGAGATCCGAGGGGCCGATCGCCGTGATCTCGTAGGGCGGAGCGAGATAGGCGCTGTTGACGAGGATCGAGTTGCCGATGTCGAGGATGGCCGTCGTCGTCGTGACCCGTTCCTGGTTCACCGAGATCGCCTCCGCACCGGCCAGCCACAACTCCTGGATCAGGCTCCGGACGTCGCGCGAGGTGACGAGACCCTCGGTGTTCCCGTTGCCCACGGCGCCGTCGGCATCTTCGACCTTGAAGACCAGGCCCGGTCCGGACAGCTGGGCCAGGCCGCTCTCGATGCGGGCCTTCTCGAGGTCCGCGTTGAGGGCCTTCTCCTGGGCCGCCGAGGCTGGCAGCTCCGCCTCGAGGGCGCTGATCTGGGCCCGCAGGGCCAGGATCTGGTCCTTGAGGACCTCCTGCTGGGATTGCAGGCCGATCACGGTCTCGACGAGCGGCACCCGCTCCTGGCTCGTGTACCGGATCCGCGGCCCCTCGGCGCTCAGCTGGGCGGCGATGAGGAAGCCGAGGACCAGGAGGGCCACCGAGAGCGTCACCTGCCAGCTCGGCAGGGCCCGGATACGGCGGGTGATCGCGGTCATGCCGGCGGCCCCTCGGTTGGAGGGTCGGAGGGCGGTACCTCAACGGGCGGTGCCTCACCTCGCGGGGCGTCGTCGGAGGGTGCCTCGGCCGGCGGCGGCGGCGGGACCCCGACCCAGGACGCCGGCCGCTGCGGCAGCGACAGCCGCTTGGCGAGCGAGCGCCGACGGCCCAGCCAGACCCCGATCACGACGACGGCCGCCCCGACGATGACCCAGCCGAGATCGAACCCCGCGCCGCCCTGGCCACTCGGGCCGGAGCTCGACGAGCTGCTCTGAGGGGGCGAGGCTGACGGCCCGCCGGAATCGCCGGGCGCCGTCCCGGCCGTCGGTGCCGCGCCGGCCCAGCCGGACGGCAGGGGTCCCGCCGGTGCGGGCCGCGGGCCGAACGGGCTCGGGGTGGCCGCCCCGATCGATTCCAGCCAGGCAGCCTCGAAGCCGGCCACGTCCGTCTTGAGTGCCGCCTGGAACGCGGCATCGTCCGAGACTCCCGCCTTGTACGACTTGACCAGGGCCACCATCTTGTCGCGGCCGTAATGCTCGACGAGAAATGAGACCGAGGAGACCGCCTCGGAGTACGCGAGGTAGAACCGGTCCGCCGTCGTCGGGAACTGGGCCGTCAGGGCTCGGAGGGGCATGATCATGCTCGACTTCGCGGCATCGTCGACGGCGTTGCGGTCCGTCAGCCCATAGCTCTCGGACAGGTAGACGGCGATGCCCTCGTTGAGCCAGCGAGGCGGATAGTGGTAGGCGTTCCGGACGGCCGTGTCGAAGACGAGATGGGTCAGCTCGTGGGGGATCACGATCGCAACCCACGGATCGTTGACCGCCGAGGGCGCGATGTTGGCGAAGAGCGTCCGGATGTTCGGAAAGGCCGAGCCGCCGACGTTCTCCCGGGTCCCCGGGCCGAGGACGTCGTAGAAGGCGGTCCGATCGGCGTAGACGTAGAAGTCGATCGGATCCGTCTCCGTGACACCGAGGAGGGTGCTGACCGAACGGATGGCGTCATCGGCGACCTTCACCGCCCGCTGCCCGAACGAGGTGCCGCCGTCGGTGTAGTGGACCCGCACGAACTCGCCCGAGATCACCTTCCAGGCGTACCTCGTGTCCTCGTAGTGGACCACGGCCAGCGCGCTGGCGATCAGCGTGCCGTCGGTCAGGGTCAGCCTGAAGCGGGCGGTCACGTCCGTGTTGGGGAGGATGTCCCCGCCCGGTGTGTCGAGGACGTAGGACAGCGTCGTCGGGCCGCTCTTGACCGTCATCGGGATGGCGGTGACCTCGGAGCGCTGCGAGCCCTCGATGTCGACGACCAGCTCGACCCGGACGACATCAGTCGTCAACGTGGCGCTGCTCTTGAACGTGATCGAGGTCAGGAACTTGACCGTGGCCTCGGGTGTTCCGACGTTCGGGGTTGCGGCGAGGACGACCGGCGCCAGCAGGGCGAGCGCGGCAACGGCCGCAATGATCCCGGCGAGGAACGACCCTCGGCGGAGAGCACGCCGCCGCAGGATCGCCCTCACTTCCACGCCAACCCGGCCATCCGCATGATCCCCAGGCCGTTCTGGCCGGCGCCCAGCAGCCCCGTCCGCGACAGGGCCCAGCCGTCGCTGTAGGTCAGGGGCACCACCGGGGCTGCGTCGCGAACGATGGCCAGGGCTCGCTCGAAGGCCATCTGGGCCGCCGTCGGGTCGCGCGTGGCGAGGGCATCGTTGATCGCCCCGTCGAACGACGCCGAGGACCAGCGGCCGTAGTTGTTGCTGCTGCCGGTCCCAAGGAGCACGCCCAGGAAGTCGTTGGCGCCGGGATAGTCGGCGACCCAGCCGAGCGTCCACATCGCCGGCGGGTCCGTATGCAGGCGGTCGAACTGGTCGCTGAGCTCCTCGATCCGGATGGTGATCCCGAGCTCGCTGTGAAGATCCTCCGCGATCCCCTCGGCCTCCGAGATCCCGCCCGAGGCGAAGGCGATCGACGGGAAGCCGGCGCCACCGGGAAAGCCGGCGTCCGAGAGGAGCTGGCGGGCGCGGGCCGGATCGTGGGCGGGCAGCCAGCTCTTGTCGCCGCCGCCGGCAACGCCCCGTGGGACCATGCTGTCCGCGGGCACCTCGTCGCCGATCGAGGCGAGGTTCGTGATCCGGGTCCAGTCGACGGCAGCGGCGAATGCCTGCCGAACCCGGGGGTCGTCGAAGGGTGGCCGATCCGCCGTGAACCCGACATACGCGAGCGACAACGAGGGCACCACGCGGAGCTGCGGCCCGAGGTCATTGTCATAGCGGATCCAGGCAGCGTCGGCCGAGCTGATGCCCGTGTAGTCGACATCGCCCGCCTGGAAGGCGGCCACGGGGCTGCGGCCGCCGATGTCGTTCAGGAGGTGGATCGTGGGGACGGCGGGCGGCTCGGCCCAGTAGTGGCTGTTCGCCCCGAGCGTGATCTCGGCTGCGGTCTGCTTGGAGACGACGTAGGCGCCGCTGCTCGGAACGTCGATCTGGTCGGGATTCACATGATCGCGCCAAACCTGGGACGGGACGACGGCGAAGGTCGGGCTGGCTACGATGGCCGGGAAGTCGGCCCCCGGACGATCGAGGTCGACCGTCACGTCCAGGCCATCGGCCCGCAGACCGACGCCATCCGCGGCGGCCTTGCCCTGGACATAGTCCGCCGCGCCGTGGACGTCCATGAACAGGCTGGCCAGCTGGGAGGGCCGCCGGGGATCGATGACCCGGAGCCAGCTGCCGACGACATCCGCGCCGGTGATCGGCTTGCCATCGGAGAAGGCCAGGCCATGCCGCAGGTGGAAGATGACCTGGCGGCCGCTGTCCGACACGTCCCACGACGCTGCCAGGGCCGGCCGCAGGTTGAGGCCGAGGTCGAAGGCGGTCAGCGATTCGAAGACCTGGGCCGAGAACGCGGCCGAGCCGATATCGCTCTGGAGCGCCGGGTCGAAGGTCGTCGGTGCGCCCTGGGCGATGATCACGTCGGTCCGCGCGGCGGCGGTTGCCGGGCTGCCGAGGTGATGCGAACCGACAGCCGAAATGAGAAGGGCGACGATCCCGATGGCGGCCCAGGCGCGCGGTCTGCGACGGGGGCCGGCCCGCATCAGGTCCGCCACCAGGCCGGATCGCGAACCGTTCCTCCCCGCTCCCGGAGGCGCACCGGCTGGACGACCGGGACCGGGCTGCGGGGCCGGGCCAGCCATGCGTAGCGGTCGCCCGAGAAGCCGAACAGGAGGGCGGCGACGCAGACGAACCGGCGCATTGGCCGAGTATAGGGTGGCTCCCCGGGAGCCTGAATTGGCCAGGATCGCGCCAGGCTGAAGGCGGGACGCCGCGGGCCGGCCCTGCGCCGGGCAAGGTGAGAGGCCTCGTGCCACACCGCCGGGGGAACGATGCTCTGCCTCGAGGCCTCTTGAACGGGGAACGAGGCCCCCTCGCTTCCGTTAGGCCCGCCGGGTGGCATTCGCCGAGGTTCGTACGATGAACAGGACGATGAAGCCGGCCGACCGATGACCCTGCACCTCGCCGACACCCTCGATCGGCGCGTTCGAGTTGTCGAGCCCCTCGTTGCCGGCAGCGTCTCGATGTACTCGTGCGGGCCGACCGTCTATCGCTACGCCCACGTCGGGAACCTCCGCACGTTCCTCCTCCCCGACCTCATTCGCCGGGCCCTCCTGTACCGGGGTATCGCCGTCCGACACGTCCAGAACATCACCGATGTCGGCCACCTCCGTGACGAGCTCTCTGGTGCCGGCGAAGACCCGATGCTCGTGGCGGCCGGGCTGGAGGGCAGGCCACCGGGAGAGATCGCCGATGCCTACGAGGCCGCCTTCCACGCCGACGCCGCCCGCCTGAACCTCCTCCCGGCCCACGTCTACCCGAGGGCCACGGAGCACATCACCGAGATGCTCGACCTGGTCGAGCAGCTCGTCGCCCTTGGCCACGCCTACGTCACTGCCGACGGGAACGTCTATTACGCCGTTGGGTCGTTCCCCGACTATGGCCGGCTCAGCGGCAACTCCGTCGACGCCCTTCGGGCCGGTCATCGGGGCGCGGTCGAGCCGGACAAGCGGGACCCGGCAGATTTCGCGCTCTGGAAGGCCGCCGGACCAGGGCGGCTCCTCAAGTGGCCCTCGCCGTGGGGCGAGGGCTTCCCGGGCTGGCACATCGAGTGCTCGGCCATGGCGATGCGTCATCTCGGGCCTCGATTCGACATCCACACGGGCGGTGAGGACAACGTCTTTCCCCACCACGAAGACGAGATCGCCCAGTCGGCCCCCCTGGTCGGCGGGCCGCCGGCAACCCTCTGGATCCACGGCGCCTTCCTGCTGAGGAGCGGCCGCAAGATGGCCAAGTCGGCGGGCAACTTCCAGCGGATCACCGACCTTGAGCCGGCCGGGCGAGACCCGCTCGCCTTTCGCTATCTCTGCCTTACGGCCCGCTACTCCCGCCAGCTCGACTACTCGGAGACCTCGCTCGAGGCGGCGGCGACCGCCCTGGCGGCGCTTCGCCAGCGACTTCGAGGGCTGGGTCCGCCTCCGGCCGAGGGTCCGTGGGCCGGGCCGCCGGTCCTCCTCGCCGGCCGAGCGCCGGACCGGCCGGTCGGAACGGCGACCGGCGTCCAGGGCCACGGCGTTGCCAGCGACGGGACGCCTCCCCAGCAGGACGGCGGCGCGCCTTTCCTCGACGCCCTCGCGGATCGAACGAATGACGGCGTCCCTCCCCTATCCCAGGCCGGGGCCGTCTTCCGAGACGCGTTCATCGCCGCGATCGAGGACGACCTGGACATGCCGACCGCGATCGGCCTCGTCCACGCGGTCGTCCACTCGGACCTTGCCGCGGACGAGCGTCGCTGGCTGCTCCTCGACGCCGATGCCATCCTCGGCCTCGACCTCCATCGAGCCTGGGAGACCAGGCCGCCTCACGGCGCGCTGCCCGCCCGTGTCGCGACGCTCCTCGCCCAGCGGACCGAGGCTCGGGCACGGCAGGACTGGGCCGCGGCAGACCGGCTTCGCGATGAGGTCCGGGACCTCGGTTTCGAACCCGTCGATCGGGCCGACGGCACCACCGACTGGCAGCCACGGCCCGACACCTAGCCGGCGTCGCCCCTGACCGCGAGGTCCTCGCGATCCCGGAATCGATCCAGGAGCCGGTAGAAGTTCCGTTTCGAGAGCCGCTCGCGCTCAGGCGGCTCGAGGGCCGTCCAGCCCCGATGCTCATGCCGGACGAGGGGCAGATCGGGAACCACGAGGGCGGTCCGTGGCGGCGCATCCGGCCCGGCATCGCGAAGCTCGAAGCTCCACCAGATGTCGAGGTTCCGATAGAAGCGGAACGCTTCATCGATGGGCATCCTGGCAGCTGCGTCGGCGCGCCGGAAGGCCATCAGGTAGCCCTCGATGGCCGCCGCCGGACCCTCGACCATGGTCTCGTCGAAGCGCCGCAGATCGCCCGAGCGCAGACCGAAGGGACCGGCGATCGCGACCGCCGGGTCGTCGAGCGCCCGGACGAGGGGCGTGATGGCGTCCCCCTGAAGCTCGATGCCCGGGTCCATGAACACGACCACCGCGGCCGTGGCCCGGCGAAGGCCGATGTTCCAGGCCGTGCCGGTGCCGAGCCGCTCCGACGTCCAGATGACCTCGATGTCGCGGGGCAGCGAGGCGAGGTGCTCGGTCATCGCGGTCCCCGGATCGTCGGCGAGGATCGTGACGGCGACCCCTTGTGGAGCGTGATCGAGGATCGCCTGCGTGGCCCGCACCAGGTCGCCGACGTCTTCGCCGGCCACCAGGATGATCGAAGCCGTGCCGGAGTCCGGCTCGTCGAGGCGACTCGGAACGGCGGTGGATCGGCCGTAGCGAACCGTCCCGCCGACCGCGAGATCCGGCGGGTGGGCAGGCTCGAGCCGGAAGTCGGTCCCGGTGTCGACGACGCGCCAGCCGGCCGTCTCGATCTCGTCGCGGAGGCGGTCAGCGGTCGCCCAGTCGCGAGCCCCTCGCGCCGTCGCCCGGGCATGGGCAGCGTCGAGGATCGGCTGCGGAATGAAGGTCCGGGTCACCTGCCGCCGCGCCGGTACGGGGCCTGGTCGTCGATGTTCCCGACGAACTCGGGGCGGCGCGGGTGATCAAGGAGCTGCCGGATGGCGAGGATCTCACCGGTGTGGAACCAGTAGTGGTACGTGACCCGGAGGATGGCATTGCCATAGGTGCGCGGCGGCGAGCCCGGCAGGGATCGCTGCATCGCCGCTTCGTCGAGGGCATCGAGGTGAGGATCCGCCGCAGCGGTGACGGTCGACCAGTCCTTCCGCATCGCCTTGAGCGAAGGTGTCGTTGCCGGTCCGCCGTTCGCAGCGACCTCGTTGAGGACCGGGACCGGCGTCTCGCCGGCGAGCCGGGTCAGCCAGTAGCGCTGCTCGTGCCAGGCCATGTGGGCGACGATCCAGCCGATCGAGTTCATCGGTTCGAACCGTCGGAAGCCGTCTGCCTCGGGAACGCCTCGCAGCCCACGCTGCCACTCGGAGCGGGCGAAGCGGAGCTGCTCGACCAGTGGGTGGGTCATGTCCCCACCAGTATTGCGGGCCGACG
>JBEPVB010000005.1:0-42018 GCA_041691215.1 Chloroflexota bacterium
CGTGATCGGCCGCGCCGCCGCGGGCCGGGACGATGCACAGATAGGTATCGGACGGTTCCATGAGGATGTTGCCGCTGCCGAGGTGGATCCGGTAGGTGCGGAGATCGCCACGGACCTTGAGCCAGCGATCCTGGAGGGTCAGCCTGGGCGCGATCGCCAGTCCCGGGATCAGGCGCTCCAGCGCATCGCGGCGAACGGCCGCGGTCGCCGGCAGGTCGCCCCGTCCGCCTCAATGCTAGCCGGAAGGATCCGTCAACAGGTAGGTGGTCATGAGGCCGAGGCCCTTGACGTCTACCTGGCGATCCTCCACGGCGACGGAAGCGTCGAGCAGGGCTCGGGTCGAGGCGGCGATGTGGATGCGCCCGGGCGAGCCCGACGATTCCATCCGCGCGGCGGTGTTGACGGTGTCGCCCCAGAGGTCGAACAGGATCCGACGCCGGCCGATGACCCCGCCCACGACCGGACCGCTGGCGATCCCGACCCGGACCCGGAGGTCGAGATCGTTCGACCTGCGCCACCCCTCGACCTCCGCGAGGAGCGCCCGCCCAAAGCCGACCGCCGCCGAGGCGTGGTCGGCGCGTGCCTGGGGAGCGCCGGCGGCGGCCATGTAGGCGTCGCCGACGGTCTTGATCTTCTCGATGCCGTGGTCGGCTGCGATCCGGTCGAAGCGCGTGAACAGATCATCCAGCAACGTGACGACGCGGGCCGGGTCGGTCCGCTGGGCCCAGGGAGTGAAGCCGACGATGTCGGCGAAGACGACGCTCGTGGCCTGGTACGACTCGGCGATCCGCGATTCGCCGTGCTTGAGGCGCGTGGCGATGGCGGCCGGGATCGCGTTCGTCAGGAGCTCGTCAGAGCGGGCCTCGGCCGCCCGGCGGCGGAGGTCCGTGTAGCGCAACAGGAAGAAGGTGATCGACAGCGGCACCCCGACGTTCTGAACCAGGAAGACGAGCTGGACGGGGTAGGGCGGTGCGGCGAAGCGGGCGCGGACGAAGGGGTCGACGAGGACCGCGATGACGATGGTCGCAATGAAGAGCAGGAAGAACGGGGTCGCCCGTCGCGGGCCGAGGGCGAGCAGGGCGTAGGCCGGCGTGAGGAAGGCCCAGACCAGGGCGCCACTGCTCGACGTCACGCCACCGGTCAGCGTGTTGGCGAGGAGGACGAAGATCGGGCCGCTACCGATCAGGAAATGGACGTAGCGCTCGAAGCGCTTCGTGCGGGCCAGGATGATGAGGTTGGTGACGCTCGACACGGACAGCCCGATGGCGAGGACCCAGCCGACGAGAGCCCCGTTGACCGCGAGCGGCAAGCCCAGCGGCGCGACGATGGTGGCGTAGCCGCTCACGACCCCGACGCGCTTGCGGAGGCGGGCATCGTCGTCATCGCCGGGCTCGTCGGCGATGGCAATCAGGCGATGCAGCGCGCTTCGGCCGTCCATAGGCCGATGCTATCGTGCCGGGCAGTGATGATCCGTCGAGCCTGGCCACGGCCGCTGGCTGCGCCGAGGTTCGGTTCGCTCGAATCAGTTCTTCGTCGCCTTCAGGACTTCGACCACCCTGATCTGGGGCCCGCACGCGGCAATGCGCTGGCTCCGCGAGGCAGCGGTGAGCGGGGTCGATGCCGACCTCGGGCGGCCACGACTCGCCCAGCCGGGAGGGGAGCCATCGTCGGCGGTGTATACGAGTCGGTCTCTCCGCCAGAAGAGACCGCGAACCTTCAGATGTGCATCGGCCTCCGCGATCCGGCGTGCCCGTGGACGGCGGCGCGACCGGCGGCTGCATGGGTCGCGGCGGCCGGCGCGGCGCACAGCCCCGCGTCCGGCGGCAGCTGTGGCAGGGAGCCACGATAGCCCGGCTGGGGGCGGCCGCCGATCTCCTGCTCGAGGTCGTAGGCGAAGGCGAGGAGCGTCGGTTCCTGGAGAAAGCCGGCATACATCCAGATCCCGCCCGGCCGGCCGTCCTCGGTCAGTCCGGTCGGGACGGAGATGTTCGGGTAGCCGGCAACCGCGGGCGCGGACGAGCCGTAGCTGTAGATCGGCGCGACGATCGCATCGAGGTTCTGGTCTGCCATGACCTGGTCGATGCCGTGGGTCCGGGTGAGGTCGAGACAGAGCGCCCGGGCATCGATGTAGGCCTGGTCGCCGAGACCGGCGGTGCCCTCGGCGATCTCGAAGAGCTCCTGCCCGAAGTACTGCATCTCCTGCTCGCAGTGGGCGGCGTTGAAGGCGATGAGGTCGGCCAGCGTCCGCATCGAGGTGTGGCGGAGGCCCGCCAGGTACTTCGCCACGTCGACCTTGAACTCGGTCAGGAGAACGGTGAATTCGGCGTCACCGAAGAGGAACGGATCCGGCGCGTCGACCGGGTCGATGATCGTGGCGCCAAGCGAGGCCATCGTGGCGAGGGCGGCCTCGGTAAGCGGGTTGAGGGAGACATCGGCGAAGTAGTCGGCCGAGAAGAGGCGCCGATCGACCCCGATCCGGGCGCCGTTGAGCGAGCCGCGCTGGAGGAAGACGGTGTAGTCGTCGGGCAAGGGCTGGCCGGTCACCTCGCCGAAAGGCGAGACCATCGCGTTGAGCATGGTGGCCACGTCGGTGACGGTGCGGCCCATCGGGCCGGCCGTGTCCTGGCTGTGGGCGATCGGGATGATCCCGTCCTGGGCTACGAGGCCCAGCGTGGGCTTGAGGCCCACGATCCCGTTGTTGCCGGCCGGGCAGACGACCGAGCCATCCGTCTCGGTTCCGACGGCGGCGGCGCAGATGTTGACCGCCGGCCCGACCCCGGATCCGGAGCTCGAACCGCATGGGTCCCAGCCCAGGACGTACGGATCCCGGGTGAAGCCGCCGCGCCCGCTCCAGCCGTTGAGGAAGAGGCCGGCATCGATGACGGGCTGGGGCACGAAGCCCCGGAAGTTTGCCCACTCCGAGAGGTTGGACTTGCCGAGGATCACGGCCCCGGCGGCTCGGAGGCGGGCCGCCACGGTCGCATCGCGGGGTACCTGGCTGCCGACCAGGGCAAGTGAGCCGGCGGTCGTCTCGAGGAGGTCGTCGGTCGCGATGTTGTCCTTGAGCAGGATCGGGATCCCGTGGAGCGGGCCGCGGACGCGCCCGGCGCGGCGCTCGCCGTCCCGGCGGGCGGCGATCCCGATCGCCTCGGGGTTCGTCTGGATTACGGCATGGAGGGTCGGGTTCAGGGCATCGATCCGGGCGAGGTAGGCCTTCGTGAGGGCCCGGCTGGTAAGCGCGCCGGAGGCCATGAGCGCCTGGAGCTCAGGAATCGAGGCCTCGAACCACGGCTGGTCCTCATCGGGTCCGCGGTGGGACTTTGCCAGCACCGACGTGCTCAGCCCACCGGCCATGAGGGCCGCTCCGCCGGCGGCCGACCCGGCGAGGAACCTGCGGCGGCTGATCGGGTAGCCGAACTTCGACGTCATCGTCGTCTCCTCCCACGAACGCCTACTGCGATCCCCGGATTCAACAACCGTCGCTCCGTGCCTGACAGCGCGGTTCCGTCAGAAGGTAGTCCAATTCGATCCGGAATCACAGTCCTGTCGATGCCACCGGCGTTTCAGCTACTCAGCTCCCGCTCGATCGGCGTCCGGAAGCGGGGGATGAAGCGCAAGTCCCCGAGCCAGGCCCGGAGGTCAGCGGCCCTCGCTTCGATCTGCTGTCCTGCCTCGGCGCCGACATCGTCGAGAACCTTGAGGGCGACTTCGCCGCTCCGCCGCTGGGCCCAGCCGCCGACGATCCGGCCGTCGAGCCAGATCGTGGGACCCGCGTTGCCGTTGGTGTCGAAGACCTTCTCCTTGTGTGGCCCGAGATAGAAGGCCCGCTCGTTCCAGCCCATCGTCGTCGCGTCCAGGCCGGGCAGGAACGCAACCCATGCGTTGCGGCCGGCCGGCGCAGGCTCGATGTCGTCCGGCAGGACGTAGCCGGTCGCCCCGTCGTCGAGATCGACCTCGATGGCCTTGATCGCCGCGAGGGCGCGGACGGTCTCGGCCACGGTCCAGCCCGTCCACCACTGGACGTCACGCCTGGTGCCGGGTCCGTAGGCGGCCAGCCAGCGCCGGACGAGCTCCGCCTGGGCCTCGTCCCTGGGGATCGTCGGCAGGCCACCGTCCACCCAGGCGTCGATCGGGACCCAGCGATAGAGGCTGCTGACCAGCGACCCCTTCGGACGGCCGCGGATGATCCGCCCCTCGGCGGACAGGAGGAACAGGAGGCGGGTCGAGACGCCGACCGTGCCCTGCCACGTCCGGCCGGCGCCGAACGAGATCTGCTCGCGCAAGCCGGCCACCTCCCTGGTCAGGTCGGCAGCAGTGGCCTCGCCAAGTCGATACAGGACGTCGAGCGTCTCGGCCTCGACCGCGGCGAGCCACGGCTGGCCCTGTTCGGCGATGCCGGCACCCTCGATCATCCTCACCAGCCGCGCCCGCTCGCCGCGAGCGATCGAGTCGGTGCAGGCCGCCTGCATGATCGCGGCCAGCGGGACCGGCACCACGAACATCGTCCGGCGCATGGCCAGGATCTTGAGGAGGGACCGCTCGTCGTAGAGGGCGCTTTCGAGGGTCCCGGTCCGGAATTCGCGGACGCGGGCCCAGGCGGCGAGGTAGACGGACGCGGGGTCCGTGCCGTGGAAGCCGACGATGTCGTTCGACGCCTCGATCGCCGACGCGGCCGCGGTCCCGCCCGCGAGGTGGTGGCGCGCCCCGAGCCTTGCCCGCCGCTCCTCGGTGGTGATCCGCAATCGTCTCGTCACCCTGGAACGGTAGCCCGATCTTCCGGGGAACCGCCATACTCCGCGGAGGCCTCTGCGCCTGCGTCCTGCCCAATCAGCTCGCGAGGTTTCTTCCATGTCCCAGGCGGCGCTTGCCGAAATCCCGGTCTCGAACCTGTCGCCCCGAGCCAAGCTCGAGATCCTCGGCGCGATCCTCCTGGCGATGTTCCTCTTCGCCCTGGACCAGACCGTCGTCGGGACGGCCCTGCCGAGGATCGTCACCGACCTCCACGGCGACAAGCTCTATACCTGGGCGGTCACGATCTACCTCCTGACCTCGACGGTCAGCGGTCCGATCTACGGCAAGCTCTCCGACCTGTTCGGGCGTCGCCCGATCTTCATCTTCGCGGTCAGCCTGTTCCTGATCGGCTCGGTCCTGGCGGGCCTGAGCCAGGAGATGTGGCAGTTCATCCTCTTCCGGGGCATCCAGGGCCTCGGCGGCGGGGCGGTCTTCCCCCTTGCCCTAGCGGTCGTCGCGGACCTCTACACGCCGGCCGAGCGGGGCAAGTACCTGGGCCTCTTCGGCGCCGTCTTCGGCCTCTCGTCGCTGCTCGGCCCGGGCATCGGCGGCCTCATCACCGACAACTTCAGCTGGCACTGGATCTTCTACGTGAACGTCCCGATCGGGCTGATCTCGCTGGTGATCCTGTGGCGCCTCCTGCCGCCGATCCGGCGGCCCGACGCGGCGCGGAATATCGACTACCTCGGGGCGGTCGTCTTCACCGCCGCAATCACGCCGTTCCTCATCGGCCTGACCAACAAGCAGACAGGCCAGTGGACCGACCCGGCCGTCGGAGGCCTCATCCTTCTCGGGCTCGTCATCGGCGCGATCTTCGTCTGGATCGAATCGCGCGCCGCCGAGCCGATCGTCCGCCTCGAGCTCTTCCGGATCCGGTCGTTCACCGTCTCCGTCGCCGCGATGTTCCTGGCGGCGTTCGGCTTCTTCGGGGCGATCATCTTCCTGCCCCGCTGGTTCCAGGTGGTCGCCGGGGCGAGCGCAACCGAATCCGGCTACAACCTCCTGCCGCTGCTGGTAGCCCTGATCGTCAGCGCCACGGCTTCCGGCCAGATCGTGGCCCGGACCCACCATTACAAGGCCTTGATCTTCGGCTCGATGCTGGTCCTCGCGGCGGGCCTCTACCTCATGACCAATCTCCGAGCGGACACGAACCGCCCGGTACTGTGGCTCTGGATGGTCGTCGTGGGCCTCGGCATCGGGCCGTCGTTCGCTGTCTTCACCCTTATCGTCCAGAACGCCGTGGCGCCAAAGGTCATCGGCGTCGCGACGAGCAGCCTGACCTTCTTCCAGCAGATCGGCGGGACGATCGGGCTGACGATCGCCGGCACGGTCCTGGCCGACAAGCTGGCCTCGGATCTCCCGGCCCGGCTGGTCGCCGCCGGCGTGCCGGCGGCCTCGGTGAGCCAGTTCGGGACCGGCGGCCAGCTCGATATCACCGGCACCGGCGATCTCGGAGCCCGGATCCTGGCGGCGACCCCGGAGGCCTTCCGACCCCTGGTCGAGCCGCTCATTGCCGGCATCGTCAAGGCCATCCATGAGTCGATCTCGATCGGCATCGCCTCGACCTTCTGGGTCAGCATCGTGGCCGCCCTCGTGGCTGCGGTCTGCGTCCTGTTCCTGCGCGAGGCGCCCATGCGGGAGACGTTCGAGATGGACGACGAGGGGAGCGTGCCGTCGGGCGTGGAACCCGGACCCGCCTAGTCTGGAGCCTGGCTTCGAGCGGCTCGCCACGATTCCTGGCCGAGTCGCCCGTCGGCCGACGCGGGTTGCACAATTCGTTCGTGGCATACGACCTCGAACGGTTCGTCCTGGCGCAGGCACCCGTCTACGGCGACGTCCTCGAGGAGCTGCGCCGTGGGCGCAAGACGAGCCACTGGATGTGGTTCGTCTTTCCGCAGGTCGCGGGGCTCGGCCTGAGCGGCATGTCCCGGCGATATGCCATCACGTCCCTGGACGAGGCGCGCGCCTACCTCGCCCATCCGGTCCTCGGCGCGCGGCTCCGGGAGTGTGCCGGGCTCGTGCTGGCGGCCGATGGCCCGAGCGCGGAGGCAATCCTCGGCGGCATCGACGCGGTGAAGCTCCGCTCGAGCATGACCCTGTTCCACCGCGCCGCGCCCGACGAGCCGCTCTTTCAAGGCGTCCTGCGGCGCTACTACGGTGGCACGCCGGACGACGCCACGGACGCCCGGATCGCCTGACGCATGGCCGACTCTCGCCGTGCGTTCGTCCTGCGCCACACCCGCCTGCGGCCCGTCCCGGGCCTCGAGGAGGTTCGGCTCCACCTTGCCGACGAGGTCCTGCCACTCTGGCGAGCGATCCAGATCGAGACCAGGGATCCGGATGCCCCGCTGCCGTACTGGGCCTTCGCCTGGGGCGGCGGCCTCGCGCTGGGGCGCTATCTCCGCGAGCGCCCGGAGGCAGTGGCCGGAAAGCGCGTCCTCGATCTCGGTGCGGGCTCCGGCCTCGTGGGGATCGCGGCCATGTTGGCCGGGGCCGCCGAGGCGACTGGTGCCGACATCGATCCCTTCGCGGCTGCGGCCACGAAGATCAACGCCCGAGCCAACCGCGTTCGCGTGGCCACGACCCGGCGGGACGTCCTCGACGACGAGCCGCCCGATGTCGAGGTGATCCTGGCCGGCGACACCTGGTACGAGGCCGGACTCGCGGATCGCATCCAGCCATGGGTCCGCCGGGCCAACGAACTCGGGGTGACCATCCTGATCGGCGACCCAGGCCGGCGCTACCTGCCGAGCGCCGAGCTCGTCGAGCTCGCCAGCTACGCGGTCCGGACGACCACGGAGCTCGAGGACATGGAGCTCAAGACCAGCCGCGTCTTCAGCCTGGCCTGAGGTGGTCCGATCTGCTCCGCGGCGTCCGCTAGGGGCGTGAGGGCTGCGCTTGGCGCCAGGCTCGCCGGCCGAGCCAGTGGCCGACCCCGTAGGGGATAACGACGTACATCGAGGTGAACGGCAGGATGATCACGCTGTCGACGCAGCTATGGCATGTGGGATTGGCCGAGCTCGCGATGATCCAGCCGATCAACAGGGTGATGCCGAGGAGCATGCCCACGATCCAGAGCAGGACGCGCTCCCGGCCGCCGCCGGCCCGGCCGATCACGTAGCCGGGGATCGCGGCGCCGAATAGGAGCGGGCCCAGGGTGAGGCCGGACAGGAGCCCCCAGCTGAGCGGGCCAGCGAATCGACGACGAGCGGTCCATTGAATGGCCCGCGCCATGCGGCTCGACGCCTCGATGCTCGGCAAGGTGCGCTCCTCGGTGCGACTGGTCGCCACTCTGACGCCGGGTGCGGGCCCGAGTTACGCCGGTCGCCGAGAGACCGGGCGTTGACGAGCACGCCCAGCGGCGGCGATGAGCGATGGGCGTCGGGGTCTTGTTGCCCGGATGGGCCAGTTTGGCTTGGATGGACGGCTTGGGGCGGAGCTCCAGGCCCTCGCGATCCACAGGATCATCGCCGTAGCGATGGCGTCCGGTCTGCCGGAGGGGACCTTTCTCTCGTTGAATGTCAGCTCCCGGTATCTCGCCCGCCCGGCCGTCGAGGCGGCGATCGCCGCCGCCGAGCCGTCTACCCTCGTGGTCGAGCTCACCGAGGAGGAGGCCCGTTCACGACTACCGCGCGCTCCGGCGGGCCATGGTCCCCTACATCCGCCTCGGGATTCGGTTCGCGGTGGACCATGCCGGCGCTGGCTTTGCCTCGATGCGTCACGTGATCGAGCTCCAGCCCGCCTTCGTGAAGCACGATGCCTACCTGATCCGGGGCATCCGCAATCGCCAGACCCTGCAGGCCTTCCTGCGAGCCATCAATGACTTCACCACCGAGATCGGCGCGACCCTCGTGCGGAGGGCGTGGAGGCGGCAGCGATGTCGCCGTGCTGACCGAGACCGGTTTCCCGATCCTGGCCCAGGGCTTCGGGATCGCCCGGCCCGGGGCGCCTTGGCCGGACGGCAGCCGGGCGGCCAGACAGGCGTGGCAGGATGCGGGTCAGAGCCACCCGAAGCCATTGCCTGAGGGCGAACCCATAACGTAATGCCCCCGGGCGAGTCAGGCGCCGGAATGGTCCTCGCGGAACCAACGTGCCGCCGCGCCCACGACCGGTGAGGCGAAGATGGTCTGGGTCAGGCCCGGCAGAATGGCCAGGGCATGGTCACGTTTGGGCCAGCTGTTACCCATCCAGCGACTGTCGCAGATGCGCAGGCTGGTCATGACGTCACGGGTTCGGTTCTGAGGCGTCAGGGGATTCAGCGGGCGAGCGACCATTGGCAGGCCCCAACGACGCCCGAGCCATGAGGAACCCATGACCACGAGCCCGCCCCCTCCAACCCGCCTCCGCCGGCTGCCTGCCATCGCACTCCTCGCCGTCGTCCTGCTCGCAGGCGCGGTCGCCGGCGCGTACGTCGACTGGCGGTACTGGCAGGCCACGACGGGAATTTCGTTTCTGGTGAGCGCCGGGGCGGGCCTCCTCCTCCTCGTCGCCGGGGTGATCGCAGTCCTGGCCCGGTCACGCCGCCTCATCAGGAGCGGCGCGCTGATCGCGATGACCGCCGCGATCGGCCTGCTCGCGGGGCAGGGCCTGGGTCCCAGCCGTGAGCCGCTTCAGCCCTCCACGGGCTCGATCACGATGCATCTCACCTCGCCCATCAGCGCCACCGCAACGGGTACGGCGAACTGCCTGAACGTGGCAAGCGCGACGGACTTTCAGGTCGAGAGTGACGCGAACACGACGCGTCTCGACACCGAGGACCCTGCCTTCGTCGCGATCTACGTGAACCGCGGCGAGCGGTGGATGGACACGAGCCCACGAAGCGACGGCGTGCTCGTGCGGATCACCATCAGCCCCACGGTGGTCACGGGGAAGGGGCTCTCCGTGACGTCGATGGAGGCGGGCCCATCGTCGGTTCTCGTGACGAGCTTCAGCGGCGCCCGGGGATCCATCAGGTTCTCGAAGCTCCAAACCAGGGTCGACGCCGACGTGACCGGGCCGCCGATGGACCTGGTCGGGACCCTTGATTGGACGTGTGGCGCGACCCCCTGACGCCTCAGCTGGTGGCGCGGACGACGGCAACGTCGACCTGGACGCTTTTGCCCTTGAGATCGAGCGTTCGACGTTCCAGATCGGAGACGTCGAGCTCGGCGCCCTCGGCCGCCGGCATCGTGACGAGGATCTCGCCGGCACCCGCGACGGACGCCAGCCGCGCCGCCGTGTTGACGATGTCGCCGAGCGCGGTGAACTCGGTGTGCGCTCCGCTGCCGACCGCCCCGACGTAGGCGATCCCGGTAGCGACGCCGGCTCCGACGGGCAGCCACGGACCCCCGGGGTCGCCATGACCTGTCGCGCTAAGGATCGCCCGGGCAGAGGCGAGTGCCCGCGCCGCGTGACCATCGTCGATGAGGGCCGGAATGAAGATCGCCACGACCTCGTCACCGACGTACTTGTCGATGATGCCGTCCATCTCGATGAGGATGTCCGTCGCGGTCCGAAAGAAGCGCTCCATGAGCTTTCGGAACTCGGTCGCCGGCATCCGTTCCGCCAAGGTCGTGGAGCCGCGCACGTCCGCGAAGAGCAGCGAGCACTCGATCTCCGCGCCGCCGAACTCGTCCTCCATGACCTTGAAGCAGAAGCCGCAGTAGTTCGGGTTCCGGTGCCAGGGAGTCCGTCCCTGGGCCCGCATGAGCGGGACGAAGGCACCCTTGAAGGGCGCCGCGCAGAACTTGCAACGCGGCGACGTGGGCAGGTGCTTGAGCAGCCGTCGGGTGTCCCTGTAGCGCGGATCCGTTCCTAACAGGATCCCGCGCCAGAACTCCTCGTTCCGAGGCTCGGGCCTCTCCGACATCGGCTCCTGGGAAGCCATCGCGTTGAGGATAGTCCTGCACCACCGGCTCCGATCGTCGCCGATGCCGGTCGGCCGCTAGGCTTTCCCCCAATGGAGCTGCTGACCGCGATCCTGGCGATCCTCGTCGTCATCGCGATCCTCTACGACATCGCGCGCCGGATCGGCGTCCCGTACCCCACGCTGCTGGTCCTTGGCGGGCTCGGCCTTGCGTTTGCCGGGGTTGCCGAACAGCTCCCCCGAGCCGAAAGGTGATCCTCGCCAAGGTCCGGGATCGGCGGTTCATCACGGTGCGTCGGGGCGGGACCCTCCAGGACGACGACCATCGTCGACTCGCCGAGTGGGCGGCTGACTGCGCGGACCACGTACAGCACTACTTCGAGGAGGCACGGCCGAACGACGACCGTCCACGTCGGGCGATCGACCTCGGGCGGGCCTGGGCGCGCGGGGAGATCACCTGGGCAGAGGCCCGCACCGCGGCCGGCCATGCCAACGCGGCGGCCCGGGATCTGGGTGGGGCAGCCCGCCACGCCGCCTACGCTGCCGGCCAGGCCGCGGCGGTGGGCCACGTGGCGGCCCACCAGCTTGGTGCCGCGGCCTACGCGATCAAGGCCGTGTGGGCGGCAGCACCTGATCGCGACCGCGTGGAGGCCGGCCGCTTGGAGTGCCGGTGGCAGCGTGCCCAGCTTCCCCAGGAGATCCGAGCGCTCGTGCTCGACGACCAGCGGCTGCGCAACGCGTTGTGCTGGTTCGCCTTCGGCTGCTGAGTGCCGCGGCCCTCAGGGCTCGTCCGCGCGAAGGAGCTCGAGCACCGGCGCGAGGGCCTCCAGGGCCTCGACCGAGGCCGGCGTGGGGAGCAGCTCGACCTGCGTGAAGCCGCCTGCTCGGAAGGTCCGGACAGCGTCGGCGATCCGCTCCGGCGAGCCCGTCAGATGCTCACCGGTCGGATCCGGTTCGGATTCGAGCGGCTTGACCAGGAGTCCGGCCGATCGGCCGATGGTCGCCGGGTCGCGCCCGACGTCCACGCAGGCGGCCTCGAGCGTGACGAGCCGCGGACCGAGCTCGGACATGTCGCTCTTCTCTTCGGCATAGCAGCTCCAGATATCGGCGTACTGCGCGGCGAGCCGCTGGCCTTTGGGCCCGTGGACGCCGAGCATGATCGGGATCCGCCCCGGCCGCGGGCCCTGCGGCAGCTGCAGCAGGCCGCGCGCCGCGTGCCACGTCCCCGCGAACTCGGCGTGGCCTTCACGCAGGAGCGGGACGATGACCTGGAGTGCCTCCTCGAAGCGGGCGAAGACCTTGTCCTCGGGCAGCCCGAACGCGTGGGCCTGGTTCCCGGCATGGCCCGACCCGAGCCCGAGCACGAATCGCCCGCCGCTGATCTCGTCGAGGGTCTCGACGGCCTTGGCAGTGATGCCCGCATTGCGGTGGAGGGCCGACAGGACCCAGGTCCCGACCTTGATTCGCGACGTCACCGCCGCGACTGCGCCGGCCATCGCGACGCCCTCCCAGAACCCGATCGGCGGCTTCTCCTTGGGCAGCCACAGCAGCTCGTCAGGCGTCCAGACCGTGTCGAACCCGAGCGCCTCCGCCCGGAGCGCCATCGCTCGCAGCTCGCTCCAATGGGCGACTGTCCGTTCGGGTCCCCACTGCCCCGTGTTGAGCACGACGCCGACCTCGAACATGCTCACGCGCTCCTCCGCTGGTTAGAGCCGAAGTCTAGGCGGCCGCCGAACCTGCGTGGGTGAGGAGGCGGTCAGGGTCGCTCGCTGGTCAATCGGGTTCGGTCTCGCTACCCGAGTCGACGTGCCATCCCGCATCCTCGTCGGAGGCTGCGAAACCGGGCAATCGCCTCGCGGGCTGCCAGGCGACAGTTGGACCAGGCGGACCGGCGATCGGCATCGATAGCGCCTCGCGCTCGATCGCCTCGCGCGCGCTCACACCTGGCCTGAAGCCCGGGAACGGATGGATCGTGACCTTCCGCCCCTGGCGCTGCCAACCGCCCACGATCCTGCCGTTGACCAGCACGGACCCGGGGATGTAGCCCGGCGAGTGGCCGGCCTTCGGCAGGGCCATCAGGCGCAGGTCGGGGTCGGGGACCAGCAGCTCACGGTCGAGCTTCGTGTACGGGTCGTCCATCGCCAGGAGCCGGACGCCGCTGACCGGCTCGGCGTGCTCGAGGGCATCGATGTCGGCGGCGAGCATGAACCGCCGCTCGCCACTGACCTCGACCGGGGCCAGCTCCTGCTCGATCGATTCCCAGGTGATGGCCGCGTCGCGTGGCGGGACGCCGGTCCAGCGGGCGAGGTCGGCCTTCGTGGCCGGCCCGAGCCAGTGCAGAAAGCGACGGGCGAGCTCGCAGCGCGCATCCTCGACGTCGATGTCCGGGCGCGCGACCGGGATGAGCCAGATGCTGCTCGCATCCCAGCGGATGTGGACCCGACCGGACAGGGCCGACGCGCGGATGGTCGTCGCGCGCTCGAGCCCCAGCAGCGCCGAGATCTCGCCGACCTTGAGCGTCCGGCCGGCCGCGGCGCGATGCACCGCGTCCGCCAGTCGTTCGATCGTCGCGCCACGCTCGGAATCGCGCGGATACGAGCCGAGGGTGAAGATCCCGGCGTCAGCCCGCGGGACGATGTAGTCGGCCCCGCCGCGGAACCAGATCTGGGCCAGGGACGGGTCCTCCCACGACCCCGGTCCCGTCTCCTCAACTCGGGCGTGCAGCGAGATGACGCCAGCGCGCGGCACGGAATCCTGGAGGCCGCCCCAGGCGGCAATCGCAAGGGAGCCGCTACCGAGCTTGCGGTCGAGGTGCATGACCCGCGCCCGGTAAAGAAGGATCCGGTCGCGAATGCTCGTACCTGCCACGGTCCCACGGTATCGCCCCTGCACGGGACGTGGCGCGGCCACTCCCGCGAGACGGCCGGCAGCAGAAAGAACCAGCAGACCCGATGGAGTCTGCTGGTTCAGGGTGCGTCCGGGCCGTCGCCGGCCGGAAGGGACCGGGTGGTTACCCGAGCACGTAGTGGAGCGCAGGCCGCTGGGTGACCATCTCAGTCCGCTCGATGATCGCGTCGATCCCGTAGCTGAGGCCCGCGTGGGCGTAAGCGACGTAGAGGGCGACCACGGCGTAGAGGACGGTCTCGTTGAGCGGCCCGAAGGCGAAGCTCCAGGCGGCGACGCTGATGAAGGTCATCATCAGGAAGCCGGCGACGCCGGCGAAGCGGGTCGCGAAGCCGAGGATGAGGGCGATCCCAATCCCGATCTCACCGACCACGACAAGCGTGTTGATGACGCTGACGAGGCCCGGGTTCCCGGCAAGCGAGACCCAGAAGTCGTGTGTCGGGTTGACGATCGCCTTGGGGTCGGAGCCCGGGAGGCTGCCGTTCGTGCCGAACTTCAGGAAACCGACCGCTGTGAAGGGCTTGCCCGAACCGGCGAAATCGAAGACCTTCTCGAGCCCGGCATAGAGGAAGCCGGCGCCGAGGAGGATGCGTAGGGCTGCGAGTCCCTTTGCCTTGTCCATTGAAACGTTCCTTCCGCTCGAGCCCGGTGCGCCGCTCGGATCTTCCCCGAGTCGGTCGTCGAGCTCGATGTCATCGTGGGCGCTCGCGCTCGCGCGGAGCACTGCCAGAGGTCACGAACGGGAGGGGACCAGCGGCACCCTCCGACCGTGCCGCCTCGCCGCGCGTCGACTGAGCCCGCGCTACGTCCCGGGTGATGCCACCGACAGGTCGAGCCGAGCAAGCCGCTCCGGATCGAGGAGGAAGTCGATCTCCGTGATCGAGGAGCGGTTGAAGCCGAAGCCGACGACCGCGTAGGGTCGATCGCCGGCGAAGACAACGAAGCCCGCGCCGCCGTTCACCAGCACGCGGCGGGCGCCCGGTGCCAGATGCCGGAAGGCCATCGCCTGCTGCGCAACCGCGTCTGCGCCACGGATGCTCCGGGTCCGCCCGAGCGGTGTCGTCCCCGCGCCGGCGTCGGCGCGGACGAGCACGTCGGGGTCGAGGACCTGGACGAGCGCGCCGAGATCCCCATCCCGCGACGCTGCCAGGAACGCATCCACGAGCTCCCACTGGCGGCGGAGCGGCACGTCCGCTGACAAGGTCGCGCCACGGACCCGCCGCCGACCGCGGCTCGCCAGCTGCCGCGTCGCCGTCAGCGTCCGCCCGACGATCGGGGCGATCTGCTCGAACGGCAGCCCGAAGGTGTCGTGGAGGACGAAGGCCAGCCGCTCGGCCGGCGACAGCGTCTCGAGGACGATGAGCATCGCCAGCCCGACGGAGTCGGCCAGCATCGCCTCCTGCTCCGGGTCGATGGCATCGACGCTCGAGAGGATCGGATCCGGCACGGCGAGGTCGATGGGGTCCTCGCGGCGCGATCGTCGTGTGCGGAGGCGATCGAGGGACAGCCGGGCGACGATCGTCGTCAGCCACCCGCCGAGGCTCTCGACTTTGGAGGTGTCGGTCCGACTCGCTCGCAGCCACGCGTCCTGGACCACGTCCTCGGCCTCGTCGAGCGAGCCCAGCATCCGGTAGGCAACTGCGCGCAGGTGTGCGCGGTGGGTCTCGAAGCGAACGGCCAGGTCGTCGCGGTCAGGCATCGGTCACGTTTCTCCGGTCAGGTTCCGTCAACAAGGTGACGAGCACAAGCCCGTGCAACGTGACCGAGGATTCCGATGACCAACCAAACCACCCGCCCGCTGGTCCGCGTGCCAGCCTTCATCCGCCTCTCGAACCCTCTCACCCGCCGGCTGCTGCGGGCCAACATGCCCATGGGCCCGAACGTCCTGCTGACCGTCCGAGGCCGAACCAGTGGTGAGCCCCGAACCGCGGCTGTCGCCGTGGCGGAGATCGAAGGCCGTCGCTACGTGATCGGCGCGTACGGCGACGTCCATTGGGTCAAGAACCTCCGCGCCGCCGGCGAGGCGTATGTCCGGATCCATGGCAAGAACGAGCATGTCCACGCCGACCAGCTCGACAACGCCGCGGCCGTGACCTTCTTCTCGACGACCCTGCCGAAATACATCGCCCATTTCCCCTGGTTCGGCCGCGGCTTTGCCAAGGTCCTCTTCGGCTCCGTCGCCCCCGAGATCTTCAGCGACCCCGCGCGCGCGGCCGTCACCCGTCCGGTGTTCGAGCTGACGAGCTGACGTACCGCGCCGACGTGCCCGCTCAGATGGGCGGGATGTTGTGGTTGAAGCGAAAGACGTTGTCCGGGTCGTAGCGGCGCTTGACCGCGACCAGGCGCTCGTAGCGCTCCGAACCGTAGGTCGCGCGAACGCGCTCGGCCGTCTCGTCGACGGGCGAGTAGTTGACGTAGCCCCCGCCGGTCAGTGACGCGGGCGCCAGGGTGTCGGCGACGCGTCGAGCCCAGCCGACCGCCGTCGCGTCGTCCGCAGGCGACTCCCAGATCGCCAGTGCACTCGCGTTCCAGCGGGCGGCCCGCTGTCCGAAGGCGGCACCCCCTGCCGGCTCCTCGCGTCCGGCTCCAACGATCCCCTCGATGAGGATGAACGCAAAGCCCAGCGAGTCGTCTGCGGCCATGAGATCGACCAGGCTGGCAAACAGTTCGGCGTCCATATCGGCGAGGAAATGGCCCTTCCAGTAGTGGCGCAGACCGAACGGCAAGATCCCGGCCAGGCCCTGCAGCTCGCCGTACGTCAGTGGCCGCACATCGTCCTCGAGAAGCGGCAGGCTCCGGAGCGCGGCGAGGACGGCATCGGGCTCGCTGCCGTCGACGATCCCGATGATCATCGAGACCGTCACGAAGCCGCGCTCCGGGTCGCGACGAATGCCGATTGTCGGCAGCATCGACGTCGGGTACTCGGCCATCATGGCCTGGACGGCGGCAAACACGTCGCGAGCCTGATCGGCGGCGAAGCGGATCGTTCCCCCGCTGAGCGGCCGGAGCGGGGTGAGCCGGTAGCTGAACTGGGTGACCACGCCGAAGTTGCCCCCGCCGCCACGGAGAGCCCAGAGCAACTCCTCGTCGCCGCCGGGTCCCGCGATCACGATCGAGCCGTCGGCCGTCACCACCTCGGCCTCGACGAGGTTGTCGCACGTCAGACCGGCGATCGGCAACAGGAAGCCGAGCCCGCCGCCGAGCGTCAGTCCGCCGATGCCGGTGTCGATGAACGTCCCGCCCGTGACCGCGAGGCCGTGCGGAACGGTGGCGCCATCGAGGTCCTCCCACAGGGCGCCGCCGCCGGCTCGCGCGATGCGGTCAACCGCATCGACCTCGACCGCCCGCATCCCCGATAGCGACACGACGAGCGCATCGTCCGCGATGCCGTGCCCGGCAACGCTGTGCCCTCCGCCCCGGACCGCGATCGGCAGGCCCCCGGCCCGGGCGGCCCGAACCGCGACGACGACGTCGCCGGTCGAGCTGCACGGAACGATTACGGCCGGGCGCCGGTCGAGGATCCCGTTGAACGAGATGCGGTGCTCGTCGTAGCCGGGATGCCCCGGAAAGATGGCCGAGGCCGGAAAACGGTCGAATCGAATGGGGGGATCGCCGGTTGACATTGGGGCCCTCGGTGGCGGGTACGACCCCCGTCTGTCCGTGCTGATATCAGCTGCAGCCGCTCGTGCTCCCGCAGTTCAGGCACTTGTAGCAGGACCCGTTCCGAACCATGATCGCGCCGCAGTCCATGCAGGACGGGGCGTCACCCTGGGTCGCGAACGCGACCTTCACGTTCCCGAAGGACAGCGAAACCCCACCGCCCCCGTTTCCGTTCGTCGTCTTCCCGTTGCCGTTCGCAGCGTGCCCATTCCCATTGGTGGCAATGACCGTGAGCTCCGACGGATTCGTGCCCTCAGCCGCCCCGACACCGGTGGCGACCGAGCTGGCCTTGGGCTCATCGCTCGCCGGCCTCGTCGCGTCACCGTTCTTAGGGGTCGGGGCCGCAGGCGCCTGCCCGACGGCGCCATTAGGACCCGCCGCAGGCGGTTGTCCCGGCGCCGGAGTGGCAGGTGCCGAGGCACCGAACCCGATGGGCTGGGCCTCGTACGAGGACCGATCGATCAGCCCCAGGTTGGCCTTGTCGTCCTCGGAGAGGAACCGGCTTCCGAGCCACCGGAAGATGTAATCCACCAGCGACTTGGCGATCGGGATCTCGGCATTGCCCGTGAACCCGCTCGGCTCGAACCGAACGTGGGCGAACTTGTTGACGAGGTCCTTGAGCGGCACGCCGTACTGGAGCGCCACGCTGACGGTGGTCGCAAAGGTGTCCATCAAGCCCGAGACCGTGGACCCCTCCTTGGCCATCTTCAGGAAGATCTCGCCGGGCTGGCCATCGGGGTAGAGCCCGACGGTGATGTAGCCCTCGTGGCCCCCGATATCGAAGCGATGGGTGACCGCCGACCGCTCAGCTGGGAGCCGGCGCCGGTGCGGCTTGACCGCCTCGGCCTGGGCGATCGCCAGCTGGCGCTTGAGGTCCTCGACGATCGCGCTGTCGACGTCCACGACGACGTCGCCGTCCTTCTTCTTGCCCGTGCTGAGCGGCTGCGATCGCTTGCTGTTATCGCGGTAGATCGCGATGGCCTTGAGGCCCTTCTTCCAGCCCTCGAGGTAGACCTGCTCGATCTCGTCGGCCGTGGCCGCCTCCGGCATGTTGACGGTCTTGCTGATGGCGCCGGAGATGAACGGCTGGATCGCGCCCATCATCCGGATGTGGCCCATGTAGTGGATGGACCGCACGCCGTTCTGGGGCTTGAAGGCGCAGTCGAAGACCGGCAGGTGCTCGATCTTCAACCCGGGCGCCCCCTCGATCGTCTCGTGCTCGGTCAGGTAGGCGAGGATCCCCTCGACCTCATCGGGCGAGTAGCCGAGCTTGCGGAGGGCCGCCGGGACCGTCTGGTTGACGATCTTCAGGAAGCCCTCCCCGACGAGCTTCTTGTACTTGATGAGGGCGATGTCCGGCTCCACGCCGGTGGTATCGCAATCCATCATGAAGGCGATGGTCCCGGTGGGGGCCAGCACGGTCACCTGGGCGTTCCGGTAGCCGTACTGCTCGCCGAGCTCGAGGGCCTCGTCGAAGACCGTCCGGGCGGCCGTCTGGACGTCCGCCGGCACGCCGGGGCTCGGGATCCCGTACGAGGCGTCGCGGTGCTTGCGGATGACCCGGATGAACGGCGAGCGGTTCTCGTCGTACATGAGGAACGGGCCGCCGTGGTCGCGAGCGATGACGCTCGACTGGCGGTAGGCCTCGCCGTGCATGATCGCCGTCAGGGCAGCGGCGAAGTTGCGGCCCTCATCGGAGTCGTAGGCCAGGCCGCGGCTCATGAGGAGCGCGCCGAGGTTGGCGTAGCCCAGGCCGAGTGGCCGGAACTTGTGGCTGTTCTCCTCGATCCGAGGGGTCGGGTACGAGGCGTTGTCGACCAGGATCTCCTGGGCAGTCAGCGTCAGGGCCGCCGCGTAGCGATAGTCCGCGACGTTGAATTCGCCGTCCTCGTCGACGAACTTCATCAGGTTCAGCGAGGCGAGGTTGCAGGCCGTGTCGTTGAGGAACATGTACTCCGAGCACGGGTTGGAGGCGTAGATCCGATCCGTGTTCGCGGACGTGTGCCAGTCGTTGATGGTGGAGTCGTACTGGATGCCCGGGTCGCCGCAGAGGTGGGCGGCGTCGGCCATGCGGCGGAAGATGTCGCGGGCCTTGTACGTGCCCATCGGGGCACCGTCGACGACCGCATGGGTCGTCCACTCGCCGTCGTTCTCGACCGCCCGCATGAAGTCGTCGGTCACCCGGACGCTGTGGTTGGCGTTCTGGAAGTAGACGCTGCCGTAGGCCTCGCCGGTGAAGCTGGGATCGTAGCCCTGCTCGATCAGGGCCCAGGCCTTCTTCTCCTCGAGCATCTTTGAATCGATGAAGTCGAGGACGTCCGGGTGGTCGGCGTCGAGGATGACCATCTTGGCCGCGCGGCGGGTCTTGCCGCCGGACTTCACAACGCCGGCGAAGGCGTCGTAGCCCTTCATGAAGCTGACGGGGCCGCTCGCGGTTCCGCCGCCGGTCATGCGCTCGCGGCTCGAGCGGATGGGGGAGAGGTTGCTGCCGGCGCCGCTGCCGTACTTGAAGAGCATCGCCTCCGTCTTGGCGAGGTCCATGATCGAGGACATCGAGTCCTCGACGGAGTTGATGAAGCAGGCCGAGCATTGGGGCTTGGCCTCGATGCCGACGTTGAACCAGACCGGCGAATTGAAGGCCATCTTCTGGTGGACGATGAGGTGGGTCAGCTCGGCCTTGAAGGCGCCGCGATCCTCATCGGTCGCGAAGTAGCGCTGGGTCTCGGCCCAGGCGGTGATGGTGTTCACGACGCGGTCGATGAGCTGGCGGACGCTCGTCTCCCGTTCGGGGGTCCCGACATGGCCGCGGAAGTACTTGCTCACGACGACGTTCACGGCGAGCTGGCTCCAGGCCTTGGGAACCTCGACGTCCTTCTGCTCGAAGACGCTCTTGCCGCTCTCGTTGGAGATGCCGGCCGTGCGGTACTCCCACTCGATCTCGTCGTAGGGGTGGACGCCCGGCGTGGTGTGCCGGCGCGGCCAGGAGAGGCCGGGGACTCGGTTGCCGTCTTCGGTCGTCCCGTCGAAGCTCGCGCCCCAGGCGCCGGCGAGGTGGCGAACCTTCCTGGAGGTTTTGCTCGAGCTCTTGCCCGCGCCGGTTGCCTTCGTGCCCGGGGCACGGGTGGTGGATGCGGCGGTTCCTTCATGCATCACGGGAACGGGCGCGCTATCGGCTCGAGCCATCGTGTTCTTTCTCCTTCATCCCGCCGGCGGCCTGAGCGCCGGTCGGTGATTCGCCTTCTCCACTTCGACGTCCTTGCCGGCCATCGCCGGGACCGCCGCCGCGGGATCCGCTTCCTTGCCTGCCGATCCGGTTATCGGGTCGGGATGATTGCTACCCGTTCCGGTGCCACCCAGGTCGGGTCTGAGTGCCCAGCCCGTGCCCGGTGCCACCCAGGTCCGGACTGAAGGCCTGGTCCGAGCCCGGTGCCACCCGGGTCGGGCCGTTGGCTCGTCCCCGTTGCCGGGTTCCGTTCCCGCGCCGACGCGAGCTCTTTGCAGGGGGCCGGCGAGGTCCTGGGCGGGGTCCGGGCCGGCGGCTGCGCTTCATCTGTTGGGTATCGATCCGCCGTGACGACCGGGCTCCGCTTGGCGATGCCGGTCGTAGCTGCGCCTCGAGGGCCCCTGCGTCCGATCTTGTCGTGGGCCTCGGGTCCGGAAGGGGCACCCGTGGGACCGGGTTTTGAGGCCCTGAGCTGGTCCCGTGGCGACCAAAGGGAGGCTGGACGGCGTCGATCGAGCGACCCAGGAACGATACTGCGCCAGGGGTGGCCAGTCAAGCCAAAAACACAAGATGTAGGGTTGCGATTTGGCCCGGGCCGCTACATGTAGTGGGTTCGGGGCAAATCGGCCCACCCATGTTGGACCGGCTCGTTTCCACAAACGGCCCGGATTCATCAACGGAACGCGGGTCGATGGTCCACCGTCGCCCGGGTGGTGGTCCACCGCGGCTCGCTGGTTGTCCACAGCTCCATCGGGGCGCGGCTTGTGGCCAGTATATCGAACGGGCGTTCTGGAAGTTGGCGGGTGCGTCGAGCGGACGAGACTTCCCGTGTGCAGGATATTCGGCTCGGCGTGCGAGTCCGGGCGGCGAGGCTTCGAGTCGGCCTGCGACAGCGTGATGTCGCCGGGCTGGCCGGCGTCTCCGACGCGACGGTTTCCCGTCTGGAGCGCGGTCACTTCGACCGATTGCGCCTCCACGCATCCGGGCAGTCGCTCCGGCGCTCGAGGTTCGCGTCGACCTCGTTCCGCGATGGCGTGGCGGCGATCTCGAGAGGATGGTGAGCGCCAGGCATGCCCATCTCGCCGCCACGCTCGCCGCCACGCTCTCCGCGCCCCTACTGCCCTCGAAGGGCCCGGATAAGGGTCCGCGGCGTCGGGCGCTGGCCGTAGAGCAGGACCCCGGAGCGGTACAGCCGGGCGGCGACCCACAGGGCCACGGGAATGAACAGGGCCAGCAGGACCATCGCGACCACGACCTCCAGCGGCGACGCGGTGTGCTGGCCGAGGCGGGTGAGCATCAGGTAGGGGCTGAAGAAGGGCACGAACGACATGATCACCACGAGCGGCGAGTCGATGCGGATGAGGCCCGTGCCCGCGTACGTCGAGACGAGGTAGCCGGCCACCGAGATGATCGTCAGCGGGGCCACGATCTGGTTGACGTCCTCTTGCCGGCTGACCAGGGACGCGGCGCCGGCGTAGAGCACCGCGTACAGCGCGAACCCGAGGACGAACATGACCCCGAACACGGCGAGGAGGGACAAGGACAGACCCGCGGGCAGGGCAACGCCACCCCCGCCGGCGCCGAGGACCAGGCCCGCGATCTGGCCCTGGAGGAGCACGCCCACGACCGCCGGCACGAGCACGATCACGTACTGGACGAGGGCCAGGCCACCGACTCCGACGACCTTGCCGCTGAGCAGCTGGAACGGGGTCGCGGCCGCCAGGACGACCTCCATGACCCGGCTGTTCTTCTCCTCCGCGACGCTGAAGGCGACCCACTGGCCGTACAGGATGATGGCCATGAAGAGGAGGATCGTCAGGGCAAAGCTGATCCCGGTCGAGCTTGCGAAGGCTTCCGCGGAGTTGGTCCCCTGGTTCGGCTTGGACGAGTCGGCCGCGACCGAGGTGAAGGTCGGCGGGGCGAAGAGCGCCCCCTGGTCGCCGGGCGGAATGCCGGCCCGACTGAGCCGATCCTGGATCGCAATGGAGCTCAGGGCCTGCTGGACCAGCGCGGCCCGGCGCGAGATGACGCCGTCGTTCGAGTAGTAGGTGAACGCCAGGTCGCCGGTCGCGGTCCGGTTGAGGACGACGAGGGCGGCCGTCTGGCCGTCGATCACGCGGGCACGGGCGGCATCGATGTCGTCCGTGGCCTCGACCCGGAAGGCCGGCGGCGAGTCGCTGCTCGCCGGGGCACCCGGCGCCGGCGCATTGAGGAGCGCGTTCAGGGCAACAGGGACATTCACGCTCGGGGCCGTGCTGCCGACCGCCACCTCGATGCGATCGCCGGTGCTGCCGCGATCGACGAAACGGATGATCACCGGCGCCAGCGCCAGGGCGATGCCGACGACGACGAGGAGCACGGTCGTGATCCGGAACGTCCGGGTGCGGCCGCGGAAGAGGAACTCCCGGCGCGCCACGGCGAGGATGTTGTGGAGATTGGCGGCCAGTGTCGGCTTCATGCGCTCGCCCCGGCAGCGCCGGCGTCGGCGCCTGCCTCCGCGAGGTGGTGCTCCTCGGTCGGCGCGCGGCCGACCTGCTCGATGAAGATCTGCTCGATCGAGGGATCGGCGATGACGAAGTCGGTGACCCGCTCACCGTGGGCAAGGGCGGCCTGCAGGATCTCCTGCGGGTCGCGACCGCGGACATCGAGCTCGGAATAGTCCTGGCCGGAGCGGACGACGGTGACGCCCGGGAGGTCGGCCAGCCAGGGCAGGCCGTCGCGGCTCTCGACCCCGAGGCGCACCACGCGCCGGCCGCTGGCCCGCTTGACGTCCCGAATCGGGCCCCCTAGGACGAGCCGACCGTGGTCGATGATCGCGATCGCCTCGCACAGCTCCTCGACCATCTCCATCTGGTGGGTCGAGAAGATGAGGGTCGTGCCGCGCTTCCGCATCTCGCCGAAGGCCTCCTTGAGGAGCGAGACGTTGACCGGATCGAGGCCCACGAAGGGCTCGTCCATGATCAGGACATCCGGCTCGTGGAGGATCGCGGCGATCAGCTGGACCTTCTGCTGGTTGCCCTTGGATAGCTCCTCGGCGCGGCGCTTCTCGTACTCCGGGATTCGGAAGCGGGTCAGCCAGTCGCGGGCGCGGGTTGCGGCCTCGGCCCGCGGGATGGCGTAGAGGGTGGCGAAGAAGACGAGCTGCTCGAGGACCTCGAGTCGGGGATAGAGGCCGCGCTCCTCGGGCAGGTAGCCCCAGGTCCGGCGAGGGACGTCGGTCGAGGCCGTGCCGTCCCAGGTGACCGTGCCGCTGTCGGCCCGGAGGATGTCGAGGACGATCCGCATCGTCGTGGTCTTGCCGGCGCCGTTCGCGCCGAGGAACCCGAAGACCTGGCCGCGCTCGACGCTGAAGGAGATGCCGTCGAGGGCCGTGATCGGCCCGAAGCGCTTGGTCAGGTTCTCGAGGACGAGGCTCATGTGCGCCTCAAGGTACCGGCCGTCCCAGCTGGCTGCGTTGGCGTCGCGCGCCGCGCTCGACGGCCACGCTCCGGGCTACAGCCCGCTGTAGGCGTGCAGCCCGCTGAACCAGAGCGACCCCGAATAGGTGACGAGGACCATCCCGAAGCCGATGACCAGCAGCAGGGCGGCCGGGCGGCCCGCCCACGAGCGCTGGTTGCGGGCGTGGAGGTAGATCGCGTAGATCAGCCACGTCACGAGGGCGGCGGTCTCCTTTGGATCCCATCCCCAGTAGCGGGACCAGGCGATCGAGGCCCACCACGACCCGAGGATGATCATCGTGGCGAAGATCGGGAAGCCGATGATCACGGCTCGATAGGCGACCTCGTCGAGGACCTTGTGGCCGGGCAGCCAAGGGAAGCGGTCGTCCTTGCCCTGGATGAGGTAGCCGACGCCGGCCCCGAACGAGGTCGCGAAGATGCCGTAGCTCAGCATCGCCATCCCGACGTGGATCGTCAGGAGCGGGGCGTTGTGGAGGGCCGGCACGAGCGGCTCGATGTCGGACGGCAGCGACGACGCGTACAGGGCGATGCCGAGGGCGACGCCGAGCGGCGCCCAGCCGATCGACTTGATCGGATAGCGACGGCCCAGGACGAGGTAGCCGCCGACGATCGAGGTCGCAAAGGCGATCGAGTACTCGTACAGGGTGCCCCAGGGCCCTCGCCCGACGAGGACGGCCCGGATCAGCATCGACGTGGCGAGCATCGCGAACGCCAGGACCGTGAGCCAGGTCGAGGCGCCCGAGAGGGCCGAGCCCGAGGCGAACGTCCGCGGCGCCGCGGAAACGGCGGCTGCGCGGGCCTGGATGAAGGACCCCGAGGCGACCCCGGCCCACGCCGGCTGGGCCTGTCGGGGTGCCAGTGAGCCGAGCGCGGCCGCGGCCCGTCGCCCATTGGCGAGGAGCACCGCATGGCCCACATGAGCGGCAAAGGCGATCGCCAGGACGAAGGTGCCGATCGTGACGAGGAGCTGCGCGAACGATGCCATGAGTGCCTCCGGGACGCGGGGATCAGCGGCGAGGTTCCGGGTCGGTTGCGGTGCGGATGAAGTCAGCGTTTACGCGGCGGCGGCGCCTCCGGGCGGCGGGCCCGCCGGTTGGATCGCCCGGGCGCGATTCTCGATCCTGAGGACGAGGCCGCAGTTGCCACAGGTGGAAACGGCCGCGTTCCGCCCGGCCGCGCATTTCGGGCAGCGAACGAGGAGGTCGCGCTTGCACTCCTCGCAGCGCGTGGCGCCGAACGGGTAGACGAGCTGGTCGAAGGGGCAGTAGGGCTCCCCGGCCGGGTAGATCGGACGCCCTTCCTCGATCTGGGCCGGGGCGGGGCCCTCGATGATCGCCAGCTTCGCTCGCGGCGCCCGGACGACGTAGATGAACCAGCCGAGGACGAGGAGGCTGACGATCGGCCCGACCACCCCGATGACGAGGAAAACCGGCAGCAGGCCGACCAGCGCGCCCCAGTCGGGAATGACGATCCCGGAGATCGCCTGGAGGAAGGAATGCCATGCCTGCTGGAGGGCTTCGATCACGGCGAAATCCTAGCAGTCGAGCCTAATCGCGGTCCGAGTCGTCGAGCGAGCGGAGGGGCCGTCGATGGCCGATCTCCGTGCCGGCCCTGGGTCGCGGTGCCGACGGCCCGCGACGGGTTGCTTCCTCGCCACGGGCTCGCATCCCGGGACCCGGTCGCGGCGGCTCCGAGGTCATGTGCCCGATCCGACCGGCAAGCCAGGCGGTCCGGGCGACCCGCGCGCCCTTTGCCCGGACGAGGTCGCCGAGGCCGCGGTCGTCGGTGACCACGAGGATGCCCCACGTCCCCGCCGGCCCGTCCGCTGCGAGCTGGGCCGCGACGCCCTCGTCGATGATGCTGTCGGCGGTTGCCCGCCCGGAATAGGCAACCCGGAGCCCGGTGGCCAGGCGGCCCTTGATGCCGCCCCAGGCGGGGCCGTCGAAGATCAGGTCCACCACGACCGACGGCGGGAAGGCGGCCCGTAGCCGGCCGATCACCGCGCCGGCGGGCCCTGACGGCGCACCACCCGTGCCCGCGCCCCCACCGCGCGCCGCGCCGCTGCCGCGGGCGAGGGCGTGGAGCAGGTTGGAGCCATCGATGTAGACGCGTTCCACCCCGGCGAGGGGATCGGTCGAGACGGCCGGTGCCAGCGCCGGCGCGACCGGCGAGCCGCGACCGTGACGCCGGGTCACACCCAGGCGCCGAGGGGCCGGACCAGCTCCACGATGTCGCCGGCGAGCCGCTCCGGCGCTTCCATCCCGACCATGTGGGCGACCTCGGAGTAGACGATCCGGCGGGCACCCGCGACGGCATCCTCGAGGCGAACGGCCGAGGCCCGTGTGCCGGTCGTGTCGAGCGCTCCGACGACGATGAGCAGCGGGACGTGGAGGTCGCCGAGGCGCTTGTCGGCCGGCGGCTCGAAGGGGATCGGCCGGCCCATGACCCGGTCCTTCTTGAGCAACGGAAGGTCCATGTCGCGGACCGCATCGCGGATCCAGGCCGGCGCGCGACCCGCCGGCTGGCCGATCCCGTCGACCCAGATCTGGACCTCCAGGTCGGCCAGCGCCTCGACGTCATCGCCGGCCTCGAGCTCGTCCGCACGGTCGAATATCGCCGTCTCCTCGGCCGTCGGCAGGTTGCCTTCGAAGCCGCTGATTCCGCCTCCGACCCAGGCGAATGCCACCGCCCGATCCGGCGTCTCGAGGATGGTGTCGAGGGCGATGATCGCCCCGCGTGAATTGCCCACGATCGCTGCCCGGGATATCCCGAGATCGTCGAGCACGGCCCGGAGGTCAGCCCGGTTGGAGAACTCGACGTCGTCGGTCGTGGACTGGCCGAAGCCCCGGGTGTCATACCGGACGACCCGGTAGCCAGCCTCGACCAGGTGGGGGACCAGTGGATCCCAGGCCCGGAGGTCGACGATCCCGGCGTGGACGAGCAGGATCGGCGGGCCGTCGCCATCGACGACGACGTGGAGGGAACCGCCTGGAACGGCGACGGATCGGGTCTCGGTCGGCATCGGCCCATCCTACCGGCTGATCGGCCGGCGGGCGGCCCCGGGCGGCGTTGCCGGGCGGCGTTGCGCTCCGACCCCGCGCCGATCCGGCTAGCATCGAGTCCCATGCTCCTCCTCGTCGACCTCGACGGCGTCGTCTACCGTGGCCTCGATCCCGTGCCCGGTGTGGCCGCCCTGCTCGCCGAGCGCGTGGCGGCCGGCGACGACGTGGTCTACGTGACCAACAACTCGATGCACTACCGGGCCGACTACGTCACCCGGCTGGCCGCCATGGGCGCCCCGGTCAGCGCGGATCGGGTCGTATCCGCGCCGCGGGCGACGGCCCTCTATGTCCGCGATCGCGAGCCAACCGTGCGGCGCGTCCTGACCGTCGGCGCGGCCGGCCTGGACCGGGAGCTGCGGGACGTGGGGCTCGATGTCGTGAGCGCCTCCCACGTGGCCGAGCGGATGGCCAAGGAGGGCCTCGGCGGTTGGGCCGCCGCCGGCAACCCCGAGGCCGTCATCGTGGGCCTCGATCCGCAGCTCACCTACATGCGGGTAGCCGCGGCGGCCGATTGCATCCGGGCCGGGGCGCGCTACATCGCCACCAACCGGGATCCCGTCTATCCCACCGAGCGCGGCCTTCGACCGGGAGCCGGGAGCGTCGTGGCCGCGGTGACGGTGGCCGCTGGCTCCGAGCCGGTCGTCATCGGCAAGCCCGCGCCGCTCCTCCTCGAGGAGGCGGCCGGGGCGGTCGGTGCGGATCCCCGCGACGCGATCGTCGTCGGCGACGGGCTGGCGACCGATATCGCGGCCGCGCGGGCCGTCGGCGCCCGGAGCATCCTCATGCTCACCGGGGTCTCGTCGCGGGCCGAAGCCGAAGCGCTGGCTCCGGAGCTGCGACCCACCGCGATGGCCGCCGATGCCGACGAGCTTGCCCGGATTCTGCGGGAGCTGGCCTCCGGACCCTAGGTCAGTCCGGCATCGAGCTCCGCTCGTCGGGGGCGGGCGCGGCATCGCGGTGAGCGTAGCGGAAGCGGCCGGGCAAAGAGATGCCGTTGTCCCCGGTACGCTTCAGGTACGAGCGCCGAGCTCCGGGATGGCCGCGGCCCAGGCATCGAAGTCCGCCCGGAGTCGCCCAAGGGTCGCCTCGTCGGCGAACGCCACGTCGAGGGCGAAGCGGTCGATCGCCCAGAGCTCCGGGAGGGTCAGCCCGATCCGCTCGACGGCGTTGCGGTACTCCTCCGAGAGGGTCAGGTCGCTGACCGTGAGGTCATCGGTGTTGAGCGTCACCCGGTTGCCGGCCCGATGGAGGCGGGCGAGCGGATGGGCCGCCACCGAGGGGACGATGGTGCCCTGGGCGTTCGAGGTGGGGCAGAGGTCGAGGCAGATCTCGCGCGCCCGCAGCTCGGCCATGAGCGCCTCGTCGTCCGCCGCGCCCGGGCCGTGGGCGATTCGTTCGGGATCCATGGCCACGGCCCGGCGAACCTGGGCCGCTCCGCCCCACTCGCCGGCGTGGAGGGTGATCCGGAGCCCCCCGGCCCGCGCCGCGTCGAAGGCCCGGGCGGCGACCATCGGGTCGGGAAACCGCGCCTCCTGGCCCGCGTAATCCCAGCCGGTCAGCCCGCGATCGACGAAGCGCGAGGCCGTCTCTGCCAGCTCGACGTTGGCCTCCGGATCGTGCGACCGAAGGGCGGTGCAGATCAGTCGGACGGTCGCGCCCGTTGCGCGCCCGGCCCGCTCGGCCCCGCGGACGACGGCCTCGATCCCGTCGGCCAGCGCCAGCCCTCGCGTCACGTGGAGGAGCGGTCCCCAGCGGATCTCGAGGTAGCGGACGTTGTCAGCGGCCTTGTCCTCGACGAGCTCGGCCGTTACGCGCTCGAGGGCCTCGGCATCCTGCATCAGCGAGATCGGCAGGTCGAAGGCGCCCAGCAGCGAGGCCTGGTCGATGGATCGTGGCGGGCCGACGAGAACGCCGCTCATGCCGGCCCAGGTCCGGGGGGCCTCGATGCCCCGCGACCGGGCCAGCTCGATCGCGGTATCGATCCGGAGCGAGCCGTCGAGGTGGAGGTGAAGCTCCGCCTTGGGCATCCGCTCGATGAGGCGGACCATGGCATCAGGCAGCGGCGCCCCGGCGTACGGGCCGCGGACGTCCTCGCGCGTATCAGGCATGGGCCTGGCCTCCGGGATCCATACCCCGATGCTAGCGGCCGGCGCCGGTCGTGGTTCGGCGCCCGAGCTGCCGGTCGCGGTTCGGCCCGTGAGCCGCTACCCTCCGGCCCATGAGGACCCAGGCCCACCTGCTCCATGCCGCCCGCAGGGTGGCCACGGTCGCCGGCTTCACGGTCCTGCTCGCGGCCATCGCGCTCGGGAGCGCGGGGGTGATCGCCGTGTGGTCGCATCCACCGGGGACGCCCGCCCGGGCCGAGCTGACCTGGCACGGTGATACGACGCTCGGCGCGTCCCTGGACGCGGCGCAGGGCCGCCTGTCGACCGTCGCCGGCGAGCTGGACCGCCTATCGGTCCTTTCCCGCGGCGCGATCGGCGCCCTCATCGCCAACCAGGCGTCGTCGCTGAACGACGCGCTCACCGAGGGCGGCACGGTTGCCACCTCCATCCAGAACGATTCGGTCAGCCTCCGGGCCGGCCTGGCCAGCCTTTCCGGCGCGAGCGACGACGCCCCGATCCACTACGGTCGTGATGTCCTCGCCAGGCGGGCCGCGATCATCGCCGCCCTCGACGCCACCGAGGGCCTGGGCCGGTCGTGGGTATCCCTGACCGCCGGCAGCCTTCGGGCGTCTCGGTTGATCGTCCTCCTGGCAGATCACGACACGACGGTCGCCGCCGCAGCGGCCCAGGGCCGCAATGCCAAATATGCCGACGCGCTGTCGACCCTGGTCAAGGCGGCCGCCAGCCTCGACGAAGCGGTCAAGATCCGGGATCAACTTGCCAACACCGCCGATGTCTCGACGCTCGACGAGTGGGTCGCCCGGAACCGCCGCTACGACGTCGCCCTGAACGCCCTCTACTCGGCCCTCCGGGCCTCCGGCGGCAAGGTCAACGATGCCGTCCGGACGGCGTTCACGGAGGAGGGCGCGGCACGGGCGCAGCTTCCACCGGACACGCGCGGCCTGGTCGTCATCATCGCCGCCATTGGCCAGGGTGGCCTCAACCAGGCGGTGATCGCGATCGAGCAGGCCCGGGGCCGGCTCAACCTGGCCCTCGAGGGCCTCACCTCCGCCGCGCGCTCTCCGGTCGGCGGCCCGGCCGGCTGACGTACACTCCGCGGCATCCAACCAATTGGGCCCATCGATCGCGCATCGTGCAGCCCTGCCCCGGAGGAATCTGATCCGTGCAGCTGCGCGTCGTCACCGATCAACCATGGGTCGTCCCCGCCGACCTCCTCGTCGTGCCGATCGCCGGCGAGCCGGCCTGGGATGGCCCGCTCGGGGAGATCGATCGCCGGGCCAATGGCGAGCTCCAGGCGCTCCATGCGTTCGGGGAGCTCCGGGCCAAACGCTACACGTCGTCCCTGGCCGCGGCCGGCGCGGTCAAGGCGTCCCGCATCCTGACCGTCAGCCTCGGCGACGAAGCGGACCTGGATCGCGAGACGGTCGTCCACTTCGGCGCCGCCGCCGCCCATCGGCTGGCCGGCCGGATGATCCGGTCGATGGCGATCTGGATCGAGCCGTTGACGGGGCTCGAGGGCGGTGTCGAGGCCGTCGCCGAGCTTGTCGCCCGCGGCGTGGTGGAAGGCGGCTATGACCCGGCGACCATCTATCGCGACACGGTGAAGACCGCGCCGCCGGTCCTCGACGAGCTGGTCCTCGTGGCGCCCGCGGGCTCGAGCGCCAAGGCCCTGGCCGCTGCGGCCCTGCGGGGCCAGATCATGGGCGAGGGCGCCAACATCGCCAGGACGCTGGCCAACCGGGCGTCCAATGACGTCAGCCCCGAGGTCCTCGCCGACGAGGCCTGGTCGATCGCCAAGGAGCACGGCCTGTGGATCGACGTCGTCGGTCCGGAGAAGGCGACCGAGCTGGGGATGGGCATGTTCATGGCCATCGGGCGGGGCAGCGACAACCCGCCGCGGATGATCGTCATGCGCTCCGGCAAGAAGGCCGAGAAGGACGCCGCCGGGCGCCATCTCGCCATCATCGGCAAGGGCGTCTGCTTCGATTCGGGCGGCATCAGCATCAAGCCCGCGGACCGCATGGAAGAGATGAAGATGGACAAGACGGGGGCCTGTACCGTGATCGCGGCCATGGCCACCGTCGCCCGCCTCGCCCCCGGCACCCCGCTCCTCGGGTTGGCCCCCGCGGTCGAGAACATGCCCGGCCCGCATTCGGCCCGGCCCGGCGACATCGTCAAGGCCCTCAACGGCAAATGGGTCGACATCATCAACACCGACGCCGAGGGCCGGCTCATCCTCGGCGACGCGATGACCTACGCCGAGCGTCTCGGGGCAACCCACCTCGTCGACGTCGCGACCCTGACCGGGGCCGTGGCGCGGGCCCTCGGCGACATGGTGGCCGGAGCCTTCGGCAACGACCAGGCGTGGACGGACGCCGTCCTCGGGGCGGGGGTCCGGGCTGGCGAGCGCTACTGGCAGATGCCGCTGATCGACGACTACCGGGAGGACATGGATTCCTGGTACGGCGACCTGACGAATACTGGCAGCCCCGACGGCGGTCTCATCAAGAGCGGCCTCTTCCTGCGGGAGTTCGCCACGGTGCCCTGGGTCCACCTCGACATCGCCGGGACCGCCTACTACCGCAAGACCAAGCCATTCGCGGCCCGCGGCGCATCGGGGGCCTCGCACGCCACCCTCGTCGAGCTCGCGCTCGCCGGGGCGAGCCCCGCCTGAGCCAGCCGGTCGCCGGACCGCCGTCACGCCCGTGACCCCGCTCCTCATCAGCGCTGCGGTCTTCGGCGCCAGCTGGGGTTTCGCGGCCGATCGAATCGCGGCCCGCTGGCCGGAGCATGAGGACGGCTCCATCCGAGCCATGGACTGGCGGACGCTGGCGGTCGTCATCTTCGGCGCCATCGGCCCGGCCCTCCTTGCCGTCCGTTATCCCGACGACCCGCGGGCCTTCGCCTTCCTAGGCATCCTGATCGTGGCCCTGATCCTCCTGTTCGCCACGGACCTTGACCAGCGCCTCCTGCCCGACCTCATCACCTTCCCGATCGTGGGGTATGCCGTGCTGGGCTTCATCACCGGCATCGGGCCGCTGGTCCGGTCGCCGGGCGACCTCCTCGTCGCCGCGGCGGCCGCAATCGGCATCCCCGTCCTCCTCTATCTCCTGTCGATCCCCTTCGGCGCCGGGGCGATCGGGATCGGGGACCTCAAGCTCCTGCTGGGGGTCGGCCTCCTGGTCGGGGCCCAGCGCCTCGTCGCCATGGTCATCGTCGGGGCCGTCGCGGCCGCCATCGGGATCCTCATCCTCCTGGCCCTCCGGCGGATCAGCCTCAAGAGCTATGTGCCCTATGGGCCGTTCCTGATCATCGGCGCGGTCTGGGCGGTGACGGTCTCGCGCGGCCTCTGAACCGCCGATCCGAGGGTGGCGGAGAGGTCGACGGTGTAGGGTATGATCGGCCCAGTTGCCGGACAAGTCGTTCCATCGTTCGTGCCCGACGTGGAGCGGCGGTCTCACCCGGCGAGCGAACCGCACGGTATCGAACCCCGCGACGGAGATCGTCTCGCACGATGACGACGCGCCTCTCACTACGCCGCCGAGCGCCTGACCAGCGGGGCTGGTCCCGGCCATCCCGACGATTCCCCGGACGGGGTCTGGTCTTCTTCTTCGTCCTGACGACGATGCTGGGGGGGGCCTTCGTGGCCACCCCGGTGCACCCGGTCGCCGCCGACAGCCTGTCTGACGCGATCGCCAGGCAGAAGGCCCTGGCGGCCCAGATCGCCCGCCAGAAGGCCCAGGTCGCGGCGATCGCCAAGGGCCAGCAGAAGCTGGCCGTGACCCTCGCCGCCACGAAGAAGTCGCTCGGCGCGATCAACGCCGATCTCGCCCAGGTCAAGGCCGAGGTCGTCGCTGCGACGGTCGACGTGGCCAACGCCCAGGCCGCTGTCCAGGTCTTCGACACCCAGGTCGCCAAGCTGGACCTCCAGCTGGCCGACCTCGAGGCCACCGAAGCCCAGAAGGCCTCCCAGCTGGAGGCCCGCAAGGCGATCCTGGCCGACCGCATCCGGCAGGCCTACGACACCGACCGGACGTCGCTCCTCGAGACCTTCCTGTCCGGCCAGACCTTCACCGACGTCCTGGCCGAGGTCTCCTACCACCTCGACTTCGCGGAGCAGGATCGCCAGCTCGCCGAGCAGATCGTGGCCGACCAGAAGGTCCTGACGGTCCTCCACGGGACGGTGTCGACCCTGCGCGCCCAGACGGCCAGCCTCCGTGCGACCGCCGAGGCGCAGCGCGTCCAGCTGCAGGCCGACCTGCAGGGCCTCGCCGATGCCCGGGCCCGCCTGGCCAAGCTGGAGGCGGAGACCAAGCGCCTCCTCGCCCAGCAGCAGAGCGCCTTTGCCGCGCTGGCCAAGGACAAGAAGCAGCTTGCTGCGGAGATCCTGGCCAGCCAGAAGGCCGAGGCCGCGCTCCAGAAGAAGATCGACGACCTCGTCGCCGAGCAGGCCCGCGGCGGCCGGATCCCGTCGGTCTACAACGGGACGCTGTCATGGCCGATGGGCGGATCCGTGACCCAGGGCTACGGCTGCACGGGCTTCGCCTGGGAGCCGCGCTACGGGAGTTGCGCCCATTGGCACAACGGCATCGACATCGCCGCCCCGATGTACACCCCCATCCGGGCCGCCGGCCCGGGCACGGTCATCTTCGCCGGCCCGAACCCCTACGACGCCTCGCCCAAGGCCTGGATCGTGATCATCGCTCACTCGTCGCACCTGCTGACGTGGTACGCCCACATCGACAACCGGGCCCACCCGCCGGCCGTCCGGGCCGGT
Source organism: Chloroflexota bacterium (assembly GCA_041691215.1). Classification (GTDB taxonomy): domain Bacteria; phylum Chloroflexota; class Limnocylindria; order Limnocylindrales; family CSP1-4; genus UBA5189. Next base: position 33,847 of record JBEPVB010000005.1, read on the forward strand.
GATCACGTAGGCAAGGGCCAGATCATTGCCTACGAGGGCATGACGGGGCACACCACCGGTCCGCACCTCCACTGGATGGTCGAGCTCAACAACGTCTTCGTGAACCCGCGGCTGTTCCTGTAGGTCCGCCAACCCTCCGTCGGGCCCGTTCACGAACCGGACACCGGTCGATCATCGTCCGGCGGCGTCTCGGTGCTACGATCGGGCTCGAAGCAGATCCCTTCGTGGTCCGAGGTACCTGCCCGTGAAGCGGACGATGGCGATGGTCCTGGCCGGCGGCGAGGGCGAGCGCCTGTCGATCCTGTCATCGGTCCGAGCCAAGCCGGCCGTCCCGTTCGGCGGCAAGTACCGGATCATCGACTTCACCCTCTCCAACTGCGTCAACTCCGACATCAACGACGTCGTGGTCCTGACCCAGTACAACCCCCGCTCCCTCAACGACCACATCGGCCTGGGACGCCCCTGGGACCTCGACCGGGCCAAGGGCGGGATCAAGCTCCTCCAGCCGTACATCGCCCGGGGCCGGGTCGCCGAGTGGTACCGGGGGACCGCCGACGCGGTCCTCCGCAACAAGAGCATCCTCGAGCGCTCCAACGCGGACACGGTCCTGATCCTCGCCGGCGACCACATCTACAAGATGGACTACCAGCCGTTCATCGCCTTCCACCGGCGGCGGCGGGCGGACGTCACCCTTGCCGTTCGGCGAGTGCCGCTCGCCGACGCGTCGCGGATGGGGATCCTGGCCATGGACGAGACGGATCGAGTCACCGAGTGGCAGGAGAAGCCCAAGCAACCCAAGAGCGACCTCGCCTCGATGGGCGTCTACGTGTTCTCGCGACGAGCCCTCCTGAAGTGGATGTCGGAGGATCGCGTCGACTTCGGGACCCACGTCATCCCGGCCATGCTGGCCGGCGGCGCCCGGGTCTACGGCTACCGGTTCGCCGGCTACTGGCAGGACGTCGGGACGATCCAGTCCTTCTGGGAGGCCAATATGGCCCTCCTCGTCGATGACCCGGAGCTCGACCTGTACGACAAGGATTGGGTCATCCACACGAAGTCCGAGGAACGCGCGCCGGCCAAGGTCGGTCCGACCGCCCAGGTCCATCGGAGCCTCATCAGCCACGGCTGCGTCATCGACGGGACCGTCGTCAACAGCGTCCTCTCGCCCGGCGTCCGGGTGGGGATGGGGGCCGTGGTCCGTGATTCGATCGTCATGTTCGACACGGTCATCGGCTCCCGCGCCGTCGTCGACCGGGCGATCATCGACAAGGAGGTCACGGTCGGCCCTGGAGCGATCATCGGCGAGGGGCCGGACGACACCCCGAACCGGGCCGAGCCGGGCCGCCTGAACACCGGAATCACGGTCGTCGGCAAGCAGGCCACGATCCCACGGGGGGCCCGTCTCGGCCGCAACGTCCGGATCGGCGAGAACGTCAAGGCGGCCGATTTCGTCAAGAAGGTCATCCCGGCCGGCGGCTCCGTGGACCCCGGGTCGGGTCGGCGTGCCGCAGCGGCCCGGGGCAACGCCTCGGAAGAGAAGGCGCGCTCGGCGGGCTAGACTGCCGCGGTGCCCGATACCCTGACCGCCCCGACGGCGGACCTCTTGGCGTCCTGGCTGGGCGAGCTCGGCCTCGCCACGGACCAGCGCACGGATCGCGACGGCATCACCGCCTGGGACATCGTCCTGGACGGCCGCCGCCGCCTCGACCTCCGGGTGACCCTGATCCTCGATCCGACGCTGGGGCTGATCGTCTGGACGCACCTTGCGCCGCCCCTCGGCGACGGCCTTCGCAAGGCCTATCGCGCCCTGCTTCGATGGAACGACGAGTACCCCCTCGCCAAGTTCGCCCTGGCCGACGACGGCCGGCCCATCCTCTCGGTCGAGATCCCCGTTCGCTGGCTCGATGCCGACGAGCTGGGGCTCGCCCTGGCCCGGGTGAGCGGCATCGCCGACCGCCTCTTCGACGAGACGCGGCCGTGGGTCTGGATCGGCGGCCGGGTTCCGGTCGGCTACGACGCTCGCGAGCGGCGGAATGCCGGGCTGATCGAGCGCTATGCAGCCCGCATGCCGGAGCTCCTCGGGGAGTGAGGCTCGTACGCCTCGGGGCGGCCGCGGCGATCGCCGTGGGCCTGGCTTTCACGCCGCTCGCCGGGACGGTTCCGATCGTCGTCGCGGCCGGGCCGAGCGTGACCCTGGTCACGAATGCGACCTACGATGTCCTGCCGGCCGAGCATCGGGTGTCGGTGACCGTGGGCATCACCGTCACGAGCCATCTTCATGACACGGTGACCAAGCGCTACTACGCGGACCGGGCCTACGTGGCGGTCATGCCGGGCGCCTCGAAGTTCCGCCTGTCCGCCGCCGGCGGAAAACCCAGCGTCGCGGTCACGTCTCGGAGCGCTGCAGCCACCGTCCTCGCCCTGCGCTTCGGAACCCAGCTGGGAGCGGGCAAGTCCCTGGACCTGACCCTGACCTTCGACATCGTCGATCCCGGCGGGACGCCCGAGCGGGCCCTCAGGATCTCGCCGTCGCTCGTGGCGTTCCAGGCGTGGGCCTTCGGCTCGGACGGGATCGCCGGCTCCACGGTCCGGGTCCGGCTTCCTACGGGCTACGGCGTGAGCATCGGGCGCGGCCCGCTGGCAGGCCCGACGACCGATCCAGATGGCCACCTTGCCTACGCCAGCGCGGCCCTCGCGTCGCCGGCCACCTTCGTCGCCGACATCCTCGCCGACCGGCCCGGGGATCTCCTGGCCACGAGCCGCTCCATCGTCGTCGGCGGCACGCCGGTCACCCTGCTGTCCCGCTCCTGGCCCGACGATCCTGCCTGGCGAGCGAAGATCGAGGCGCTCCTGGTGCCGGGCCTGCCGGCCCTGGCCGACATGATCGGGATCGCGTGGCCGCTGGCCGCCCAGCTGGAGGTTCTCGAGACGCTGCCGCGACCGTCCGGCGGCCCGGGCTCGTTCGGCGGGGCCGGCGAGGCGGCCGCCCTCGACCCTGCTGCGTCACGCCTCGACGTCGCCTACCTGGCCAGCGCCACGGGCATCCTCCACGGCGCCGCCCACAGCTGGTTCAACGGCACGCTCGTGGCCGATGCCTGGATCGCCGACGGCTTCGGGGCCCTCTACGCCGAGCGGGCCGGCACCGTCATCGGCGTGCCGGTGACCTCGCCGGTGATGACCGAGGCCGCCCTCGCCCTGGCCGAGCCGCTCAACGCGTGGGTCCCGGGCGGTCCGGCGGATGCCTTCGAGCAGGCCGCCTCGCTGTCGGTCGCGCGGGCGATCGCCAGGCAGGCCGGTGACGAGGCGATGCGGGCCGTCTGGGCGGACGTGGCCCGGGGGGTCGGTGCCTACCCGGTCGTCGGAACCGGGGCGGGCGGGGCCGGGACCGGCCCCGGGGCCGCCAGTGGCGCGGCCGATGTAGCCCCGGCGCCGACCGCCGGACCCGCCGATTGGCGATCGCTGCTCGATCTCGTCGAGGCCCACACGTCGACCTCGTTCGACGCCCTGTGGCGGCGCTGGATCGTCCGGCCTGCCGACGCGACGCTGCTGGATGCACGGACGGCAGCGCGACGGGCGTACACGGAGGTGGCGGCGGCGGCCGGCGACTGGACGCTTCCGGCCTCGATCCGGGACGAGCTCCGGGCGTGGCAGTTCCAGGCTGCGACCGAGGAGCTCGACGCGGCCGCCAGCGTCCTCCGCCAGCGCCACCAGATCGCCCAGGAGGCAACCTCCGCCGGTCTGACCCCGCCGTCGCGCCTGAAGGACGCCTTCGAGGGGACCGAAGGCCTGGCGGCTGCCTCGGCGGAGGCCGTCACGGAGCTGGCCGTCATCGCAACCTATGACCGGGCAGCGGCGACCCGGCCGCCCAGCCCCGACCTCCTGACCAGGATCGGCCTGCTGGGAACGACCCCCGATGTCGACCTTGCCACGGCGGCCGCCGCCTTCGCCGCCGGCGACCTCGACGGGACCCTTCGTCTCTCGGCCGCGGCCAGGACGACGTGGCTGGCGACGCCGGACGTGGCCAGGGGACGGATCCTGAGCGGGGCGGGCCTGAGCGTGGCCGTGGTCCTGCTCGCCTACCTCGTCGCCAGCCGGCGGCGCGCCCGCCGGCGCCGGCGCGGCTGGGGCTGATCCTGAACGCTGGACGTCCGCTACACTCGCCGCCGATCCGCCGGTCCAGGGCCGCCGACATCCGTTCGGCGGCTGCAGGCGGACAGCGAGGGAGGATCCTCCGCCCGTGACGGCCCAGGGCCCTGAGCTCGAGGCGGAGCGACGCCCCCGGACGGCCATCCATCGGACGCGTCCGTCGTGGGAGATCCTGTCCGGTGATTCCGCCGACGTCTATTTCGCCCGAGCCGAGCGAATCCTCGAGCAGGAGGGCCTCGATCCCGTCGTCGTGATGGAGGTCTTCGCCCGCCAGGATGCGCTGCTGTGCGGCATCGATGAGGCCAGGAACCTGCTCGGGACGGTCCTCGCCGAGGCGGATCCCAACGAGACGGTCGTCGAGAGCCTCGATGACGGTGACCAGATCGGCCCCAAGGAGGTAGTCCTCCGGATCACGGGCCGCTACCGGGCCTTCGGCCTGTACGAGACGGCAATGCTCGGCATGCTCGCCCAGTCAACCGGCTGGGCCACGGCCGCCCATGAGGTCGTCGAAGCGGCGGCCCCGGAGCCGGTCATCTCCTTCGGCGCCCGGCACGTCCATCCCGACATCGTGGACGTCCTGGACTACGCGGCAATCGTGGGCGGTTGCGTCGGTGCCTCGACGCCGGCAGGGGCCCGCCTGGCCGGCTTGAACCCGACCGGGACGATGCCCCACTCTCTTGTCCTGATCATCGGGGACACGGTCGACGCGGCCAAAGCCTTCGATCGCGAGATGGCCGAGGACGTCCCCCGGATCGTCCTCGTCGACACGTTCCGGGACGAAGCCGAGGAGGCCCTCCGCGTCGCCGACGCCCTCGGCGATCGCCTCTACGGCATCCGCCTCGATACGCCCTCGGAGCGGGGACGGGTGACGGCCGACCTCGTGAAGGAGGTCCGGGCCCGGCTCGATCAGGCCGGCCACCAGCTGGTCCGGATCGTCGTCTCCGGGGGCCTGACCCCGGACCGCATCCGGTACTTCAAGGAATCGGGGGCCAAGGTCGACTCCTTCGCGGTGGGCTCCTACATCAGCGGGGCCACGCCGATCGACTTCACCGGCGACCTCAAGGAGATCGACGGCCGCCCGATCGCCAAGCGCGGCCGCATCCCGGGCCGGACCGAGAGCCCACGCCTGCGCCGGGTGAACCTGGCCGACTGGCGGTCCTGAACCGGGTCGCCCAGCGGCGATCCCTCTGCCGGCCCGCCCCGCGGCGATCCGTGCCACCATCGAGGCATGGACGAGCAATCTCGCCCCACCGAGGACAGCCAGGGTCAGGAAGACCGCGAAGGCGCATACGAGCTCCTCCAGCGGGGGATCGCGCTCATCCGTCGCCGCCACCACGCTCAGGCGGCGATCGTCCTGGCTCGAGCGGCCCAGATCGAGCCCGGCAAGGGCTCCATCCTCGAGGCTCTCGGACGAGCCCAGTTCAACGCCGGGCAGCACGATCTCGCCCGAGATTCGTTCGAGCGTCTCCTCGAGGTCGACCCGTCGTCGCCGTACGGGCACTACGCCCTGGGGCTGGCCTTGAAGCGGCTCGACGAGCCGCGTCCCGCCCGGACCCACCTGCGGCTCGCCGTGGCCCTGGACCCGCACTCACCGCTGTATCGGAGCGCCCTCCGCCGGATCGGACCGGATCCCGAGGCCGAGGAAGGCTCCCCCGCCTAGCGGCCGCGCCGAACTGCCCCACGCCGGCGGGACGGGCGAGGCGGGATCAGCGTCGGGCGGCTCGCGCCTTGCCCAAGACCAGACCGCCGCGCGGGGTCCGGCCGGCGAGCGCCGCGACGGGCTTCACCCAGTGCTGCCAGGCGACGTCGGGCTCAAAGCCGCTCCGGAGGTAGAGGCCGAGGGCCAGCTCGTTCTCGGCTTCGACGGCCAGGTCGATGTCGGCCGCGCCGTGCTGCCGGAGGTAGGCGACGCTCCACTCCAGGAGTATCCGCCCGAGACCCCGCCCGCGATGGGACGGCAGGACCCCGATCTGGCCGATCCAGCCGGTCGGGACGCCGTCTTCGCCCGGCCGGATCTCGACCTTGGTGAAGGCGATCCAGCGCTCCGGTGCCGCCCGCTCGGCAGCCAGGCAGATCCCGGTCGGGTCGAAGGTCGGCAGCTCGGCCACGAGGCGAGCCAGCTCGGGCGTCAGGCCCAGCGGGCTCGGGTGGCCCTCCCAGGCCGCGGTCGCAAAGACGACGAAGGCCTCGACGTCGATGTCGTTCGTCCACGAGCCCAGGACCAGGTCGCCCGGGATCGCCGGGGCCCGAACCGCTGCCTTCGCCGGCAGCCGGAGCTGCCAGAGGCTCGAGCGATACACGAGGCCGACCGCATGGGCAAAGGCTACCGACGCCGGCAGATGGGTCGGCACGTGGAGCTGGAGGGCCGCCTCGCCGCGCTCCGCGATCCGTTCCACGGCAGCCGCGAAGAGCCGCCTGCCGTGGCCCCGCCGACGGTGGTCGGGATGAACGCGGAGATCGTCGAACCGGCGGGCCCAGTAGCCGACTACCGCGCCACGGTCCTCGGCGACGATGGTCTCCTGGGGATCGACGGGGATCCGGCTGATCTCGACGTCGATCTCGGCGTGCGTCCAGCCCGGCATCTGATCGGCCGCGAACGCAGCCTCCATCACCGCACGAATCGCGGCCTCGTCCCCCCTCCGAAAGTCCCGCACGCTCACGTCGCCGCAGGATAGCCGCCGCCATCCCCGCCTGCTGGATCAGCGCGACGGCGCCTCGATCGGGCCGGCCGCCGGAGCCGCCGGAGGCCCAACGCCTCGCGCAGCTCGGTCGCGGGCCACCCGGTACAGCCCGACCAGGGACTTCGCATCCGGGATGTCGCCCTGGTCGGCCATCGCCAGGGCGTCGTCCCAGGGCACGGCCTCGAGCTCCAGCCGCTCGTCCGCGTCCGGTCCCAGGCGATCCTCGCGGGCCAGCTCGAGGTCGGTGGCGAGATAGAGGTGGAGGAGCTCGGTTGTGAAGCCCGGCGCCGTCCAGAACGCGCCGAGATGGCGCCACGTGCCAGCCCGGAAGCCGGTCTCCTCTTCCAGCTCCCGCCGGGCTGCGAGATCGGGATCCTCGAGCGATCCGTCGGCCGCCCGGTCGAGCGTCCCGGCGGGGATCTCGAGGAGCGTCCGGCCGGCGGCCAGCCGGAACTGGCGGACCATCAGGACGCGGTCCCGAGGATCCAGGGCGACGATCGCGACGGCGCCGGGATGCTCCACGATGTCGCGCGTCGAGGGCCGTCCGTCTGGGCCGAGGATGTCGTCGACCCGGACGCTGAGGTAATGGCCGGTGTAGACCGTCCGGCTGCCGACGACCGTCTCGCGGAGGAGGTCGTCGGCGCGGTTGGCCGCGCCGCCCGGCCCCGGCCATTAGGTGCCCATTCCCGGCGAACCGGGGGCGGCGGCGCGCACGCCGGGCGGGGGGGGGGGGCGCGCCGGCGGGGGGGGGGGGGCCGCCGCCCACGGGCCTTTCGGTCACCTTGCCAGGCTCACCTGGTCAGGCGGCTGCCCGGGCGTCGGTCGCCAGGAGCGCGTCGCCGGAGCCGGAGTCGAAGAGATGAACGTTGGCCTCGGGAACCTCGAGGTCGAGGTTGTCGCCGGGCTTGACCTGGCGCGAGGCGCCGACGACCGCGATGACATCGGCATCGTGGTCGGCCACCGACAGGTGGAGGAGCTCTTCGTTGCCGAGGTACTCGACGACGTCGGCCTTGGCCCGGATCGGCAGGCCGCCACTGCCCGCGGTGGCGAACTGGAGGTGCTCCGGCCGGAAGCCGGCGATGATCTCCTTGGAGCTGGCCTTGGCGACGGCGTCCTTGAAGCGGCCGGCGATCGGGAAGTCGAAGCCCGACCCCTTCATCCGATCGCCGTCGACGATCAGGGTCGCGAAGTTCATCGAGGGGCTGCCGATGAAGCCAGCCACGAAGCGGTTGCGGGGGTGCTCGTAGAGCTCCTGGGGCGTGCCGACCTGGAGGAGGTCGCCGGCGTTCATGACCGCGATCCGGTTGCCCATCGTCATCGCCTCGACCTGGTCGTGGGTGACGTA
>JBEPVB010000006.1:0-40335 GCA_041691215.1 Chloroflexota bacterium
CGCGCGCGGCGGCGGCGCCCCGGCCCCGCCCCGGCTGCACGGCCCCCCGGCCACCCCCCGGTCCCCCCCCCCGTAGCGCGTGGTGTCCGCCCCCCCGGTCCGCGACCGCCGGACGAGGCGGCTCGGTCCGGCGGATCGTGGCCAGCAGCACGGCCGAGGCCAGGAACGAGATGGCGTCGGCGGCGATTGCGATCGGGGCCGTGAAGAGCTGGACCAGGAAACCGCTCAGGGCGAAGCCGGTGAACTCGGCCGCCGAGGCACTGGCCGACAGGGCGCTGTTGGCCCCGATGAGCCTGGCCCGGGCCACGATCGTGGGCAGGTAGGCCACGCTGGCCGAGTTGAAGAACGTCGTCAGGATCGCCGCCAGGAAGGCCACGATGATCAGGTGGGCCAGGGTCAGGACGCCGGCCACGGCCGCGATCGGGATCGAGCCGAGAAGGAGCGCCCGCCCCAGGTCGGCCACGATCATGATCGGCCGCCGCCGCAGGCGGTCGACCCAGGCGCCGGCCACGAGGCCTACGAGGAGCCAGCCGACCAGCTCGAGGCTGCGGAGGGCCGAGATCTCGATCGGGCCGGCCTGGAGGACGTAGATCGCCGCCAGCGGCAGGGCGGTCCGGGTGACGAACGAGCCGACGTACGAGACCGACGAGGCAGTCCACAGGCGGATGAAGGCGCCTTCCCGCCAGATCGAGGCCTCCGGGTCAGGTGGCAGGCCGCCGTCGAGGCCGGTCGCGACGCTCACGACCTGAGGTCAGGCATCGTCGACGGAGATGCGGATCCGCTTGTTGATCCGGCCCTTCGATTCGTAGCCGGTGACCCGGATGCGGCCGACCTCGCTGGTGTTGGCGACATGGGTCCCGCCATCGGCCTGGAGATCGAGGCCCACGATCTCGACCGTCCGGATCTCCTCGATGCCCGGCGGCAGGAGGTTGACCTTGGTCCGGATGAGGTCGGGGATCGCGAAGGCCTCGTCGCGGGGGAGGACGTTGACCCGGACTTCGCGGGCGCGGGCGAGCTCGGCGTTGACGGTGGCCTCGATCTCGTCGACCAGATCGCCGCTCATCCGTTCGAATTCGAAGTCCATCCGGCCGGCGCCAGGCTCCATGTTGCCGCCGGTGACGAGGGCCCCGTAGTCGCGCCAGACGACGCCGCACAGGGCATGCAGGGCGGTGTGGGTCCGCATGAGGGCGAAGCGCCGGGCCCAGTCCAGATCGACCCGCAGCCGATCCCCCAGCGCCGGCGGTTCGACCCCCGCTTCGAGCTCGTGGACGATCTCGCCGCTCACCTTGCGGGCGCCGGTCACGGTCCAGGACCGGCCATCCGAGGCCCGCAGGAGGAGCCCCCGATCCGACGGCTGCCCGCCGCCACCCGGATAGAAGACCGTCCGGTCGAGGACCACGAGGGGCGCCTCGAGAGCGTCGACGGCGAGGACCTCGCCTTCGACCGCCCGGGCATAGGCGTCGCGGTAGCAGAGCTGGAGGTTCATGGCCAAGCAGGGTACCGCGCTGCCGAGGGCCTGCGGGGGTCGGAACCGGTGCCCCCCGACACCACATAACCGGCAGCTAAGCCCTGGCGGCTAGGGTCCGCATCAGCCGGGATACGGCACTGGATGGGTAGGGTCCGGAGAGGTCCAGGGCGGTCCGGGAGCCGTCCGATGACCCGATGGTCCGGGGTCCCACCAGTACTACCGCCGGATTGAGGGCACTCGCTGGGGTCCGCAGGATGGGTTCCCCGGTACGGAACCGGTCGGCATCATCCTCATCGGTCAGGAGCGCCCACGTGAAGCACAGCATGCAGCGGGCCTGGAAGCTCGCGATGGTCATCGCCCCCCTCGTCGCGATCGCGCTGGTCGAAGCGGCGATGAAGCGCTGGTAGGACCAGCGCCAGAATCACACGGACCGGCACCCTCCTGCCGGACGCACAGCAACGAGACCCGGACCCTCCTCCGGGTCTCGTTCGTTTTCCCGACGGTCGGCCGGGGTCGTCTGGCGGCGCGGCTAGCGAGCCCGATGGGCGACGAGGTCGAGGCGGACGGCGATCATGGCGGCCTCGACCCGGCCCGACACGCCCAGCTTCGACAGGATGTTCCCGACGTGGACGCCGACGGTCTTCTGGCTGATGAACAGGCGCTCGCCGATCTCCCGGTTGGTTCGCCCGAGGACGATCAGGCTGAGCACCTCGCGCTCGCGATTGGACAGGCCGAAGGCCGCGTCCGGTGCTGCCTCCGGGAGGCCCACGAACGCGGCCGCGATCTGGCCGGCCGTCGCGGCGCCCTGGCGGCCCGGAGCATGCCCGTTGCCGTGGCCGGCGCGGCCGCTGACCTCGAGGGCCACCGTCGCGCCAACCGCGGGGCGACCGGGTTCGCCGGCTTCGTCCGCGTCGAGCGGGACCGACGTTCCGGGCCCGTCGACGGGCCCCCTCCCGGCGGCGGGCGCGGCAGGCGGCTCCGGGGCGTTCGGGTCCGGCGGCAGCGTGATGAGGGCGCGCCGGGCGAGCGTCTCGAGCTCCCGGAGGAGCGGCCGCGCCCCCAGGTCCCGGGCGATCCGGACGGCCTCGAGGAGCGGGGCCCGGCCTGCTGCGCGGCCCGTTCGTGCGTCGCCCACCGGCAGGGCGGCCTCGGCCTGGCGCCAGCGGGCCCGAGCGGTCTGGTAGGGATCGCCGACGCGCTCCCAGGCCTGGGCCACCGAGTCCCAGACCGTGGCCTCATCGTTGCCCTCGATCCGCGCGGCGTAGGCGCGGGCACTCGCCAGCTGCGCCTCGGCCTCGCCGCGGCTGGCCGCGTCGGCCGGCACGCCGCTCGCCCGGAGGAGCCCCTCGACCTGGCGCAGCACGGTCCGGGCACGCTCGCGGGCCGCCGCCAGCTCGCTCAGCGCTCGGCGGTCCTGGCTGTCGGCGACGATTGCGGCCTGGACCTCGAGGTAGGTGGCCGCCATGCGAGCGGCGAGCGCCCAGTCCTCGGTGTCGCGAACCGCTGACCAGCCCAGCTCTGCCGCACTGGCCGCGTCGCCCAGGTCGCCCCGCCACAGCGAGAACGACGCGGCCGCCCGGCTGGCCGGGACGACCGACTGCGGGTCGGGCGCGTTGCGGAGCTCGAGGAGCCGTCGCCCCAAGAGGCGCGCCGCCCGTTCATCTGAGGCCGATTCGACCTCGAGCATGGCCGATGTCACGGCCGCGTCGGCGAAGGCATCGGCGGCCGGACTCCACTCCAGCGCCACCCGTATCGCTTCGCGCGCCTCGGCCCAGCGGCCGGTGAGGAAGAGGGCCTCGGCGACGTTGCCCCGGAGGGCATTGCCGTAGACGGTCTGGAGGCCGTCCTGGCGGGCCTGGTCGATGGCGTCGTTGGTGACGGCGATCGCCTCCGGGCCGCGGTGGAGGAGCGTCAGGGCCGTGGTCAGGTTGAGGACGGCGCGGAAGTAGTCGTCGGCCTCGCCGACCTCGCGGGCGATGTCGCGGGCCGCCTCCAGCAGGCCGATCGCGGTCGCCGGATCAGCGCTCCAGGCGCGGGCGATGCCGAGGGTGCACGTGGCGTGGCCCTCCGCGGCCCGGCCCTCGGGACCCGCCTCCCGGGCGACGGCGATCGCCTCGCGGGCGACGCCCTCGGCTTCCCCGAATGTGCCCAGGAGCATCAGGGTCTGAGCCAGCGAGGCGAGGATCCGGGCGCGCAGGACGGGCTGGTCGCGGGGGGCCTGGCTGGCCGCCCGACGATGCTCGGCGAGGGCCCGATCGTGATCGCCGAGCGTCCGCGCGACCCGCCCGAGGCGATCATGGAGGCCGGCCAGGACGGCCCGGTCGGCGCGTTGCCCGAAGCGGCCGGCGGCGGCTTCGAGATAGGCCTCGGAGCGGTCCGGCCGGCCCGCTGCGGCGGCCACGTCGGCCGCCTCGAGGAGGAGGCGACCCGCCGCCGCCTGGTCCTCGATGTCGGCGGCGCCGAGCTCCATTGCCTGCTCGAGGGCGGCGAGGCGGTCCGCCTCGGCGCCACGAGTCGCGGCCAGCTCGGCCACCTCGAGGAAGGCGGTCCGCGCGGCCTCCTCTTCATGGGCCGCCAGCCAGTGACGAGCCCGCGCCGCCGGTCGCGCGCCGAGGGCCGTGGCGAGCGCGGCGTGATGGCTGCGCCGGGACATCGGCAGGAGATCGGCGTCGATCGCCTCGCCGATCAGCTCGTGGCGGAGCTCGACCGCGCCGCTGGGATCCTCGATGAGGAAGCCATGCTCGATGGCCTCGTCGACACCGGCCCGAAGGTCGGCGTCCAGCCCATCCGCCCCGCGTCGTGGACCGGTCGAGGATCGGGGCGGCAGGCCCGAGGCATCGAGCTCGCGGGCGGTCGAGATCGCCTGGAGGAGATCGCGGGACACGGGCTGGCGGGCCGGCGCGAGGAGCCGCAGGGTCCGCCGGCATTCCGGTGAGCGCAGCGCCAGCCGGCTCGCCACGAGCTCCCGGAGCGAGGTTCCCAGGGAGACGCCGGCCAGCTCCCGGCGAGCCAGGAGGACCTCCTCGGCCAGGAGCGGATTGCCGGCCGACCGCTCGGCGGCGAGGAGGAGGAGGGCGGCCGTGGGTCGTTCGCCCTCGATCCCGGCGATGAGCTGGGCAAGCTCGTCACGGCCGAGGGGGCCGATCTCCAGGCGATCGGGCGGATCGGCGGCGTCGGCGATGGCCGCCACGTCGCCCAGGAGGGGGTCGCCGACGATGAGCCGATCGGTACCGTAGGTGGCCACGAAGCAGACCCGGGCCGGGCGGGTGACGCGGGCGAGGAAGACCGCCAGGGCGCGCGTCGCGGCGTCAGCGACGTGGAGGTCCTCGAGGACGAGGAGGACCGGGCGCGTCTCGGCCGCCCGCTCCAGGAGGCCCATGACCGCCTCGGCGGTCCAGGCGGCCCAGCGATCCGGTCCGACGCGGAGGGCCAGGCCCGAGCGGGCCGGCGGGACGAGGTCGGGCAGGAGCATCGCCAGGGCGTCGGATCCCGGGCCGATGGTTCGGGCACGCTCGGGAGCCGGCAGCTCTTGGAGGAAGCGCCCGATGCCGGCGATGACCGGGGCATACGGCTCCAGCTGGAGGCCGCCGTAGGCGCGCCAGCGCAGGACCGCGAAGGGCTGCGCCAGCCCGGCGACGCGCCGGGCGCTCTCGTCGATGAGGCGGCTGACGCCGACGCCGCCGGCCCCGGCGATGAGGATGCGGCGGCTCTGGCCGGCGGCCGCAGCGTCCAGGGCGATCGCGATCCGCGACAGCTCTCGCTCCCGTCCTACAAAGCGCGCGCTCGCCACCGGCATCACGGAATCGTGCCACACGCAGCAACCGTCGACTGGCACGCACCTCGGCTGCGAATCGGAGCCGGCATCGTTAGGCTGCACCCGTGCCCGAACCGCCCTCCCCGCCCCATCCGCGCAACCATCTGAATGAGCTCTCGGGCGAGGAGTGGCTGTACTTCACGAAGTCGCTGTGGACCACTGCCTACCCCTCGGAGCTGGGTCACGACCTGCGTCGCGCCCACGGCGCCAACAAGCCCCCCCGCCTCATGGCCAAGCTCATCGAGTTCTTCACGAGCGGCGGGGAGGTCGTGCTCGATCCCTTCGCCGGTGTTGGTGGGACGCTCCTCGGGGCGGCCATCGCCCGGACGCCCCGGCGGGCCATCGGGCTGGAGATCCATCCCCGCTGGGCCGAGGTATACGACGCGGTGCTGGCCCGAGCCGCCGACGAGCAGGCCGCCGGAACCCTCCGGCTGGCTGACCTCGGCAACCAGGATCCCGGTGGACCGCGAGGCTTCGATGCCTCGGGCTGCGAACTCCGGGTCGGCGATGCCCTGGCCCTCCTGCCCAAGATCCCGGACGGTTCCATCGACTTCGTCGCGACCGACCCGCCCTACAACGTCCAGCTCCCCATGACCATGGCCGGCGGAGCCCTTGCTGCCGAGCACGCCAATCGCCGGACCGACTATGCGATGGTGACCGACGACCCGGCCGACCTCGCCAACTTGCCCGATTACGCCACGTTCCTGGAGCGGATGACGGAGATCATGGCCGAGCTGCACCGGGTCCTTCGGCCCCGCCGCTACGCCGCCCTCATCGTTCGCGACGCCTACCAGGCCGGCCGATACGTGTTCACCGGGTCCGACCTCGCGGCCCGGGCGGCGGGCGTCGGGTTCGTGCCCAAGGGCGACATCGTCTGGTACCAGGCCGGGACACGCCTCCGGCCGTACGGCTACCCGAGCGGCTTCGTGCCCAACATCGTCCACCAGCACGTCCTGATCCTGCGTCGCTGAAGCGCCCGGATGCGGGCCGGCGCCTGGTTGCGGGCCGGCGCGGCCGACGATGGCGGCGGGCGCGGGACTAGCGAGGAATCTGGTTGAGGCCTCGAGCTGCCAGAAGGGCCGCGAGAGCGTTGTCCGCTTCATGGTGCGGTTCATCGTCCGGCCGGCCGTCGGAATCGCTGATTTCACCGAGCGTCGTTCGGTGGACCCAGCCTCGGCGGCCATCCGGGAGGAGGACCTCGCAGTAGGCGGCGGTCCGACGCTCGACCTGGACCTCATCGCCGGATGCCAGCTCGCCGATGCGGCTGGCCATGATCTCGTCGGGGCGGTCGAGGAGTGGCGTGACGGCATACCGGACGCGGCGGCGCTCGGTGACGGCCGTGAGTGGGGTCGGCTCCGCGATGGCATTCGCAAATGACATGCGCGGCCGGACCGGCTCGGGCGACCGGATAGGGTCGGTCCGGCGAGCCTGGATCAGCGACGGCCGGCGCCAACGGGGCATGAGCGATTCGGGATCGACCGGCGGCACCAGGCCAGAACCCGGAACGACCAGCAGTCCGGCGGCCGCAGCAGCCTGGAGGACATCGTCATCGGGAACGGCGTCGTCTTCGCGACGGCGCTTGTTGAAGACCATGAACGACATCCATGTCACGACGGCGGTCGTGGACAGGAGCAGCGTCGGAATGGTGGGCGGATTGCCTGGACCCTGGAGGCCGACGGCGGCAAGGCCGGCATCGAACGAGCCGCCGATCCATGAACCGAACGGGTTGAAACCGGTGGATCGCGATGCGCCGGCGGAACCGGTCGCGCTGCCCGCGGAACCGGTCGCGCTGCCGCCGGCCGGGTAGGTTTTGTCGCCGCCCGGGAACGTGCCGTCGCCGGCGAGCCAGTTGTAGGGATTCGGGATCCCCGCCCCAGCCCAGGCGCTGGACCCCGAGGTGGAACCCGAGCCCGAGGTGGACCCGGACCCAGAACCCGAGCTGGAGCTCGAATCACCGCCCGAATCGGCACCGACCGCGCCAACGATGCCGACCGTACCCAGGATCCCGCCGGATGCGCCGTCGCTGCTGCCGGCTGGTCGCGGCGTCGGATCTGGAGTCGCCCCCCCGGCGGGCGGCGTGCTGGCCCCCGAACCGCTCGCGCCGTCCGAGGAGGGCGCCGGCGTCGGCGTGGGCCCGGCTGCCGGCGGGGCCGACGGGTCGGATGTAGGAGCCGGCGTCGGCCTTCGCGTCGGGACCGGGGTCGGAGCAGGCGTCGGGACGGGGGTCGGCGTCGGCAACGGCGTTGGGACAGGCGTGGGGGTCGGCGCAAGCGTGATCGTGACCGACCCACCGTCGGCCGCGTCGACGAACTTCTCGGCGTCGCGAGCTTCGAAGCGGACGTCGTTGGCTCCGGCCGGGAGGGTCGTCGTGACCGTGAACTCCACGCCGGCCTTCCAGGTCGAGCCGGTCGGATGCATCGGGTATGTCGACCCACCCACCACCACGCGGACGTAGTCCGGCGCCTGGCCCTGCGTGTTTCGGTAGGTGATGGTCAGGGTGATGGGGGTCGCGGTCGTCCCCGTCCGCGGCGTGACGCTCGGATTCTCGAGCTTCGTCGGTCCGACCGCGCCGGCCATCGCCGGCAGCACCACGGCGAGCAGCAGGACCCCTGCCGCAAGCATGGCGGCCAGGAGCCGCAACCCGCGGGGCAGGTCTCGCGATCGGGCGTCGGTCACGCGCATACCTCGGCTCGGGCGTGGCCGCCCGTCGTGCAATGGAGCATCGGGGCGCGAGCCGGGGTCTCGCAATGGTACGGCGGTCCCACTCGACCATGACCCACGCTGACCACTGGCCGGTGCGCCCGTACCCGGATGGGCCGACCGTTCGGGGACGATGACCCGAAGGGGCCATACCCCTGTGTGCCTCGACCCCCCACGATAGGCCCATGCAGGTGATCGCTTCGGAACGCCCCGTCGACCGGGCCATCAGCGCCGGAATCCTCCGCGCCTTCCTCGTGGGCAGCATCCTCCTCGTCGGTGCCACCTTCCTGGCCTACGTCGTCTTCGGCACGGGCCTCCTGTCGGCCTTCACGCCGAACGGCCGGGCCACGACATCCCAGCTCCTGGTCGGAGCGCTGGCCTGGACCTTTGGCCTCACCGCCCCGGCGGCCTTCGGCGTCGTCGGCCTGGCTCGGGTCGGGTTGGCCGTCGAGGGCGTCGCTTCGCGGCGCCCGCGCCAGACGCCGGCCATTCGTGTTCACAACGGGATCCCCGACGACCATGCGGTCGCCACCGGCGTGAGGCTGCCGGACGGCAGCCGTGTCGTGCCGGAGATCGTCATCGGACCGTTCGGGGCCGCGATCATCGAGGAGCTGCCTCCAGCCGGGGCCGTCGTGGGCCGCGGGCCGCGAAGCTGGGACGTTCGCCTCGCCGATGGCAAGATCCACATGATCGACCATCCGCTGGAGCGGGCGGCCCGCGATGCCGAGCGGGTCCGTGCCTGGCTGGGCGGCGAGGAAACCGACCACGTCGTGAAGGTCTTTGCGGCCGTCGTGGGCACCGACCCCGGGGTCCAGCGAACGCCGACGTGCGCCTACATCTCCGCGGAGCAGGTCGGCCCGTGGCTCCGGTCGCTGCCGGTCCAGCGGTCCTTCGACGCGGATCGTCGCGATCGGGTCATCCGGATGGTCCGCGCGGCCCTCTGACCTTCGAGGGCGGGGACGGCGCCGCCGGGCGCCGGCAACAGACGTCCGCGATCGCCGCGGTGGTAGGGGAGCCTGGGCTCGAACCAGGGACCGGCCGTGTATAAGACGGCTGCTCTAACCAACTGAGCTACTCCCCCGGCGCGATCCTACACCGAGGTCCCAATCGGGCGGTCGGCCACGCGGCCTGGGCCGCTGGATCGGAGCCGAGCTGCAGCAGCCGGGTCTTCCCCGGCGGTCAGCCGCCGGGTCGCGCCGGCCGTCAGCCGGTCAGGTCGCGCAGCCGGTCGGTCAGGGCCTGGAGCTTGAAGCCGCGCGGACTGATCCGCTCGCCGCCGCCCTCGGCCGGGATCTCCTGGCGGACCGGACCACGGGCCAGGAGCTCGCGCTCTTCGTCGGTCATGACCGCCTGGAGCGGGAAGTCGTCGGGGTCGAAGGGTCGCGCCACCGGGGCGACGGCAATCGTCGACCGGGCGTAGGCGGGCGCGCCATACAACATGGGCAGCGCGACGTGGTGCATCTGTTCAGCAGACATCCGGACCGGTACGCCCCTCCCTTGCGACGGCCCCAACCATCGCTGCGCGTCACGATAGCGCCAACGTCGATCGATTGCCACGCAGGAGGGGCGATTCGCGTTGCATCCACGCGCCCGATTTCGCGGCCCGTCCCTGGCCCTGGGCGCTGCTTCCGGTCCCGCCGGCGCCGGTTGCGGACTTCCTCAGGTCAGCAGCGGTCGGATCACCTGGATGGCCACGACCAGGACGAGATAGGCGATCGGCACCGAGGCGAAGAAGCCCAGGGCGGCGCTCCACACTGTTCGCCGCGGTCGCGCGTCCGCCCCCCGGGGCAGGGGCACGATCAGGTACGTCACGACGCTCCCGATCACGAGGACCAGGAACACGTCCAGCGCCGCAAGGGCCGGCCGAAGGTCCCCGCCTGGCAGGCGCGCGCCGCGAGTCAGGGCGACGTCGTACCCGAGGTAGAGGAGCCCCAGGATGCCGGCCGTCACGAGGTTCGCGCCGACGGCCCGGACGACCGGCCGGGGCGCGTTCCGGAACTGGCGCCAGCGGATCGCCAGCCACGAGCGTCGCGGGGGGGTGACGGTCATGAGGCCTCGAGGATGGGCAGGTTCCGGCGCGGCGGGATCGTGGTCGACGTGTGGGCGGCCAGGAGCCGGACACCGTCGAGGAAGCGATCCAGCTCCTCGTCGGAGGTGAAGAACCCGACACTGATCCGGAGAGCTTCGAGGTGGGGGATCGTCCGGGCGATCGCGAACGTCCGGGCTGCCAGCTCGGTCAGCGCCGCCTCAGCGTCCCAGCCCTCGATTCGGAACGTGACGAGGGTGGCCATGGCCGATCTCGGGGTGATGAGCTCGACGCCCGGGATCGCCGCCAGCGCGTCCGCTGCCCGGCGCGCCGTCGCCGGCCCTCGGGTCAGCACGAAGTCCAGGCCCACGTACATCGACAGCCAGCTCACCGACCTGGCAAAGCCGGCCACCGACGGCCGGTGGAACTCCGAGGTCTCGAAGCGCCGGGCATCGGCCTGCCGGACCGCCCCGCCCCTCGCATCGTGGCTGGCATAGCCGAAGTAGCCGCCGAAGGTCGGCTGGATGCGATGCATCGCCCCGGGCGAGATCCACAGGGCGCCCATGCCCTCCGGGCCAAGCAGCCACTTCTGGGCCGACACCGCATAGGCATCGGCGCCGAGATCGCTCACCCGGACGGGAATGGCACCGGCGGCCTGAGCGCCATCGACGACGACCACGGCGCCGCGCTCGTGGGCCAGCGCGGCGACGCGGGCGACGGGGAGGACCGCCCCGGTCGTCCACAGGACATGGGAGATGGCGACCAGCCGCGTCCCGGGCACGATGGCCCGTTCGAAGGCGGCCATCGTCAGCTCGTCGTCTCCGCCGACGCCGATGTCGGCGAACCGCAACTCCACGCCGCGGCGGTCCCGGAGCCCGTAGAGCGGTCCCAGGCCACCGGTGTGCTCGTGGATGGTGGTCACCGCGATGTCGCCGGCCTGCCAGTCGAGGCCCCAGCTCGCGATGTTCATGGCCTCCGTCGTCGACCGGGTCAGGGCGATCGATTCCAGGCTCGCGCCGAGCACGGCGGCGACGCCGGCCCGGGCCTCGTTGCGGCGATCGAGGCCTTCGAGGTAATACTCGAACTGGGCCCGCCCGATGGTCCGCTCGTACTCGGTCAGCTCGGCCATGACCGCCGTGACCTCGGCCGGCAGGGGGCCGACCGAGCCGGTGTTGAGCTGGATCCCGGCGGCCAGCGAGGGTAGCGCGGCTCGAACGGCGCGGAGCTTCTCCTCGGGGCCCATGAAGGGGGAAACCACCGCCGTATGATACCGGCCATGCCCCTCTGCCCAGCCTCCGAAGGCTTCGCCCGCTCATGACCGCGTTCGCGCGGCCAGAGCTCCTGGCCACCCCCGAATGGCTGTCCGAGCAGCTCGGCCGGGCGGACCTCCGGATCCTCGACGTCCGTTGGCGGCCCGATGGGACGGGGCCGGCCATCCATGCCGCCGGGCATATCCCGGGGGCCGCCCACATCGACTGGCGGACCGAGCTCATCGAGCCCGACGACGCCGAGGCTGGCCCGGGACTCCGGCTGGCCGGTCCCGACCGGATCGCGACGGCCATCGGCCGGGCCGGCATCGGCGACGGGACGAGCCTCGTCATCTACGACGACACCATCGGGCTGTACGCGGCGCGGGCGTGGTGGAGCCTGCGGGTCTACGGCTATGAGTCGGCCCGCATCCTCGACGGCGGTTTTGGGGCCTGGACGGCCAGCGGCGGGCCCCTCTCGAACGCCAGCTATCCGCCCGCCGTGGCCGCCTTCACGCCGCGGGCCAACCCGCGCCTGCGCCTCACCACGAGCGACGTCCGGGGCATGCTCGGCTCACCGGATGTCCTCCTCGTCGATGCCCGGGCAGCGGCCGAATATCGGGGCCACGAAGGCAACGCTCGCCGCCTCGGTCACATCCCCGGAGCCGTCAGCGTGCCGGTCGGGGCGATGCATGTCCCCGGGACCCAGCTCCTGCGCGACCCGGCCACCCTCCGGGACATGCTCCTGAAGGCCAACGTCGTCCCCCGCGGGCGGCGGATCATCGCCTACGACGGCTCGGGGATGGCGGCCGCGCGGCTGGCGTTCGTCCTGGCCCTCCTCGGTTACGAGGACGTCGCCCTCTACGACGGGGGCTGGGCCGAGTGGGGCGATCGCCTCGACCTGCCGGTCGACCGCTGAGTTTCAGGAGCCGGCCGGCCCCTCCGGCGCGGGCTCCCCTGGCGCCTCGGGAGACCGAGGCGCTCCGGCGGGCTCGCCGTATGGCGAGAGGATCTGGGCCCGGGCGTGATTGACCGCGATCATTGGCGCGGTCCGGCGCGGTTCGCCAAGGGAATCGGACCAGAACGTGGCATCGGTGACGGGCACGAACCGGCCATGGAGGTCCTGGAGCGCCAGGCGCACGTCCCGGTCCGGCAGGAGGTGGATGTGGCCGGTCACGCTGAAGGGCGGGATGCTGATCAGCGTCGTCTCGGGGACCTTGGGCGTCCGCAGCTCGGGGATCGTCGCCACGGTGTCGCTGGCCACTGCGAAGAGCACCGCCCCAAGGTTGATCTGGGCGTTGGGGGCGACGTGCTTGCCGCCGTGACCGCCGAGACCCTCGAGCGTCGCGTCGGCCAGGATGATGAACTCCTCCTCGGCGAAGTTCAGGACGTCCGACAGGCGCCGCTGGCGCGTCGCGAGGCTGCCCTGGATGACGAAGGCATCGGTGTAGAGGGTCATCGCGATCCGCGCTTCTTCGCTGCCCCAGCCCGAGTACATGGCCTCAGTCTAGCGCCGGCAGATCCCGCCGCGAGTCGCGATGGCCAGCCGTCACGAGCTGCTCGGAGCCCAGCTGGAGCTCGCTGAAGAGACGCTCCACGGTGGCCAGGGTATCGGCCTCGGCCGCGGGCTTGTCGGTCCGGAGATGGGCGATCCGGGGGAATCGGAGGGCGAACCCGGAGCGATGTCGAGCCGACCGGAGGATGACGTCGAAGGCGACCTCGACGACCACGCTCGGTTCGACGACCCGGTAGCGTCCGTGCCGGCTCACGGTATGGGCCTCGAACCAGCGTGTCATCTCGGCGATCTCGGCGTCGGTCAGGCCTGAGTACGCCTTGCCGATGGTGACGAGGCGGTCGTTGGCCTCGTCCCGCACGGCGAAGGTGTAGTCGGACAGGACCCCGTGGCGCTTCCCGTGCCCGACCTCCACCCCGACGACGACGCAGTCGATCGTCGCCAGCGCCTTCTTCATCTTCAGCCAGCCATAGCCGCGCCGGCCGGGCGAATAGGCGCTGCTCGGGTCCTTGACCATCAGGCCCTCGTTGCGGCGCGCCCGGGCGGCGCTGAAGGCGGCCTCCAGGGCGTCCGCGGATTCGGCGCTGGCGAGGTGCGAGCGAGCGAACGCGCCGCCGTCATCGGCCAGCGGCAGGTCCAGCTCCTCGAGCCGTCGGCGACGCGTCTCGAGGGGCGCGTCGAGGAGGGGCTCCACCGGAGCTCCCCCGCCCGGCCCATGGCCCAAGACATCGAAGGCGACGTAGATGGCCGGCACGCTGCTCCGGATCTCGGCCGAAGGCGTCTTCCGCCCGAGGCGGGCCTGGAGGGCCACGAAGGGCAGGACGATGCCCTCCCGGTAGCCCAGGATCTCGCCGTCCAGGATGCCGTCCCAGGCCAGCCCCTCGGCCGCGTCGACGATCTCCGGGTAGCCCGACGAGATGTCGTGGAGGTCACGCGAATAGAGCCGGACGACCGGGCCCTGCTTGTGGAGCTGGGCCCGGATGCCGTCGTACTTGTCCTCGACCCAGACGACCGGTCCCAGCCGACGGACGATCTCGGCCGCGTCCTCGGCCGGCGAGGCGAGCATGAACTTCAGGGGATGGAAGAGGACGAGCTCGGCGGCGTCCAGGGTGCCGTCCCGGGCTGCGGCGGCGGTCCGCCCCAGGTCCCCGGTGAGCATGCCGGCCCTCTTGACCGCCTCGAGCGGCCGGTCGAAAGCCTGGGCCAGGGCGGCTTCGACGAGCCCCTCGCGGAGGCCGATCCGGAGGTCGCCCGACAGGATCTTGACGACGGCCTTGGCGGTCAGCGGATCGCAGCGTCGGATCAGGTCGGCGAAAAGGGCGCCCTTGCGGGCCGGACCGGTCGCCGCCTCGATGGCCGCGAACGTGGCCGCGACCTCCTCGAGCGAGGGGCTCCCGGCCGGGTCCGGGGCGTGACCCGCCGAGCGGAGGACGTCCTCGACGGCCCGGCCCAGGTCCGAGTAGCGGTCGTAGGCCTCGCCCAGCGCATCGCGATCGACGCCTGCGACCTTGGCGATCGCGGCGGCCATCGTGGCCCAGCCGAGCCCGGTGGCCCGCTGGTCGGCCTCGGCGAAGGCCCGTCCGCTCAGGAAGACGGCCGCGATCGGCAGCTCAACGGCGTCGAGCGTCGGCAGGTACTCGGCCAGGAGGGCCGTTTTCTCGGACGTTCGGGTCGTCGCCGCGACCCGCTCGGCGAGCTCGCTCCAGCGACGCATGGGGGCGATGGTATACCGTGCTTCCGTGGCCGGCCGTGTGTGGTTCCCGAGCGCGCTCGAGGGCGAGAGCATCGTCCTTCGTCGCCATGCCCCGGAGAACCTCCAGGCGTTCCGGCGCTGGTACGCGGATCCCGAGATCGCCCGGCTCGCGCGCTACCAGGAGGGCCCGATGCGGGTCGACGAGATCGACCGCTTCTTCCAGGTCCGGGCGCTCGGCCCCGAATCCCTGGCCATGGCCATCCACGTCCGTGGCTCCGACCGACTCATCGGCACCTGTGCCTTCAGCCAGCTCGATGCCGACAACGGCTCGGCCCTGTACCACATCACCTTGGGCGAGGCCGATGCGTGGGGCCACGGCTACGGCACCGAAGCCACCCGGCTCATGGTCGCCCATGCCTTCGGGGTCCTCAATCTCCATCGCATTGCCCTCTCGGTCTTCGAGTTCAACGTCCGGGCCATCCGGTCCTACGCCGCCTGCGGCTTCGTGACCGAGGGCCGGGCCCGGGAGGCCATCCGGCGCGACGGGCGCTGGTGGGATGAGCTCGCGATGAGCATCCTCGACGAGGACTGGCGCCGGCATCGAGCGGCCCAGGGGGACCGCGACGCGATCGTCGGCCGGGCCATGCGTGGCGACGCCGGGCGGGGTGACGGCAAGCGGGCCGAGGGCGTGGCCCGTGCCGGACCGGTCGACGAGGCGCTCCATCGCCGCCTGGCGACCCGCATCCTCGGACGCTGACGATGGCCTCGGACGGGCCGGCCGCCGAGAAGGCGCGAGCCGCCTTTCGGGAGCAGATGGAGGCGAAGGGTCACGCGGTCGAGAACGCCCGGACCGCGCTGGCCGGTCTCGAGACCGCCCTCGCCGACGGGACCCTCCAGCGAACGCCCGTCCTCGGCCAGATGCTGGCCGACCTGATGGTCGCCCTGGAGCAGGACGAGGGCCAGAAGCTCGGCGGCAAGAGCGCCGAAGCTGCCCGCTTCATCCTCCGGGCCATCTCCCGCGAGCTCGAGAACGCCTGAGGCGACGGGTCCCAAGATCAGGTCTTGACTCTCGACCTGCCCGAGGGTCCACGATGTCGGCATGGACGACGACCTCCTCCCGATCGGTCGCTTCGCGCGCCTGACAGGGATCTCCGTCGGCGCGTTGCGCCACTACGACGAGCTGGACCTCCTCCGGCCGGCGGAAGTCGATCGATTCACCGGCTACCGCCGCTATCGGCGGGAGCAGGTCGAGAGCGGGCGCGCCATCGCCCGCCTCCGGGACCTCGAGGTCCCGCTGGACGAGATCCGGCTGGTGCTCTCGATCGACGATCCGGCGCTGCAGCGCTGGCGAATCGCCGAGCATCGCGGTCGCATCGAAGCCCGAATCAATCGTCTCCAGCGCGTCATCCACGTGCTGGGCCAGCTGTCCACCGGAAAGGAGCCCCTGGTGTCCGAGTCATCCACCGCCGTCACGCCCGAGCTCGACGTCGCCGCCCATCGACGCCTCGGCGTCGAGCTCTTCAACTTCACCTGGACGCTCATCGAGAAAGCCGACCGCACGCCAGTCGAGATCGACGAGATGATCCACGCCGCGCATGCCTCCCGGTATCACTGGTCCAAGGCCGGCACAAACGCCAACCTCGGCCGCGGCGAGTGGCAGATCGCCCGGGTCTACTCCGTCCTTGGGCGGGCCGAGCCGGCGTCCTGGCACGCGCTTCGCTGCCTGGCCTACGCAGAGGCGGCGATCGCTGCCGGCGAAGCCGACGACTGGGATCTCGCGGCGGCCTACGAGGCCCAGGCAAGGGCCGCGGCGGTGGCCGGCGATACGAGCGCAGCCGCCTCGTGGGCTTCGCGGGCCCGGACCGCTCTGCTCGAGATCAAGGACCCGGCCGACCGGGAGGTCATCGAGGGCGACCTTGCGGCGCTCCCGATCTGACGCTCCGCGGGACATGCAATGACGCCGGCCCCGCGGTGGGGCCGGCGTCGTGGTACGTACGGTTGCGTCCGCCCGGAGGGCGGCCGCCGGGGACCCTGGTCAGTGAACCGGGATCGTCCCGACGAGGGTGTCCTGGTTCGCGCCGGTCTGGCCCCGGATGCCCCGGAAGTCGGTCCAGACGGTCCAGGTCTTGCCCTGGTCGTCGACCGCAGTGCCCTCGTAGTCGCCGATGAAGGCACCGGCGAAGAGGGTGTACGGGTTGGACGAGTGGGAGGTGATCCGCTTCTGGCTGGACCACGTGGTGCCACCGTTGGTGGACGTCTTGAGGGCCCAGTCGAGGCAGACGTTGGCCGTCGAGAGGACGCTGATGGCCCCCGTGGTGGCATCCCGGAGCTTGGCCTCGCACAGCGTGTTCCCCGTCGCCTGGGCGTAGTCGCGGGTGTAGTACGCGACCGACAGGACGCCGGCATTGGCGCCGACCGAGGCAAAGAGCTTGTCGGGGGCCGAGCTGGTGATCCGCTTCGTGGACCAGGTGCTGCCGTTCCACGATGTCGCGACCTTGATCTGGTTCGAGGTCGGACCGCCGGTGAAGGTGGTGCCACCCTTGCCGCAGCTCCCGACGCCCTCGTTGTCGGCCCAGCCGATTGCGATGAGGCCCGTCGTCGGATCGATGGCCAGGGAGGGATTGAGGGGGAGGCGGAACTGCTCACCGCTCAGCGTCTGGCGACCCTGGCCGCCGGGGAGCTGGATCGGGTAGCAGTCGGGGTCGTCGAAGACCCGGGCGACCTTGCTCGTCGAGAAGGTCGTGCCGCCGTCCGTTGACCGGGCGACAGCGATGATATCGGTGGCGTAGCCCGTGGCCGGATCACTCGCCTCATAGGAGACGTAGAGCGTTCCGTCCGGGGCCATCGCGACCTGCGACCCCTGGTTGTAGGGATGGGCGGCGTCGGAGACCTCCTTGACGGAGCCCCACGACTTGCCACCGTTCTTCGACTGGGAGATGACGATCGGCGACTTGATGTAGCTGAGCCCTCGCGGCCCCTGGTAGAACTTGGTCCAGGTCAGGTTGACCGTCCCGTCATTCGAGACGCCGATCCATTCCTTGTCGTAGAAGAAGTTGCCGGACGCATTGAAGCTGACCATCACCGGGGGCGCCCAATGGAGCCCACCATCGGTCGACTTCGAGACCGCCACGCCCGACATCTGCCGGGGGAACTTGTCGAGGTTGAACGTGAGGGCCGAGAAGTAGAGGCTGCCGTCCGGGCCGAAGGCCATGACCGGGTCGCCGCCGCAGCCGGTCTTGAAGAAGACGCCCTTGGCTCCGGTGATATTCGACCAGCCGGGCATGACCACGTCGTGCCAGGTCGCACCGCCGTCGGTCGTGACGTACGCCCAGCAGGCGCCGAAGCCGTAGCGGTAGTCGTTCGAGCTGGTAACGATGTTGTTGCGGTTGGTCGGGTTGATGACGATGTTCTGCTCGTTCTGGGGGTTGTAGCAGGTCGTGCCGTCGGCAAAGGCGTTGGTGGTGTCGCCAATGATCACGTCGTGCTCATTGGCCGCCAGGGCCGGGTACAGGTAGAGCAGGTCGTTGCCGTTGGCGTCCTTGAACGGTGAGAACCGGCACTGCGAGAAGAGCGCGGCGGCTCCCTTGACCGGGTTGGCCTCGGCCTTCTCGTCGAAGTGGTTGAGATCGCGCTGCTCGGCGGCCTCGGCCCCTTCGCTCCCGGTGTCTCCACCGCCGGCCGTGGCGGAGGCCCGGAAATGATCCTTGCCGCTGGTCGCGGCGATCGCCGAGCCGCTCAGGATCGTCGCGCCGATGAGCGCCAGGATGGCGATCAGGCTCAGTCGGCGAAGGAGCGCGCTAGCTCCGTGGTGCACCATCGATATCCCCTCCAGGATGGGTTGCCCGCGGGATTGTTCGGGGGCGGGCGTGCGGACGGCCATGGTGCACCCGCCGGGAGATGTCCGCCATTCACGAAAGCTTGTCTGTGGTGCGCCCAGGCACCACTCCGTTGCAGCCCAGGGATAACCCCGGGCCTGGGGACGTCGAAGCGGGTGGCGGATACTGGGCCGGAGCCGCGGGTCGCGAACCTGATGAAGCGCTGATCAACGGGCCGGGCAATACTGGTCCAGCCTATCGCCGCCGACGGAGCAGCCCCGACGTGACCGACTTCCGGTTCGGAATCATGCTCGCCAGCCAAGCCGCGACGTGGCCCGACATGCTCGCCGCGGCGCGCCGGGTGGACCGCCTCCGCTATGACCACCTGTGGACGTGGGACCACCTCCACGCGATCGTGGGCGAGCGCCTCCAGCCGATCTTCGAGGGCTACGTGGTCCTCGGTGCCTGGGCTGCCGCCACCGAGCGAACGCGGCTCGGCCTGCTCGTGGGGGCCAACACCTTCCGGAATCCCGGGCTAGTTGCCAAGTCGATCGCGACGCTCGACCACGTCAGCAACGGCCGGGCCATCGCCGGCCTCGGAGCCGCCTGGTTCGAGTACGAGCACGAGGCCCACGGGATCGCCTTCGGCGCTAGCGTCGGCGAACGGCTCGCCTGGCTCGACGAAGCGGCCGCCGCGGTTCGGACGCTCCTCGACGGAGGAATCGTGACCTCGCCCGCCGGAGGGCAGTACGCATTCCGGGACCTCGAGCACCGCCCGCCGCCGATCCAGGCCCGCGTGCCGATCATGATCGGTGGGGGTGGCGAGAAGAAGACCCTTCGCACGGTCGCCCGCCATGCCGACTACTGGAACGTCTCGGCACCCCCGGCCGTGCTCGCCCGGAAGAACGCGATCCTGGACGAGCACTGCGCCGCCGTCGGTCGCGACCCGGCCGCGATCACCCGCACGAGCAGCTGCTGGATCGTGATCCGCGACACGCGTGCCGAGGCCGAGCGGGCGTGGGCGGCCCAGATGGCCCACAACGAGGCAGATCTCGGCGAAGACGATGCCTATCGCCACTTCTTCGGGCCGCCGACCTACGTCGCCGAGCGGCTCCTCGAGCACGTCGCCGCCGGCTTCGGGACCTCGATCGTCGAGATGGCCGCGCCGTACGACACGGAGACCATCGAGCGCCTGATCGGCGAGGTCAAGCCCCTCGTCGATCGCGGCTGAAAGGCGAGGCAACCCCCTGAGCCACCACCTCGAGACCGCGAGCCGGGCGGCGACCGTCGCCTTCGATCACGTCACGAAGCGCTACCCGGGGACCGAGACCGGCCGGCGGGGGGCCGTGGAGGACCTCTCGCTCGAGGTCCCGGCCGGCAAGATCTGCGTCCTTGTCGGCCCGTCCGGCTGCGGCAAGACGACGAGCCTCAAGATGGTCAATCGGCTCATCGAGCCGACCAGCGGCCGGATCCTCATCGACGGCCAGGATGCAGCGGGCCGCGAGGTGAACGACCTGCGCCGGTCCATCGGCTACGTCATCCAGCAGGTCGGGCTCTTTCCTCATGAGACGATCGGGCAGAACGTGGCAACCGTGCCGCGCCTCCTGGGCTGGGCGGATGACCGCCGCCGGGCTCGCGTGGACGAGCTGCTGGCGCTGGTGGGGCTGGACCCGGCCGCGCACCGGGATCGCTATCCGAGCCAGCTCTCGGGCGGCGAGCGCCAGCGCGTTGGCGTGGCGCGAGCGCTGGCAGGGGACCCGCCGGTGATGCTCATGGACGAACCCTTCGGGGCCGTCGATCCGATCGTCCGGGAGCGCCTCCAGAACGAGTTCCTGCGGCTCCAGGCCGCCCTTGCCAAGACGATCCTCTTCGTGACCCATGACATCGATGAGGCGATCAAGATGGGCGACCTGGTTGCGGTCATGCGAGAGGGCGGCCACCTCGCCCAGTTCGGCACCCCCGACGAGATCCTGGGCAACCCGGCCTCGGACTTCGTGGCCCGCTTCGTCGGTGCCGACCGGGGTCTGAAGCGCCTCTCCCTCAGCCGGGTCCGGGACCTGCCGCCGGGGACGGCCGCCACGGCCCGGGTGGGTGAGCCTGCCGCCGGCGCTCGTGCCCGAGCGGCCACCGACCCGCTCGGCTACCTGCTCCTCCTCGACGAGGCGGACCGGCCCGTCGGCTGGGTCGAGCCGCGAGCCATCCCGGACGACGGCCTCATCGGCGGGGATCTGGCCGTGGCCGCGTCGCCGCTCCTCGACGCCGAGACCACCCTGAAGGACGCCCTGTCGATGCTCCTGAACGCCAGCGTCCAGGTGGGCCTGGTCGTCGATCGCAAGGGAGCGTACCTGGGAGTCCTGACGGTCGACACCATCATCGAGCGGATGCGCCCTGGGCCGCCGCCCGCCTGATGGATACCGCCTGGATCCTGGATCACCTCGACGATCTCGGCCTGCGGACCCTCCAGCACTTCGGCCTGGCGGCCCTCGCCATCGGCGTTGGCTTCGCCCTCTCGCTGGCCCTGTCCATCGTGGCCGTCCGGTTCCGGCGGAGCCTCGGCCCGATCCTGACCATCGGCGGAATCCTGTACACGATCCCGAGCCTGGCCCTCTTCGCGGCCCTGGTGCCCGTCACCGGACTGTCGATCCTGACGGCCGAGGTGCCGCTGGTGCTCTACACCCTGCTCATCTTCATCCGCAACATGGTCGCCGGCTTCGACGGCGTCCCGGCCGAGGTCATCGAGGCGGCCGACGGCATGGGCTACGCCCGCCGGACGCGGCTCCTGGAGGTCGAGCTGCCCCTGGCCGTTCCCCTGATCGTGGCCGGGCTCCGCCTCGCGGCGGTCTCGACGATCGGCCTGGTGGTGATCTCGGGCATCATCGGCGATCGCTTCGGGGGCCTCGGCTTCTTCATCTTCGAGGGCTACCGGCACAGCTTCCCAACCGAGATCGTGGCCGGAGCCGTGCCGTCGGTGGTGCTTGCCCTGGCCGTCGATCGGGCCCTGGTGGCCATCGGGCGCCGGCTGACCCCATGGGCCGGGCTGGAACGAGGATGAACCTCCTAACCGCGACGGCGACGTGGTTGGCCGATCCTGCCAACTGGACCGGCGCAGGCGCGATCCCGCAGCGCCTCCTGGAGCACGTCGGGCTGTCGGCGATCTCGCTGGCCGTCGCCGTCGCGATCGCCCTGCCGGCCGGGCTGGCCATCGGCCACACCCGACGCGGCGCAGAGGTGGCGGCCAACCTGGCCAATATCGGCCGGGCCATCCCGTCGCTGGCGGTCATCGGCATCATCCTGCCGATCACGGCCGCGATCGATCCCCAGCTCGGCTTCAAGGTCTATCCCACCCTCGTGGCCATGATCATCCTGGCCATCCCGCCCATCCTGGTGAACAGCGAGGCCGGCATCCGGAGCGTCGATCCCGAGCTCGTAGAGTCGGCCCGGGCCATGGGCATGGGCGAGGGCCAGGTCCTGGCCGGGGTCGAGGTCCCGGTCGCCCTGCCGGTCATCCTGACCGGCGTCCGCTCGGCCGCGACCCAGATCATCGCGACGATGACCCTCGGGGCGATCTTCGGCTCCGGCGGGCTCGGTCGCTTCCTCGTTGAGGGCATCGCCCAGAACGACGACGGCAAGATCTTCGGGGGCGTCGTCCTGGTAGCGGGACTCGCCCTCGTGATCGAGGCCCTCTTCGCGTTGGCAGGTCGGGCGGCGACCTCGCCCGGTCTCCGCCGGATCGACGTGAATCGCCAGGGCTCCCTCGGCGTAGCCACCTGACGAGCGGCAAATCCCGGTATCGCTGCTATGGTTCGCCGGCAAGGCCGAGTCCAATCCGGCCAGGAAATGGAGGGTACCCAATGCGGTTGTCCCGCACGCTCGCCCTTGGGGCGTCGATGCTGGTGCTTCTCGGCGCCTGCTCGACGGGAGGGGGCAGCAAGCCGACCGTGAAGGTCGGATCCGTAGGTTTCGACGAGGCCCGAGTGGTCGCCGAGACCTACGCCCAGGCGCTCGAGGCGAATGGCTACACCGTGGACCGCGCCGGCATCGGCCTCGGGGATCGCAAGGTCCTCCTGCCCGCCCTCGAGACCAGCAAGATCGACCTCATGCCGGAGTACATCGGCAGCGGCCTCGCCCAGGGTTATGGCGGGACCTCGACGACGGACCCGGCCAAGAACCGGACCGATCTCCAGACCGTCCTGAACGGCAAGGGCGGCGGCATCACGGTCCTCGACTACACCCCCGCCGTGGATACGAACGCCCTCGTGGTTCGCAAGGAGACGGCCGACCAGTTCAGCCTCAAGACCTGGGGCGACATCGCCGCTCACCAGGCTGATCTCAAGATTGGCCTCGCGACGGATTGCCCGACCAATCCCGTCTGCGCAAAGGCCCTCAAGGACGTCTACGGCATCGATACGTCCGGGGCGACCCTGCTGGCCGCCTGCAGCACGCCGATGGCCGACGCCCTGAAGGCCAAGACGATCGACGTCGCCGAGCTCTGCTCGACGGGGCCCGAGATCATCGTCAACGGCTGGGTCCGGCTCGAGGACGACAAGGGCACCCAACCCGCCGACAACATCTCGCCACTGGTCCGCAATGACCTCCTGGCGAAGGTCGGCGACAAGGCCGCCTTCGAGAAGATCTTCAACGACATCTCGGCCAAGATCGACACCCCGACGCTCGCCCAGCTCTACTACGACGTCGCGGTCGGCAAGAAGGACATCAAGGACGTGGCCTCGGCCTGGCTCAAGGCAGGCGGCTTCGTCAAGTAGCTCCCGATCCGTCAGTGCTCGAGACCCGCCGGGTTCCCCGGCGGGTCTCCTGATTCAGCGGCCCTGCCCTGACGTCACGGCGGCGTCACCGTGTGGGACGATAGTCGCGGCCTCAATCCAGTGGAGCTGCCCAGCCATGTTCGAGCGTCTCTTCGGCAATCGCGAACAGGATCCGACCGTCGCCGAGCGAATTCCGCCGGGCCAGTACCGGACCGAGAAGTTCCCCGTCCTCCATTACGGATCAGTCCCCAGCACCGATCTCGCCAAATGGGACTTCAAGGTCTACGGCGAGGTCGACGCCCCGTTCACCCTGACCTGGGACCAGTTCAAGACGCTGCCCCGCAAGACCGTCGGGACGGACATCCACTGCGTCACCCGCTGGACCAAGCTCGACACGTCCTGGGAGGGCGTCCCGATCCAGGAGATCCTCCGCCTGGCCCAGTTCCGTCCGACCGCAACCCACGTCGTGGCCCACTCCGAGCAGGGCTACACGGCCAACCTGCCCCTGGCGGTCCTCGATGACGACGATGTGCTGCTGGCCGACACGTTCGACGGCCAGGCCCTCGAGAAGGAGCACGGCTGGCCGCTCCGGTTGCTCGTCCCGAAGCGCTACTTCTGGAAGAGCGCGAAGTGGATCCGCGGCCTGGAGTTCCTCGACCACGACCAGCTCGGCTTCTGGGAGCGCTACGGCTACAACAACGACGCCGATCCGTGGAAGGAAGAGCGCTTCAGCGAGTAGCGCCCGGCCGCTGGCCGTGGCGAGGGATCCGACCTTCAGACGCCGAGGTCGCGGACCTCGTCGCCGAGGCGAATCCGGCCCGCCTGCTCGACGTCGGCGAGGACCCCGAACATCGCCTTGGGCGCGCCGTCCCCATCGGGCATCACCCCGCGGTAGCGGATGATCTCGCGAAGGGTGTCGAGATCGCGCTCCCCGGTGTCGGGGTCCTGGGTCGTGATCAGGCAACGAGCGTCACGCTCGGTCACCCGCAGGATGGCGCTGCCCAGCCCGATCCGGCGGCCGATCCAGCCGTCCTCCTCGTGGGCGACGCTGCCATCGAGCTCGATCAGCATCCGGAAGCGCCGAGCATCCACGCCGCCGATGCCGGCCGACCGCGAGAGCGCTTCGAGGGAACCCTGGCTGACCAGGGACGCCGGGTTGCCGCTCCGCGTGCCGCCCGGGCGGTCGGTACGGACGACGCGGACGCGCCGCCCGGCGATCGCCTCGAGGGCATCGGCCCACGGCCCGACCACGACGTGGCCGACCGCGGTCCGGCCGTAGACGGGCGTCTCGACGGCCTCGCCCAGCTCGACATCGCCGGCCACGACGGTCCCGTCGCGGAATTCAAGGCGGAGGGTCCGGCCGTCGGGATCCGTGGCCGTGGCGACCTGAACCAGCCCGCCGGACGCATGCCGGTCGACGAGTCGGCCGGCCTCGTCGATGAGGTAGAAGCGACGGTCCTCGAGGACGCCCCGCTCGGTCAGCTCGATCTCCGGGGGATGAGCGAGACCGAGGCTCCGAACCGCTGCGACCGAGAAGCGGACGACGGCGTTCACGACGCCGCCGTTCCATCCGGCCCACGCCGGATGTGGCGGGGGTAGACGATCAAGAGGCGGCCCGGGTCTGGCCCGAGGCATTCCACGTCGTGGGGAATTGTTGGGTCCCAGGCGACGTAATCACCAGGACCGGCCTCGATGACCGTCGCGCCCTGGGTCATCCGCCAGTGGCCGGCCAGGACCAGGTGATGCTCGTCACCCGAGTGGGCATGGACGCCGGTCGACGCACCCGGCGGCACGACAGCCTCGAGGATTCGCACGTCCCGTGCGGTGCCCCCGTCGACCTCCTCCATCGAGCCACCCAGTGGACCGACGATCCTGGGCCGATCGGCCGCCCGGACGACGCGCGGCGGGACTGCCGAATCCAGGAAGAGCCAGGCGATCGGGACCTCGAGGGCGTCGGCGATGGCCGCCAGAGCATCCAGGGAAGGAACGGCCTTGGCGTTCTCGATCTGCGACAGGTAGCCGATGTTCAGGCCGCTCCGCTCTCCGACCTGGGACAGGGTAAGGGCCCGCGTCTGGCGCCAGCGGCGAACCTCGCCACCGACCTCGGGGCGCCGCGTCGGCATCGGCGCCGGCGTCGACGACGCGCGTGGGGCGACCGGCGTGCCGTCGTAGGCCCGCACTTTCTCTTCAGACAAAGGACTTGACCTCCGGCCAACATCGTGCCACAGTATTTGCAGCGGCAACAGTGGTTTGCCGAGGACAAGCATAGCCGGTCCGGCGCGGGCCAGGAACGGGAAAGCGCAGGAAGATCATGAAGATCGCGATCATAGGGACCGGCAACGTGGGCACCGCCCTCGGAAGCACGTTCATGAAGGCGGGCCACGACGTTACGTACGCGGCTCGGGACTTCGAGAAGACCCGTCAGGTGGCGGCCCGCATCGGGGCGCACGTCGCGGCGACGCCCAGCGACGCGGCCGCGGGAGCCGATGTCGTCGTCCTCGCGGTGCCCTATGCGGCAGCCGCCGCCGTCGCCCATGAGATCTCGGGCCAGACGGCCGGCAAGATCCTGGTCGACGTGACCAACCCCATCAAAGCGGACTACTCGGGCCTGTCCACGGACGGTGGGCCGTCCGGCGCCGAGCACATCGCCGAGGCCGCCGGCGAGGCAAACGTGGTCAAGGCCTTCAACACCATCTTCGCCAGCGTCCAGGCCAACCCCGGCCTGAATGGCCAGCAGACGGACGCCCTGATCGCCGCCGACGACGACGCGGCCAAGGCTGCCGTCGCCGAGCTCGTGACCTCGATCGGGATGCGGCCGATCGATGCCGGCCTGCTTGCCGGCGCCCATGAGCTCGAGGCACTCGCCTGGCTCAACATCGCCCTCCAGCTCCGCACGGGCGGCAACTGGAGCTCGGCCTTCGTCCTCCTCGGGGCACCCGAGAAGGCGATCGCCGCCTGAGACTTTTCTCTCCGGCCCGGGCGCGCTACTGTGCCCGGGCCGATCGATTCCCGACGTGGAGCCGCAATGACCTCGCCTCTCCCGACAACCCCGCCAGTCCCGGGAGCCCCGGCAACCCCACCCGCCCCCGCCGCCACGCCCAGCCCGGCCGTGGATCCGGGTTCGGCGACGCGACCCATGCCCGCGCTCTACCTCGGCCACGGCGCGCCGCCGCTCCTCGAGGATCCGGAATGGATGGGCCAGCTCGGCGGCTGGGCAGTCGGCCTGCCGCGGCCCAGCTCGATCCTGATCGTCAGCGCCCACTGGCAGACCGCCCCGACCGCTCTCAGCGCCACCCGCCCGGTGCCCCTCGTCTACGACTTCTACGGCTTCCCCCAGCACTACTACGAGTTCACCTATGACGCGCCCGGCGCTCCCGAGCTGGCGGCGAAGGTGAAGGGCCTCATGCCGGCCAGCGAGCCGGTCGTCGAGCGGGAGTCGCGAGGCCTCGATCACGGCGCCTGGGTACCCCTCAAGGCGATGTATCCGGCGGCGGACATCCCGGTCCTCCAGATGTCGATGCCCGACCTGGATCCCCAGCACCTGTTCGAGATCGGGCGACGCCTGGCACCGCTTCGCGACGAAGGCGTGCTCATCGTCGGGAGCGGCTTCATGACCCACGGGCTGCCGTTCATCCGGGAGTACTTCATGGGCAAGCCGGGTGCGCCGCAATGGTCGATCGACTTCGATGACTGGGCCCGCGAGGCCCTCGACCGGGGCGACCTGGACACCCTCTTCGACTTCCGCCAGAAGGCGCCCGGGATGCCCTGGGCGCACCCCACCGTGGAGCACTTCGCGCCCCTGTTCGTCACCCTCGGGGCGGTGGCCCGGCCGGACGACGCTCCGACCTTCGCGATCGAAGGCTACGCCTACGGCCTCTCGAAGCGGTCCTTCGAGACGCGCTAGCGGGAAGGCGCAGGCCCGCCGGCACAGAGCGCCGGACGGCGGGCGGGCGGGGGATCCTCTCGGAGGGCTCCTCGAGCTCGGGCGTGTCGTGCGCTTGCCGCGGGCCTTGGCGTAGTACGTGGCGATGTCGGAGCGGCGCAGCAGATCGTCGGAGGACCCCGGTCCCCACCTACCCACCACCCGAACGTCCTGTCGCCGACCGGTATCGGCGACTCCAGGAGGCGGGACGTTCGTCAGTCGGCGTGTTCGGGTGGCGATGGTAGACGGGGTCGCAGGGCGAGGGCCGTGACCTGCCCCGTTACCGCATCGCGGCTGGCGGACAGCTCGAGCTCGCCACGGGCGCCCTTGAGGCGCCAGGTGGCGCTCGCAGCACCATCACCGGCAACGGCGGGTCCCAGGGTGATCGGCGCATAGCGGGCGCCGGCGATCCGCAGGGCGTGACCCACGGCGGTGGCATCGACGGTGGCGGCCAGGCGGAGGCTCGCCGGAACGGCCGGCTGCGGGGCGTTGACCGCGGCCATGACGAGCCCGGCAACCTCGGCGAGGGGGTCGGCGGGCTCGGGCACGGACAGGACGTTGAAGGTCTGGACCCGGGGCGGCGCCTCGGGCGAGAGGCGGATCTCGACGCGGACCCGGCCGCCCAGCGCACCGACGAGCCACCACTGCACGTGAAGCGGCGAATCCGACTCGTCCGGCAGCTCCGGATCGCGTCGCAGCGCACCGTGGACGCCGGCCAGGCGCTCGAGCGCCGCACGTCGCAGGGCGAGGGGCTCGTCGAGCTCGACATTCATGGCGAACAGGCGACCAGCCAGCACGTCATCCCAGCCGCCCATCAGCCGTTCGACGTCCGATCGGGCCGCCAGCAGGGGTGCCGCCGGTCGGAGTCGCCGGGCCGGCAGCGCGTCGCCCTTGAGCAGCGACGCCATGAGGTCGCGGGCGAGCAGCGTCGCCGGGGCATAGCGATGGTTGCCCAGGACGATCACGCCGAGCCCGGAGGCGGGCTGCCAGCGCATGTTCGAGCCGAAGCCCGGGTAGCCGCCGCTGTGGCCCACGATCCGGCCCCAGCGAGCCGTCTCCTCGATGAACAGGCCGAAGCCGTAGGCGCCGGCCGTCAATTCCGGGTCGCCATCGAGCCCCGACCAGGTCGCGTCGACCCCGAGGGGGTTCATGCCGCCCTGCATCTCCCGCCGGCTCGCCCGCGACAGGGGCTGGTCCCCTCCCGGCTCGTCGCGCGGCGGCCAGGCATCGGTGAAGAAGCCGACCCAGCGAGCGAGGTCGCGGACCGAGGTGAAGATCCCGCCCATCGCGGCCAGGGCGCCATAGGGATCGAGCGGCTCCTCGACGTAGGCCTCGTCCCGCCAGACGTAGCCCAGGGCAAGCCGATCGGGCGGCACCTCCTCGCGGAGATACCCGCTCGACGTCATCCCGAGGGGCGTCAGCAGTCGCTCCCGGACGACCTCCCGGTACTCCCTGCCGGCCACGTTGGTGATCAGCCGGCCGAGGATGCCGTAGCCGAGGTTGGAGTACTCGAAGCGCGTTCCCGGCGGCCAGGCAAAGGTCAAGGGCCCCCGGAGGAGCGCTGAGAAGGCGGCGAGGTCGAGGCCCTGCTGACGGTCGCCCCACGGGTCGTCGGTGGCCAGCCCGGCGGCCATCGTCATCAGGTGGCGGACGGTGATCACCGGGGAATCGGCCGTCGGGGCGCGCAGGGCCGCGAGCTCGGGGACATGGGCGGCGATGGGATCGTCGAGCGCCACGAGCCCATCGTCGCGGAGGACGAGGATCGTGGCCGCGGTGAAGCTCTTGGTCATGGACGCGATGCGGAAGACGCTGTCGGCGTCCGGTCGGGCCTCCTCGCCGACCCGCAGGGTTCCGATCCCGCGACTGTGGATGAGCGTGCCACCGGCGATGATCCCGTAGGCCACCCCCGGGACGTGCCTGCCGTCGAGGAAGCGGTCGGCGACCGCGTCGGCCTCTGCGAGGGCCTGTTCGAGGTCGGTCACCCTGGGCGGCGAATCAGGAAGCCGCCGGTCGCCCGGCGGCTTCGATACCCATCGCTGGGAGCGAGCGCGTTGATCAGTGGGCGCAGGATCGGGCCTGGCCCGAGTCATCGGCGGTCCGGAAGCTCGAGCCGCAGCCGCAGCCCGTGACGGCGTTGGGGTTGTTCACGGTGAAGCCGGCACCCATGAGGGTGTCGACGTAGTCGATCGAGGAGCCCTTGAGCAACGGGATGCTGTTGCCGTCGACGTAGACCTTGACCCCGTTGGCCTCGAGGACGTTGTCCTCGGCGGTCGGCGCGTCCTCGAGCATCATCCCGTAGCGGTAGCCCGAGCAGCCGCCGGAGTAGACGTAGACGCGCAGCCCGACGTTCGGGTTCGTCTCTTCCTTGGTCAGCTCGCGAAGTTTCAGGGCCGCGGCGTCGGTGAGGGATACGACGGTCGGCTGCTGGTCGATCATCAGGTGCGTCCTCTCCAGAGGAAGATTGGGCATCGGTGGCGGGCCGGTTGTCCGGTCGCGCTGCTCATCGTACGCAGGTCAACCGATTTCGACAAGGACGCCGTCGAATTCGGGCGGCACGTGCAACGAATCCCTCGCGGATCCGGGCGCCGGGCGCACACCCGCGGCGACCCTGAGCACGGCATTCTGGCGCCTCGGCTATCGTTGCAGTCTCCATCAGGCAGGCTCCGGGCGTCGGCTCGCGGGCCATGCCATAACCACAGTCCAGGCGATCGAGGGCCGTGCCACAGACCAATCGCGCTCGCCGCTTCTCCCTCCCGGACCTCGCGAACGAGCGCGCCGACGAGGCGATCACCGAGTTCCTGAGCGGCCCCCAGCATCGCCGTGGCCGGCGCACGCCGGCTCTCAGCTCGAATGGCAGCGCAACCGGCGGGGGGAGCGCCTTCATGGTCCTCGAAACCAGGATCGCCTGGCTCGAGGCGCTCAAGCGGGAGGCCGCCCGGAGCCTCCGCTACCGACGTCCGGCGGCGGTCCTCGTCATCGCCGGCGAGCCCACGGCCAGGACGCCCGACGCGGACGCCTGGCTGGCCCGGGTGGCCGGGCCGATTGCCCATGCCCTCCATCGTGGGATCCGGGAGACCGACCTCGTGACCCGCACGGGCGACGCTCGCTTCCAGGTCCTCCTGCCGGAGACCACGGATACCGAAGCGATGCACGTCGCCGAACGGGTGATCCTGGACTGCCAGGTCTGGCTCCAGGCCGTCAGGGCGCCGGTCAAGGTTCGGGCCGCCTCCGCCGGGACGGGAGCGGACAGCACCCTGGACATGGCCCTCGAACGTGCCCTCGGCTCGATGGAGCCTGTCCCGACCGCCTGACCTCGAGGCCCGGGCCCGTCGAGGGCGCGCGCCTAGCCCTCGATGCGCTCGATGACCGTCGCGATCCCCTGCCCCACCCCGATGCACATCGTGGCCAGGCCGTAGCGACCGTGGCGGGCGGCCAGCTCGTGGACGAGCATGGTCACCAGCCGGCCGCCGGACATGCCGAGGGGGTGCCCGAGGGCGATCGCACCGCCGTTCACGTTGACCCGCTCTGGATCCAGGCCGAGCTCGTCGATGCAGACCACCGACTGGCTGGCGAAG
This sequence comes from Chloroflexota bacterium, assembly GCA_041691215.1. Classification (GTDB taxonomy): domain Bacteria; phylum Chloroflexota; class Limnocylindria; order Limnocylindrales; family CSP1-4; genus UBA5189. The sequence goes on from JBEPVB010000006.1 coordinate 30,537, forward strand.
GCCTCGTTGAGCTCCACGAGGTCGAGGTCGGCCGCCGTCAGGCCGGCCCGGTCGAGGGCCTTGCGGACGGCCGGTATCGGGCCGGCGCCCATGATCGCGGGGTCGATGCCCGCCACGGCCGTCGAAACGACCCGGGCCTCCGGCTTCAGCCCGAGCTCGCGGGCACGGTCCGCCTCGACGAGCAGGACCGCCGACGCGCCGTCGTTGATCCCGGAGCTGTTGCCGGCCGTGACCGTGCCGCCCTCCCGGAACGCCGGCCGGAGCCTGGCGAGGGCCTCGATCGTGGAGTCCGCCCGAGGGTGCTCGTCGCGGGTCACGACGATCGGATCGCCCTTCTTCTGGGGAACCGAGACGGGCACGATCTGGCTATCGAAGGCGCCCCGCTCGAACGCTTCGACCGCCTTCCGGTGGCTGGCCAGGGCGAAGGCGTCCTGGCGATCACGGGAGACCGCCCAGCGCTCGGCTACGTTCTCGGCCGTTTCGCCCATCGAGTACGGGTAGTGAGCCGCGGCCAGCTTCGGGTTGGTGAAGCGCCAGCCGAGGGTCGTGTCGTGGAGCTCCCGCGCGCCGCGGTCCCAGCCACCTTCGGCCTTGGCCAAGACGTAGGGCGCCCGGGTCATCGACTCGACGCCCCCGCCGATGAAGACATCGCCGTCTCCGACGGCAATGGCGTGGGCCGCCGAGTTGATCGCCTGGAGACCCGAGCCGCACAGGCGGTTGACCGTCAGGCCTCCGACCTCGACCGGCAGGCCGGCCAGCAGGAGGGCCATCCGGGCGACGTCGCGGTTGTCCTCGCCGGCCTGGTTCGCGCAGCCCAGGATGACGTCCTCGATGACGGCCGGATCGATGCCCGAGCGGTCGACCACGGCCCGGATCACGAGCGCGGCGAGATCATCGGGGCGGACGCCAGCCAGGGCACCGCCGTAGCGGCCGATCGGCGTCCGGACGGCCTCGACGATCCAGGCCTCGCGGAGCGGCCGGCGCAGGTCTCGGGTCATCCGCCGATTGTAGGGTCGACCCGTCGGGCCCACGCGAACGGGCCCTCGGGGTGGGCGGCGCCGAGGCGGAGGGCCGTATCGATGTCGGCTTCGGAGGCGACGCCCGCATCCCGGGCGCTGACGGCCTCGGCGGCGACTGCCGAACGAATCCGGGCCACGATCTCCATCGCCCCGAGGGTCCGGTCGCCGCTCGCCGGCGACGCGATCTCGGCCGGAAGCGGATCGACCAGCCGATCCGTGCCCGGGTCGTAGCGATAGAAGCCGGCGCCTGACTTCCGGCCCAGCCGGCCGTTTGCGACCAGCCAGGCCTGGATCGGGGACGGTCGCAGCCGATCGGGGCGCCCGAGGCGCTCCCAGACACTGGTCGCGGCGGCCAGGTTGACATCGAGGCCCACGAGGTCCATCAGCTCGAACGCCCCCATCGGAAAGCCGGCGCCGCGCATCGCGCGGTCGATCGCGTCCACCGTGGCCTCACCGCCTTCGACCATCCGGAGGGCCTCGATCGTGAACGGGCGATTGACCCGATTCACGATGAAGCCGGGGCCATCGGTGGAACGGACCGCGGTCTTGCCCCAGCCCTCGACGATGCCTGCGGCCGCCGCCACGAGTGCCGGATCCGTGCGCCGCCCGGCCACGACCTCGACGAGCCGGAGGACGGGCGCGGGATTGAAGAAGTGGAGGCCCAGGACTCGCTCGGGGTGCGCGGCGGCACCCTCGGCGATGGCGGTGACCGAGAGGGCGCTCGTGTTCGTGGCCAGGATCGTTCCGGCCGGCGCGGCCGCGTCGAGGGCGGCGAACAGGGCTTGCTTCGTCGCGAGATCCTCGACGATCGCCTCGATGACCAGATCGGCATCGTTCGCGGCGGCCACCAGGTCGGGCGCATCTGTCAGGCGGCCGAGGTGATCATCGGCCCAGGTTGCGGCGTCGATGCCGACGAGTCCCCGCTTTGCCGCCCGCCGCTGAAGTCCCTCCGTGATCCGGGCCCGACCACGCTCGAGGGCGCCGGGGTAGGGGTCGAGGAGACCCACCTGCCAGCCCGCCTCCAGTGCGACCTGGGCGATTCCTGTTCCCATCGTCCCGGCACCGACGACCCCGAGGACGCCGAATCGAGGCACCGGCTCAGACTGGCTTGAAGGCTTCGAACGGCTGTCGACAGGCTGGGCAGTAGAACAGCGAGCGGCACTGGGTCGGGCCGAAGGCGCTGTCCATGGCCACCTTGCTCGAACCGCAGTAGGGGCACCGCACTTCGCCCGGCTCGGCCGGTGGTGCGAAGCCGGCGGCGGCGAGGTGCTCGCGGCCCTGCTCGGTGATCCGCTCGGACGTCCATGGGACGCGGAAGGTGAAGGCGACACTGATCGGCAGGCCCAGGGACCCGAGCGCCTCGATCACCAACTCGCGAATGAGCTCCTGGGCCGGGCAGCCGATGAATGTCGGCAGGAGCTCCACGTCGATGCCTAGGGACCCGACCTCGACACGCTCGACCATGCCCAGATCGACGATCGAGACACTCGGGATCTCGGGATCGGCGATGGTGCGCAGGATCGCTCGGACCATGGCTTCGTCGGGGGCAGGCACGGCACGGGTGGGCAGCTCGGTCACCATGTCGCGCCGACCTCGGACCGCCGAACCGAGGTGAACTCGCCCCACAGCCAGCGGAAGTCGGCCGACGGCGCACGCCGCGTCCGCGGGGCGGCATCGCTCTCGAGGTCGAGGTTGATCCCGAGCGGGCCCAGGATCCGGGTCACGCCCTGGCGCCATGCCGCCCCTGTCTCGGCCATCGGGCGGACCAGGATCCCGGCTGCGAGGAGCGCGGCCTCGTCCGGCGCGGCTGCCAGGACCGACGGCGCGTCGGGGGCGAGGTCCTCGAGGGCGGCCACGAAGCGCGACCGTGCCTCGCCGCCCGCACCGGCGAGTCGCCTGGCCCACAGCTCCATGTGCATGACGTGGTAGCGCTCCTCGCGGCGGATCTTCGCCACGAGCTCGGCCAGGGGCGCCCAGCCCTCACCAATCGCTTCGAGGCGGGCCGTGTCACCGGTGTCATACAGGAAGCGCCGGGCCATCGTCATCGCCCAGTCGCCTCGGCCGTGGTCGAGGAGCCGGGCGTGCCGATAGGCCTCCGGCGCCCGGTCAAAGGCGATCGCATCCGCGTCCCGGCCGTCATCCAGGAGGCCAGCCAGGAGCTCGTAGAGGGCGCGGGCATGACCCAGCTCGTCCTGGGCGATCGACGAGATCGCCACATCCTCCTCGAGGATTGGAGCGATGCCGGTCCACTCGGAGTCCGAGAAGCCGATGACGAACTCGTCGTCGGCCATCGTCAAGAGGAGATCTGCGAGCGCCGCGCGCAGGCTGGCGGCCATGAGGGTCGCCGTCATCCTCGCCCGCCATCGGCGCCCTTGCGACCGGTCGTGTTGTGGGAGGCCGCGCGGGCGCCGGGCTTCGAGGTGCCCGCCCGCTCGCGGGCCGCGGCGAGCTTGTCGCGCATGACGTAGCCGCCCGGCTTCTTGAACGATCGATCGAGGGGCGGTTGGAGCAGGTCGAGATCGTCGAGGACGTGGATGTCGGCCCGCCGGATGACCCACAGCCGAGCCGACTCGCCACGCCGGGAGAACATCTCCCGGGCGTAGTGGAGGGCCAGCTCGGGATCGGGGGCCAGGATGTTCCCCCCGTGCTTCATCGGATCGCCGTCCTTCTCCTGGCGGAACACTTCGTAGGGTTCGAGGGTCCCGCGGACGGCGCGCCGATCCAGCGCGTTCGGATCGCCCTCATCGAGCATCCGGTTCGCCTCGTCGAGGTCGTCGGTCATGCCACGGCCTCGGGTGCCGCGAGGATGGCGTCTCGGACCCAGGCCGTCGCCGCCCGGTTGAGGCGCCGGAACTCCAGGCGCTCCTCCGACTTGGGGCCGTGGTTGGTGACCACGGTCCGCAGCTCTGCCCAGTCGGGATCGGTGTAGGCCCATTCGCGGGAGTCCGGATCGAGCCGAAGGGCCGGGTCGGGGATCGTCAGGCCCATCTCGAGGATCCTCGGCACGTAGATGGTGAGGAACTCCTGGCGGAGCTCTTCCGAGGTCTTGGCCTTGATGCGCCAATGGAGATCCCGATCCCTGGTCCGGTCGCTTCGCGGGCCGTGCATCTGCATCAGGGGCCCCCACCACCGATCGAGGGCTTCCTGGACCATGGCCCGCTGGCCCGGCGTGCCGGCCACAAGGGTCAGGACGACATCTCGTCCGTGCATGATGTGAACGGATTCCTCCCAGCAGATCTTCTGCATCGTCCGGGCGTAGGGCCCGTAGCTTGAGTCCCGGAGCGCCTGCTGGGCGACGATCGCCGCCGCGTCGACGAGCCAGGCGATGATCCCGATGTCGGCCCACGTCCTGGTTGGGTAGTGGAAGACGTTGTGGAACTTGGTCTTGCCCGCCAGCAGATCGTCGAACATCGCTTCGCGCGGCTTCCCGAGGTCCTCGGCGACGCGATACAGGAGCTGGGCATGTCCGACCTCGTCCTGGACCTTCGAGGTCAGGGCGAGCTTCCGGCGCAGGGTCGGCGCCCGCATGATCCATTCCCGCTCGGGGAGGACGCCCATCAGCTCCGAGTTGGCATGCATCTCGACGAAACGCAGGACGGCCGTCCGGTACTCGTCGGGCATCCAGTCGTTGGGCTCGATCTTGCCGCCACCGAGGACGTGGGCCTCGAAGAGCTCGAAGCGTTCGTCGTGGGGCAGGTCGTCGTTCCAGGGACGGGCTCCCGACTCGGACCGGTCGTGGGGCGACAGGACGGGGTCGAGGGCAAGCGGATCGGTCATCGGATGGCTCCCCGGAGCATGCGCAGGCTGAGGTCGACGAAGTGGTCGGCGATGCGGTCGACGCCGAGGCGGCCGGCGGGGTCGTACCAGCCCGGGATGGCGTTCAGCATCGACAGGATCGCGGTCGCTGCGATGGCCGGATCCGTCATCTCGAACTCGCCCGTGGCCACGCCATCGGCGATCACTAAGCGAAAGCGGCCTTCGTAGGCGTCCCGCCTGGCCAGGACCTCGCGGCGGCGATCCTCGCCGAGGGATCGCCATTCGTGGACGAAGACGGCGGCCGCGCCGACGTCGGCCGTGATGACCCGAATGTGGGCTCGGACGAGACCGGCCAGCTCCGTCGACGCATCCGGGAGGATCCTGCCGGTCGGCCCGGTCGGGTCCGCGATCCTCGCCCGGACGGCGTCGGCGACGATCCCGTCGGCCGCGTTCTCGAAGGACGTGGCCGCGCGGTCCACGATGGCCCACAGGACATCCGCCTTCGAGGTCACGTGGGCGTAGAGGCTCGGTCCCTGGAGATCGAGCGCGCGGGCGATGTCGCGGATGCTCGTCGCCGCGTAGCCCTGGGCCCGGAAGAGCTCGGACGCGGCGTCCTCGATGGCCCGGCGACGGGAGATCTCGACCACCGGCTGGGGCACGCTCCACCTCTTCCAAACGAACGATCGTTAGGGAACCGTACACACGGGCCCGCGACGCTGTCAAGGGCGCCTGCGGCTGCGTCAGCGTCTACAAGGTCGTGGCCTCCGCCGACGACTCCAGCCCGAGCTACCTCACCGGCGCGATGCTCCTGCCGCCATCGGCGACGAGACCGCATCAGGCACGACCGTCAGCAGGCATACCAGCGGCCAGACGCTCTTGGTTCCGGCTCCTGGGCGATCCGTGAGACCGGGACCGGGACCGGGACCGGGACCCCAAGTTCGTGGCGGCCGCGACCGATCCCATCCAGTTCACAGTTCCGCAGCCCCGGGCGGACGTGTCGGCGCGGCCGCAAGCTCGGCCTCGCGCCGGGCCCCGGTTTGCTGCCGGCCTGCCACCAGCGATCGCCAGCAGGCCCACGCCAGGCCGCCGGTGAGGATGATCGGGAAGAGGTGGAGCGCCGGGACCTGGAGATCGAGGAACGTCAGGTCGGCGACGGCCACGGTCGCGGCAATCGCCGCCAGCCGACGCTCCGGGGCCACGGGCCAGAGCGTCTCGAGCACGAGGAAGATCAGGACACAGTCCTGCACGAACTGGTTGGGATTCACAAGGAGGACGAGGACGATCCCGGCAGCGAGCATCCTCCGGCCGCCGGGCGTGTCGAAGCCGGGCCGGACGGCTCGCACGGCAAGGCCATACAGGCCGACGAGCACGACGACCGAACCGGCCCACAGGAGGTTCACCAGGCCCACGGCTCCCTGACCGAACCAGCCCACGAACAGGCCGTTGAGGCCCTCGGTCGAGGCCAGGTCACCCTGCCAGACCGCCCCGCTGGTGGTGCCGGCCCCGGCGAAGTGGCTGGTGACCACGCCGGCGAGGTAGCCGAGGTAGGTGAGATTCGATGGCAGCCCGGTCACCGGCAGGGCGACGAGCACGGCGAGCGCGCCGATGGCCAGGGCCGCTCCTACGGCTCGCCAGCGCCGCGCCAGCAGCAGCAAGAGGAGCGGCAGGACGATGAACTGGGGCTTGAGCCACAGGACGCCGAGGGCCAGCCCGGCCCGGCCCCAGGCCCCGTGGCGGGCGGCGCCGAGGGCCGCCAGGCCGGCGACGAGCAGGACGATCGACCATTGGCCCTCCGCCAGGGCGTGGTACACGGGAAAGCTCGTCCCGACGAGCAGCGTCGCTCCGAGGCGCTCCCGCCCGGCCATGCCCCGGCTGAGCGAGAGGCCAGCGGTCGCGACGAGGACCCCGTTCATGGCGGCCCACGCCACCCGCGCCGCGGGCTCGGAGAGGATGGCCAGCGGGGCAAACGCGGCGGCGGCGACCGGTGGGTTGATGAACGGCATGTAGCCGTTCATCCCGATCGGGACGGGGATCAAGGTTCGCTGGAGGGCGGTCAGCGCCGCCGCGTCGTAGAGGTCCTCGGGGCGACCCTCGAGGACCAGGCGACCGGCCGCCCAGAAGGCCAGGATGTCGTGATGGCCGGCGGCGCTCGGGGCCGACGCGAGCTCGGCCACCAGCTGGACACCGAAGGCCGCCCCAAGGAGCAGCAACCCCACGATCGCGACCGCCAACGCGGAACGGACCCTGGCGGCGCCGGCCCGGCCGGTCATCGCTCCCGGCTGAACCGCGGCGGGCGCTTCTCCAGGAACGCCGCCATGCCCTCAGCATGGTCGCGGTGGGCCCCGGCGATCCCCTGGGCCGAGGCCTCGGCGGCCAGGGCGGCGCCGAGCTCGCGCTGGGATCCGGCCCCAAGGAGCGCCTTCGTGGCCGCCGTGGCCGCCGGTGCCCCGGCCGCGACCCGTGTCCCGATCTCGGCGGCCGAAGCCGCCAGATCGGCGGCCGGAACAACCCGCGTCACGAGCCCGATGCGGAGCGCCTCGGCCGCCGGGATCGGTTCGCCCAGGAAGGCGATCTCGGCGGCCCGCGCCGATCCCACGAGCCGGGGCAGGGTCCAGGTCGCCCCGCTGTCCGGCACGAGCCCGATTCGCCCGAAGGCCAGGACGAACGAGGCCGCCTCGGCGGCGATCCGGAGATCGCAGGCAAAGGCGATCGAGGCCCCGGCGCCCGCCGCGACGCCGTTGACGGCCGCGATCACCGGCTGGGGCGCCTCGACGATCGCTCGGATGATCGGGTTGTAGCGGAGGGTCAGCTCCTCCTCGAGCGTCGGGGCACCGGGTTCCAGTCGTTCCCGCAGGTCCTGACCGGCGCAAAAGGCGCGCCCCGCACCGGTGATGACGATGGCTCCGACGGACGGTCTCCCGGCAAGGTCTCGCAGGGCGTGGAGGAGGTGCTCCTTCATCGGAATCGTGAGGGCATTCAGGGCGTCAGGACGGTTCAGGGTGATCGTGGCCACGGAGCCGGTCACCTCGACGAGCACATCCTGGGTCGCGGCCCCCGGGGCGCCCCCTGCTCCGGGGCCGGGGGTCTCGGGATGGTCGGCGGCCGCGGTCACCGCGGCGCCCTCATCGCTCGAAGAGCCGGAGCTCTCCGTCGACGAGCTCGTGGACGCGCTGGTCGAGGGGCTGGTCCGCGCCCTCGACGTGGTCGCGGATGAACTCCGAGAAGAGGGCCGCGAACTCGTCGTCGCCTTCGTAGAGGGCCCCGGCAACGAGGAGATCCCGCTCCGGGATCCCGACCAGGACCCGGGCCCGGTCGCCGAGCTCCTTGGTGAGATGGGCTCGGACCTCTGGCAGGAGGATCCGTGCCGCGTCGCCGCCATCGCCCGACGCCGACGAGACAAGGCGTCGGTGACCGGAGGCCTCATCAGTCCAGGGCGCGGTCGCCGACCAGCGGGCGAGGTTCGCCACGGCGGTGGCCCGGACGTCGTCGGGCGTTACCGCCCACGACAACAGGTGGTCGGCATTGACCAGGACATCGAACGACTTGGCTCGAAGGACGTACGCGACGACGAGATCGGACGGGCCGTCGTCGACGAGCGGCGTCGCGTGGGCCTTGAGGCCCTCGGACGCGAGCTGCTCCGCGTCGAGGTCGGCCATGTGGGTCCCGGAGGACCCCACCGGCCGCAGGATCGGCAGGAGGATCAGGGCCGCGGTTGGCCAGTCCTGCTCCGGCGCCAGGGCCGGAGAGTGGCCCTCGGCATCGGCCGGGTGATGGCCGCTGACGGGAGCCTCGGGGTCGATGGGAGCCAGGATGTCGGGCGCATGGTCTCGCCAGACCGGCGCCGGCTCGTCCCCCAGATCACGATCCCAGCTCATCGGTTGGTCAGCGGCCCTTCCAGGTCGGACTTCGTTTCTCGCTGAACGCGGCCATGCCCTCGCGCTGGTCGTCGCTCGCAAAGAGAAGGTAGAAGTTCCGGCGCTCGAATGCCAGCCCTTCTTCGAGGCCGAGCTCCTCGGCCCGATTCACCGCCTCCTTGGCCGCGATCACGGCGAGGGGCGGCATTGCCGCGATCGCGGCGGCCAGATCCAGGGCGGCCGGGACGGTCTCGGCCGCGGCCACGACGCGGGTCACCAGGCCGTAGGCCTCGGCTTCGGCGGCGTCCATCGTCCGGCCGGTCAGGACCAGCTCCATCGCCTTGGCCTTGCCGAGGGCGCGGGTGAGGCGCTGCGTGCCCCCCGCGCCCGGCATCACGCCGAGCTTGATCTCGGGCTGGCCGAACTGGGCGTCGTCACCGGCGACGATGAGGTCGCAGGCCATGGCCAGCTCGCAGCCGCCGCCCAGGGCGAAGCCGCGGACCGCGGCGATGACTGGCTTCCGGATCCGCTTGATCCGCTCCCAGCGATGGAACTCGTTGTCGGCGAGCAGGGTCGTGGGCGTCTGGATGGCGAGCTCCCGGACGTCGGCTCCGGCGGCGAAGGCCCGATCACCCGCCCCCGTGATGACCATGACCCGGCAGGCAGAATCGCGATCAAACGCCTCGAGGGCATCCGTCAGCTCGGCGATGAGCTCGAAGTCCAGCGCATTGAGGACCGTGGGCCGGTCGAGGACAAGAAGGGCCACGCCCTCGACCGGCCCTTCCCGGCCGGGAGCCGGGAAGGTGCTCCGGACCGACGCTGGCCGCGTTTCTGGCTCGACGTCGCTCACTGGGCTCCTCCGGTGCGTGGCCGACAGTATCACTGCCCCCGAGCGGACCGTCAGGCCGCGGGCAGCAGGTCGGGCGCGTCCTCGACGACAAGGAAGGTCGCGAGGCCGGGCGCGATCTCGCGGAGAATCCGGCCCGCTGCCCGCATCGGGTCGGACCGAAGGCCGACGTCGAGGGCCGCCCGATCGTCGAAGTCCATGGCGCAGGCCAGGACGACGTCGGTCTCCGCCCCGAGCGCCTCCCGGACCCGCCAGATGCGGGTTGCGCGCAGGCCCGGCGTCTGGGCCACCAGGGGCAGGTGCTCGTCGCGATAGCGTCGCTC
>JBEPVB010000007.1:0-38761 GCA_041691215.1 Chloroflexota bacterium
CCGCGCTTGCCCTCGATCGACTCGAAGAGGGCGGTCTCCTCGCCGCAGATGTAGGCCCCGGCGCCTCGGCGGAGCTCGATATCGAAGGCCCAGCCGGACCCGGCGACATCGGCGCCCAGGAGCCCGGCCGTTCGGGCGGCCTCGATCGCCGCCTGCAGGCGCGCCTCGGCAAGGGGGTATTCGCCACGGATGTAGAGGTAGCCGCGCGCGGCGCCCGTCGCGAAGCCCTCGATCGTCATCGCCTCGATGAGCCCGAACGGATCGGCCTCCATGAGCACCCGATCCTTGAACGTGCCAGGCTCGGATTCGTCGGCATTGCAGACGACGTAGTGGGGCTGGGCGGCCTGCGCTGCGACGGCGGCCCACTTGCGACCCGTGGGGAAGGCCGCCCCGCCACGCCCCGCGAGCTTGGCGTCCGAGACCTCCCTGATCGTCGCCGCAGGTCCCATGGCCATGGCGTTGCCAAGGGCCCGGTAGCCGCCGTTTTCCCGGTAGTCGTCGAGCGAGCCCGGATCGACGACGCCAACGCGCGCCAGCAGCCCCAGGCCGGCCGATCCGAGCTGGGGAACCGAGGCCATGATCGGGGGCCCGATTGCGGGGTTCCAGCCGCTCCCAAGTGCCGACTCGAGGCGTCCGACGATCCCGGCCGCATCGACGGGCGCGAGCTCCTCGCGGACCGGCGCCTCGCCGGCAACGGTCACCAGCGCCGCCGGCGCCAGCTCGCAGCGGCCGAGGCAGGGGCTCCGGAGCCACGTGATCGTTGCATCACGGGCCGGGGTGCCCGCTGGACCCAGGGCCCGCTCCATGTCCGCGCAGGTCGTCTCCGCGCCGGCCAGCCGGCAGGCGATGTCGTCACAGACGTGGGCCACGACCGGCGGCCGTGGCGTGGTCGCGAGAAGGGCGTAGAACGTCGCCACACCGTAGGCCTCGGCGGGCGGGACCGAGAGCCGCTTGCAGACGTAGTTGAGGCCGGGCTGGCTGATGCGACCGACACGATCCTGGAGGGCATGGAGGGCCGGCAGGAGGAGGTCGCGCCGGCTCCGGGCGTCATGCCCGCCACGGGCGACATGGCCCTCCGTCCGGGTGTCGCGATCGCCACCGGACCAGCCCGATTCGGGTGGCCCGAGGACTGCTTCCACGGCGGCCCGCTCGGCCGGCGACGCCAGGGGTCCGATGACGTGGAGGTCCATGCCGCCCGAGTGTAGCCCCCGTCCGACCCGGCGGCGCGGGCCCCGGCGGCGACGCCGAACGTGGCACCCAGGCCGGGAATCGAACGACCCCCGGACGAGCCGGGGGCCGACGATGCTGCGGAAGATCGGGCGATTAGGCCTGGTCTGCTGCCTGGACGTTCGTCGCGCGCGGGCCCTTGGGGCTCGCCTGGACGTCGAACTTCACCATCTCGCCGCCGTTGAGGCGGTCGAAGCTGAGCGGTGCCTGGAGCGAGTCGCGATGGAAGAAGTATTCCTTCCCGTCCTCGGCGGCAATGAAGCCAAAGCCGCGGTCGGCGACGACCTTCTTGATGTTTCCTGTGGTCACGATGACCCCTATCTGACTTCTCGAACGATTCTGCAGGCGCACGGCCTGTTCGAGAAGCAGGACGACCACGCGGAGCACCGCCGCACATTGCGACGACTGCGTAAGTCTACCCCCGATCGGGAATCGGGGCTGACGAGGTCAACCGGCCGGAACGCGCGCCTCGAGCTTCTCGATCCGGATGGCCGTGGCCTTGAACTCAGCGGTGCCGGATTTGGGGTCCGTGGCATCGATCGTCAGGAGGTTCGTGGCGACATCGTCCTGGAAATGGAGGGTCATGAAGGTCAGGCCTGGCCGGAGGCTCTCGTCTCGGCGGACGGGCACCTCCACCTGGCCCCGACGCGAAACGACGCGGACCAGCTCGCCCTCGGCGAGCCCGAACCGTTCGAGATCCTCGGGCGAGATGTCGAGCGACTCGCCCCGCCGGAGGGGCGACGTGTACGAGCCCGTCTGGACCCCGGTGTTGTAGGAGTCGAGACGCCGGCCGGTGGTCAGGCGGATCGGGTAGTCGTCGTCGAGGCGATCGACGGGCGGGTCGTGGTCGACGGCCACGAACGGCACGCGACTGCCGGGCACGGGGTCCTCCCAGAGCCGGGAGTGGAGGAACAGCTCGCCGGGATGGGTCTCGTCCCAGCACGGCCACTGGATGCCGTCGAGCTCCTCGAGACGGGCGTAGGTCATGCCGGCATGGACCGGGGACAGGGTCCGCAGCTCATCCCACGTCCGTTCCGCGGAGGCCTCGCCCCAGTCATGGCCCATTCGCCGGGCGAGCTCGTAGATGATCGAGAGGTCGTCGCGGGCCTCGCCCGGCGGGTCGAGCGCCTTGCGGACCCGCTGGACGCGACGCTCCGAGTTGGTGACCGTTCCCTCGGACTCGGCCCAGGCGGCCGCCGCCGGCAGGACGACGTCGGCCAGCTGGGCCGTCGCGGTCAGGAAGAGGTCCTGGACGACCATGAAGTCGAGGCTGCCCAGGAGGTGCTTCGCCCGCTTCTGGTCGGCCTCGGACTGGACCGGGTTCTCGCCGATCACGTAGGCCGCCCGGAGTTCACCGCGCTCCATGGCGTCGAACATCTGGCTCAGGTGCCAGCCCTTCTTCGGTGGAACCGGCACGCCCCAGGCGGCATCGAACTTCGCTCGGAGCGCCCCGTTCTCGACGTGCTGGAAGCCCGGCAGGCGATCGGGCAGGGCGCCCATGTCGCCACCACCCTGGACGTTGTTCTGCCCCCGGAGCGGGTTCAGGCCGCTGCCGTACTTCCCGACGTGCCCGGTCAGGAGGGCGAGGTTGATGAGGGCGAGGACGTTGTCGACGGCGTTGTGGTGCTCGGTGATGCCGAGGGTCCAGCAGATCATCGCCTTGTCGGCGGACGCATAGGCGTGGGCCATCTCGCGGATGGCCTCGGCCGGGACGCCCGTCTCGCTCTCGGCGTAGTCAATGGTGTACGTCTCGACCTTGTCGCGGTAGGCCTCGAAGTCGAAGGTCGCCCGATCGATGAACTCGGTGTCGGCCAGCCCCGCATGGATGATCTCGCGGCCGACGGCGTTGGCCAGCGCGATGTCTGAGCCGACGTCGAGGCCCAGCCAGACGTCGGCCCACTCAGCCGAGCTCGTGCGGCGGGGGTCGACCGCGTAGAGACGGGCGCCGTTGCGGACGCCGCGCAGGAGGTGATGGAAGAAGATCGGGTGCGTCTCCCGGGCATTGCTGCCCCAGAGGACGATCAGGTCCGTCTCCTCGGCCTCACGGTATGAGCTGGTTCCGCCACCAGCGCCGAAAACGGTCGCCAGACCGGCGACTGAAGGGGCGTGTCAGGTGCGGTTGCAGCTGTCGATGTTGTTGCTGCCCAGGACGCTCCGGGAGAACTTCTGGGCCGCGAAGTTGACCTCGTTGGTCGCCTTGCTGCAGCTGAAGACTCCGAACGGCGCCGGTGCGTCGGGGACTCGATGAGCCCCAGCCGCGCGGAACGCCGCGACGGTCCGATCGAGCGCCTCGTCCCAGGATGCGGGACGGAGCTCACCGCCCTTCGTCTCGCGGACGAGGGGCTGGGTCAGGCGAACATACGACTTCGGCAAGGGATGTTCATGCCTCCGCGCAGGCTCGCTCGAGACAGCGAGCCGGTTCGTCGGCGGCCGTCCGGCCGTCGATGGGAGTGTAGCGCCGGCATCTTCCGCGACCCGACGACATGGAACCGCGGCCGGCGCGGGCTGAGCCGGCCGGCCGCGGAAGGACTGCCTGATGGACGGTCAGGCGGCCATGGAGGCCTGAGGACGCCACGCCGCGTAGAACGCGTAGGCCGCCACGACGAGGTGGAGGATGTCGTCCAACGGGCTCTCGAGGTTCGACACCCCGAAGGTGTTCGGCGCGGCGTTGCCGCCGACCGCGAACCCGTAGATGGCAAAGAACAGGGCCACGATTCCCAACAGGATCACGATCGGCCGGTAGTAGGGCGCGAACATCGTGTTCAGGCCGGGCACGAACACGATCGCCAGGGCGATGATCCCGAGGGCTGTATGGGCGATGTTCTCGCCCGAATCGAGGTAGAACGACGGGACCGCGGACTGGCTGAAGATGCCGAGGTAGCCCACGATCCCGAGAAGGAGAAGAACTGCGCCGCCGTAGGTAAGAAACCCTTTCGGCGAGAAGAAGGAAGCCATCACTCACTCCTGGATGCGAAGTCGGACAGAACCGGCTGGATCGGGCAGATCGAACCGGGGCCACGCAACCGCCCATGGCGGCATGTCAGACCGGCAATGCTCCCTCCCAGCAAACGTGGAACGCTGCTTTGCCTGTGGTCCACGCGCCCGTTGGCGGTGGGTGTACCACCATGCGTATTCGTTGTCGATGCCCTAAGCGGATGAATCACAACGATCCGTGGATGGACGAGCTGCGTACGATCGTTCGAGATGCATGCCCATTCGGTCCTGATGCTGGCGGCGGCGGGCGTCGTCTGGCTCTTCGTGGCCGTGGTCGTGGCGGCGAATCTCCTCCAGCGCCGCGGGCGCATCGCGACCGACGGCGGGCGCCGCACGGTCCGCGACTACGGTCCGATCCTGGCCGCAGCCTGCTCCGGGGGCGCGGCCGTCATCCACGTTGCCGTGGTCTCGAGCCACGCCGCGCAATCGGTGGCCACGGTGGCGACCACGGCCGGCGGCGCCCCGATCGCATTCCTGTGCTCGATCGGGGCGGGCGGAGCGCATTTCTCCTCCGTCGCCGGGAGCGCCGCGGCCGGCACGTTCTTGCCCCTCGGGATCCTGTCGATCGGGCTCGTGCCCCTCCAGGGCGCCTGGGCCCTGCCGGCCATGTGGCGCCGGGCAAGCGTCGCCCGGGCCGGACTGCTCGTCGCCCTCAGCGCCCTGGTCCTGGCCGTGGTCCAGCAGCTCCTCGCCCCGGCGGCAACCGTCCAGGTCGCCGGGGCAACCACGACCGGCAGCGACGTCTCGGCCGGCATCGCGCTCTTCTTCGAGCTGGCCCTCCTCTCGATGGCCGCGCTCCTCGTCTGGGGCCGACCTCGGCGTCTCGTGGCCCGCCTCGAGGTGACCTCGCTGGATGCCTGGATCCTGACCGCGGTCGCCGTTGGTGCGATCGCGATCTTCGGCGCCACGGCGCTTCTCACGAATCACGCCGGCCACTGACGTCGGGCCGCTGGGGGCGGTCCGGGCTGGTTGCCTTACACGGGGCTGACAAAACCGGCGCCCTTCACGGTGGCCGCCTCGGGACGCACAGGGACAACCTGTGGGCAGGACGCCCGAGGTGGCGAACCCGAAGAGGAACCGACCACCGATGCAGATGGACAGACGGAGCACCAATGTCGCCTTCGGGGCGGCCGTGCTGCTCGCCGTCCTCGTCGCCGCCGGCTGCGCCGGTCGCCAGGGCCAGGCAGCTGGAGTCAGTACGACGTCGACGCCCCTTGCCGCGACGGGTGCGACGGCTTCGACGGCGACGCCGTTGATCGTGACGGCCAGTCCGGCCATGACGGTCGAGCCTTCCGCCGCCCCCACAGCGGCTGCCACCACGGCAGCCAGCCCCATCCCGACGCCGGATCTCGCGGCGATCGAAGCACTCATCAAGGACATCAAAGACGAGCTCGGCGCTGAGGCCAGCGCTGGGGCCGATGAAGGGAGCACTCCATGAATCGCTCGATGACCCGCCTGACCGGCCTCCTGGCCGGCCTCGCCGTCGCCGCCAGCCTGGCTCTGCCGGCCCTCGCCTCGCCTGCCCGTCCGCAGGCGATCGGCGATCTGTCCGGGGCTCCGGCGGCGACCGACACCGGCATTGTCCGCTGCTCGGCGGCCTGGCAGAAGGCCAAGGCCGACCCGACCGTGGCCAACTTCCAGGCCGTCGGGTTCTGCGAGATCGATCGCCGGCTGGTCACGATCGACCGGCTCAGCGGCCTTGTCACCGAGGCCGGGGTCCTGACCGACGACCACAAGACGGCGCTCATGACCATCCTCAGGAGCGACAAGACCGGCCTTACGGCGCTCAGGGCGCAGATCGGGACCGACACCACGGTCGCCGCCCTGCGGACCGACATCCGCAAGATCTACACCGACTTCCGGATCTATGTCCTCGTGGCCCGCCAGGTCCGGCTGGTTCGCGCTGATGATCGCGTCGGTGCGGCGGCCGGTCGGCTCGACGACGCCACGGCCCGGCTCACCGACGCTATCGCCCGGGCCAAGGCCAAGGGCAAGGACGTGACCGTGGCGCAGGGCCACCTCGACGCGATGGTCGCGGCCATCGGCAAGGCCCGGGACGAAGTCGCGGGCGATGCCGACCTCATCCTCGCTCAGACACCGGCGGCCTGGAATGGCGGGACGGCGAAGCCGATCCTCGACGCCGCGCGCGCCTCGATCTCGGCCGCCCACACTGACCTTCGAACCGCGCTGAGCGAGGCGAAGGCCGTGCTCGCCGCACTTCGCTGACCGACCGTCACCCCCGCAAACCTGGCTCCGAAGCCCGTCGACCCCGGTCGGCGGGCTTCAGCGCGCCGCTAGACTCGCGATCGATGAAGACGATCCTGGTCGTCGATGACGCGCCAAACATCGTGGAGCTGCTGCGGCTCTACCTCGACGGCGCGGGCTTCGCCACGCTCGTCGCCAACGACGGCCCGACGGCCCTCGAGCTCCACAGGGTCCATCGCCCCGACCTCGTGATCCTCGACCTGATGCTGCCGGGCATGGACGGCTTCGAAGTCTGCCGGGCCATTCGACGCGAGGCCGACACGCCCGTCCTCATGCTCACCGCTCGGACCGATGACATCGATGCCATCGTCGGCCTCGAGCTCGGTGCCGACGACTACGTGACCAAGCCGTTCAATCCGCGGGCCCTCGTCGCCCGGGTCAAGGCCATCCTCCGCCGGACCGACGGGACCGTTCGTCTCGGCCGCCCGATCGAGGTAGGGTCGCTGCGCCTCGATCCGCGGCGGCGAGAGGCGACCATCGGCGAGCGCATCGTGCAGTTGCGAGCGCGGGAGTTCGACCTCCTCGCCGCGCTTGCCCGAGATCCCGGCGTGGTCCTCAGCCGGGAGTCACTCCTCGAGGACGTCTGGGGCACCGATTTCCCGGGCGAGACCCGAACGGTGGATGTGCACGTCTCGGAGCTCCGTCGCAAGCTCGGCGCCAGCGGGCCGGCCATCGAGTCGGTTCGGGGCATCGGCTACCGCCTGATCGCCGATGCCTGACCGGGTCTCGGCCCGGATTGCGACGGCCTTCGCGATCGTCGGCCTGGTGGCCGTGCTGGCCGTCGGGGCCGGCATGTTCGTGAGCCTGCGGTCGCTCCACCAGGAAGCTACGATCGCGAGCCTCGACGACCTCGCCCCGCCGGTCCTGGCCCGTGTCCGGGCCGTCGGCGCGCTGGCCGAGCTGCGGTCGGTGGCAACCGCCCTCAAGCCGGACCTGCCCCAGGATGTCGGCCTTTATGTCCTGGTTGGCGCTCGGCTCTTCACCGCGGAGGCAGGATCGGTCGACACCGATGTCGCCTCGATCGACCTGGCGGGGGTCGGCCTGGGCCAATCGACAGGTGGCGCGCTGCGCACCACGGACGGGGGACGCGTCCTCTACTCGGCGACGGTCGTCCGGGAGGCGGGCGTCAACATCGGCCGGATTGCCTTCGTGCTCACCGCCCCCGACCAGTCGGGCGCCCAGGCGATCCGCGACCTCCTGCGCGTGCTGCCGCTGGTCGCCCTCGTGATCCTGCTGATCGTGGCGCCGATCGCCTGGCTCCTCGCGCGATCCATCACCCGCCCTCTGTGGCGGTTGGCGGCGGCGACCGCAGCCGTGCCCGGGGCGGGCGGGACCGCCCAGCCCCTCCTCGCCGAGGGCCCCCTGGAGGTCCGGGACCTCACCGGGCGCTTCAATGCCATGACCGCGGAGCTCGACCGGATCCGGGTCGAGGAGCGCGAGCTCCTGGCCAACATCCGCCACGATCTCCAGACGCCCCTGACGGTCGTCGGGGGATTTGCCGAGGCTCTCCGCGACGGTACGGCGTCGGGCGACGGCGTCGCCCGGGCCGGTGAGGCGATCGCCCAGGAGGCGGCCCGCATGAGCGGCCTCGTCGAGGACCTCCGCTCGATCGACGAGGTCTGGAACGGCGGCGTCGCGCTCCGCCCGGAACCGCTCGATCCGGCGGCGCTCGTCGTCGATGCGGCAACCAGGTTCGGGCCCCGGGCAACCGCGGCCGGCGTCGAGCTCCGGACGGTGGCAGACCCCGGCCTCGCCCTGGCCGCCGATCGGGCCGCGGTGGAACGGATCCTCGGCAACCTGGTCGACAACGCCCTGGCAGTCGTCCCGGCCGGAGGGCACGTGCTCGTCGAAGCGCGGACGGGTGCTTCGGGCGGCGTGGCCTTTCGGGTCAGCGACGATGGCCCCGGGTTCCCGGCGGGTTCGCTGGAGCGGGCGTTCGACCGCTTCTATCGAGCGGATCCCGCTCGAACGGGGCCCGGCACCGGGCTCGGACTGTCGATCGTCAGGGCCCTCGCCCGGGCCCACGGCGGCGATGCCGTGGCCGAGAACCTCGCCCCGAGCGGCGCCCGGGTGACCGTGTCGCTGCCCGGGATCCCGGCCCGCTGAGCGCCCTACAACGAGCTGTCAGAAGGAAACGTCCGTGTCAGGCCAGGGATCGAAGTCCCATGCCAGGGGCGTGATGCCGAGGATCAGCGTGCCGGATTGGCGCTGCCATTTGCCGTCCGAGCCTGCATAGCGGGTGACGGCGCCGCGGCCATCGAAGCGGAAGAGCCAGGTCAAGGTGCCGCCTTCGGTCCCGAATACGGTCTGGAGCAGCTCGGCCGGCCTCCCTGTGACGACCGCGTCCCGGAAGCAGCCCAGGGTTGTCGGCGGGTCGCCGAGCTCCGCCTTGCCGCAGAACGGATACGGGACCCGGCCGGTGATCTCTGCGGGTGCAGCGCCGACGTCCGGTCGAGCGACCGCGGGCGGGTGGCTGAGCCCCGCCGGCGGCCACGCTCGTGCAGCATCGGGCGCCAGGACATCGATTCTCTGTAGCCGCGAATCGATCCTGACCGTGAAGATTCCCTTCGCCGACGATCCGGTCACGGTGGCAATGCCCAGCTCGTCAGCCGTGCACGGCGTGCCCTTGCAGACGGGGCGCCGGAAATAGAGCCGGCTGAACGGTGCAGACGAGAGCGTGTTCAGGGCCCGAAGTCCGAGCAGCAGCCCGTCGCTGCAGGACACGGTCGCATCGCCGGCGAGCAACGTCGTCTGCGCAGCCTCGGGATCGCAGGCGGTCGTCAAGGTCTCGGGATCGAAGGAGGCCTGGGGCAGCACGTCGATCGCGAGCGACCCGAGCAGGGTTGAGGCAAGCGGCGCCGTGGCCGGCGCCGTGGCCGTCGGGGCGCCGGTCGGGGACGATGGGGTCCCGGTGGGGCCAGGGCCGCACGCTCCGATCGCGATCGCGCTGATCCCGACGGCGAGCTTCTGGAGTTTGATGCGACCGCTAAGCTTCACGTTCTCCCTCGAGGTCGGTGTCCGTTGGTGTGCCCTTTGACCTGTACCGGTGGCGACCTGTGACGGATAGCTCGGCCCGTCCACGGCGCCGGGGTCGCTCAGCTCAGGGCGACCGCCGGCTCGCCCGCCCTCGCCTCGACCTGGCCGACCCGCCAGTGCTCGACGCCGCGCACATCGAGGCGCGATTCCACGCGGTCGATGAGGACGGCCGGAACGGCGGCCAGGAGACCGCCCGAGGTCTGCGGATCGTGGGCAAGGGCGACCTGCTCCGGGGTCACCTCAGCGCCGAGGGTCAGGGCAGGCAGCACGAATCGTCGGTTGTGGGCGGCGCCATCCGTCTCGAGGCCGGCCCGGGCAAGCTCGAGCGCCCCGTCGAGGGCCGGCAGCGCGGCGGCCTCGAACACGAAGCGGGTCCCCGAGGCCCGGGCCATCTCAAGGCCGTGACCCAGGAGGCCGAAGCCGGTCACGTCGGTCGCGCCCCGGATGCCGTGGTCCACGAGGACCTCCGAAGCGGGGCGATTGAGGGCGACCATCTGGTCGATCGCGGCTCCGAGGTCCGCATCGGACGTCCGACCCTGGCGCCGGCCGGAGACGATGAACCCGGTTCCGAGCCGCTTGGTCAGGAGGAGCGTGTCACCGGGCCGGGCGCCGCCCTTGCGGAGTAGGTGGTCGGGGTGGGCTGCGCCGATCACGGCCAGCCCGTACTTCGGCTCTGGATCGCGGATCGTGTGACCTCCGGCGAGCGTCCCGCCCGCCTCATGGACCTTGGCCGCGGCGCCCTCGAAGATCGCCGCCAGCGTGTCCCGGGGCAGGTCCTCGGGGAAGGCCGCAATCGAGAGGGCGAAGAGGACCCGTCCGCCCATGGCGAAGACGTCGGACAGGGCGTTGGCGGCGGCGATCTCGCCATACGTCCGGGCGTCGTCGACGAGGGGCGGGAAGAAGTCGAGGGTGCCGATGATCGCGAGGTCTGGCGACACGAGATAGGCCGCGGCGTCGTCGGGCGGATCGAGGCCGGCGATCAGCTCGCCCGGCGTCGTCTGCGCTCCGAGCCCGCTCAGGGCATCGGCCAGGAGATCCGCTCCGAGCTTCGCGGCACAGCCGCCGCACTCGGTCAGCTCGGTCAGGCGGATCGGCGACGGGCGGGCAAGGATCGGGAGGTCGGGCATGCCCGGATCATAGGTCGATGCCGCCCGCTAGCATCACGATGGGAGTGGGTTCGGGCCGGTGCCCGGCCCGGTCTTCAAAACCGGTGGCGCGGCGCCCGGCGTCGCGCGGTGGGTTCGACTCCCATGCGCTCCCGCCAGGGTCCCGCGCCAGCCCCGAGGTCGCCCGCATGCCCGACAAGCTCCAGCCCGCCATCGACGATGGACCGGACTGGGCTGCCTACTACCGGCACACCCGGGGACGCGAGCCCCGGCCGCTCTTCGCGAAGGGCATGGCGGTCGTCGCGGACAGCGCAATCCGGCCGGGCCGGGCGGTCGAGATCGGGTTCGGCGACGGGACCGAGACGCTGGCCCTCATCCGTGCCGGCTGGCACGTGACCGCGATCGACCCCACGGCGGTCGCGGCCGACGCCCTCCGCGCGACCGTGCATGCCGTCGATGCCCCCCGGCTCGAGATCATCACCGCCACCGCCCAGGATGCGGACCTGCCACCGTTCGACCTGCTGTATGCCGGCTACGCCCTGTCGTTCATCCGGCGGGACGATTTCCGCGCCTTCTGGGCCAGGGCCAGGGACCGCCTCCGACCCGGCGGCCTCCTCGTCGTCAACATCTTCGGCGTACGCGACAGCTGGGCGGGGGATCCGGATATGACGTTCATCGCCCGCGGCGACGTCGAGCAGATGGTCGAGGGACTCGAGGTCATCGAGATCGCCGAGGAGGACCAGGACGGTGACTCGTTCGCCGGCCGCAAGCACTGGCACGTCTTCGACATCGTGGCCCGACGCCCGATCGAGGTCCGGCCCGGGCTGGGGGACCGCCCGTGATGAGACCGCCGAGCGTCGACCGCGTGCTGGCCGCCGCGCGTGCGGCAGCCGCCGACCGCGATCCCGACGCCATCCTTGCCGTCGCCCGCGCGGTCGTCGATGCCGAGCGCGAACGCCTGGCGGCTGGGCAGGAGGCGAGGCCGGCCGCCGTCCTCGGCAGCGACGTCGTGGCCCGGCTGGCGGCCTTCGACGGTCCCCGGGCGATCGGGACGGCCGGCCTGACCCCAGCCATCAACGCGACGGGGGTGATCGTTCACACCAACCTCGGGCGGTCGGCCTGGCCGACCGCGGCCGTCGAGGCGGCCCGCTTCGCCGCCGAGGGCTCGAGCCTCCTCGAGATGGACCGCGCGACCGGCCGCCGCGGTCCCCGCTTCGGCGCCGCCGAGACGCATCTCGTCGCTCTAACCGCTGCCGAGGCCGCCCTGGTCGTGACCAACAACGCGGCGGCGATCGCGCTCTGCGTTGGGCTGGCCGGCCGCGCCGGCGGCGTGGCGGTCTCGCGGGGCGAGCTCGTGGAGATCGGGGGCGGGGTCCGGATCCCCGAGATCCTGCGGCGGGCCGGCGTCCGCCTCGTGGAGGTCGGGACCACCAACCGGACACGGGTTGCCGACTTCGAGGCCGTCCTCGCCGATCCGAACGCCCGCATCCGCGTCGTCCTCCGGGTCCACCCTTCGAACTTCGTCCAGTCGGGGTTCGTCGAGGCGCCCGCTCCCGCGACGCTTGCCGCCGCTGCCCACCGCCACGGGGCGCTCGTCGTCGACGACCTCGGCAGCGGCGCCCTCCTGCCGACGGAGCGCGTGGGCCTGGTCCACGAACCGATGCCCCGGGAGCGGCTCGCGGCGGGTGCCGACCTCGTGACCTTCTCGGGCGACAAGCTCGTCGGCGGGCCGCAGGCCGGGCTCATCGTGGGCCGCCGCGACCTCGTCGAGAAGCTGCGGGCCGACCCGCTGGCCCGGACGATGCGGCCGGACAAGACCATCCTCGCCGCCGTAGCCGCGACGCTCGCCCTCTACCGGGCCGGCCGGGCCATGGCCGACATCCCGGTCTGGCGGATGCTTGCCGCGACCACTGACGAGCTCCAGACGCGGGCCGCGGCACTCGTGGCGGCGCTTCCCGGGGAGGCGGCCGTGGTCGTGACCCTGGCCTCGACGGTCGGCGGCGGTTCGGTGCCCGGTGCGACCCTGCCCTCGGTCGGGATCGGTCTTGCTGCCCGCAGCGGGCGGGCCGCGACGTACCTCCTGGGCCGCCTTCGGGCCGGCGAGCCGTGCGTCATCGGGCGGATCGAGCAGGATCAGGTGGTCCTCGACCTCCGAACCGTCGCCCCGGGCCATGACGCGGTCCTCGCGGCGGCGATCGCCCATGCGATCCATCCGTGAGGGGGCGATGACCGTCGTCATCGGTACGGCCGGCCACATCGACCATGGCAAGACCGCGCTCCTCCGGGCCCTCACGGGCATCGATGCCGATCGCCTCCCCGAGGAGCAGCGGCGGGGCATGACGATCGACGTCGGCTACGCCCATCTCGACCTCGAGGACGGCACGTCGATCGACTTCGTGGACGTGCCCGGCCACGACGCGCTCATCGGCAACATGCTCGTCGGCGCCGGTGAGATCGATGCGGCCCTGCTGGTCGTGGCGGCCGACGACGGGCCCCGGGCCCAGACGGTGGAGCATCTCGGGCTGCTCGACGCCCTCGGCATCCCGGACGGCCTGGCCGTGGTGACCAAGGTCGATGTCGCCGGCCGGGCGCGGGCAATCGAGGTTGGTGGCGAGGTCAAGGCGCTCCTGGCCGGGACATCCCTCGCCGGTTCGCCGGTCGTCGTCGTCTCGTCCGTGACCGGCGAAGGCCTCGACGCCGTTCGGGCCGCGGTCCTGCGCCTTCGTGATCTCGCCTCGGCCCGCGCCGCAGCCACGGCCCACGGGCCGATCAGGCTGGCGATCGACCGGGCGTTCATCGTTCGGGGACGCGGGGCGGTGGTGACCGGCTCGCTGCGCGGCGGATCGGTCCGAACGGGCGACGCCCTCCGCCTCGAGCCCCGGGGCATCGACGTCCGGGTCCGCGGGTTGGAGGTCCATCACGGGCCGGTCGACAGGGCGGACGGAGGCCGAGCCGCGCTCAATCTTGGCCGCGTGGACCTCGACGACCTGGAGCGCGGGGCCGTCCTGACGGCCGGGCCCGGGATCGAGGTGACCGACCGCCTGCTCGTCGAGCTCGTTCGGCCGCGACGGGCAGCCACGCCGGGAGTCCGGTCGAGCTGGCCGCCCGCCGATGGCTCGCGGACACGACTCCACGTGGGCACGGCCCAGGTCGATGCGACCGTCGGGCGCCGGGGGCGCGAGGCGGCCGACCTGCCGGGGGCTTCGATCACGGTCCTGCTGCGCCTCGGCGCCCCGGTGGCAGTCGCCGTCGGCGACCGCGGCGTGCTCCGGCGGCCGTCGCCGGGCGACATCCTCGCGGGCGTCCGCGTCCTGGATCCCGATCCGCCCCGCGGGATCGCCCGCCGCCGCGCCGATCCCGAGCGCCTGGCCGAGCTTGCCCGGGCGGTGGCCGACGCGGACGTGGACCCGGCATCCGACGGCCTGGTGGCGCTCCATGGCGGGCTTCCCGTGGGACGGCTCGCGGCGCTCGCCGGCGCCCTGGGCAAGTCCCGTGAGGAGGGTCCCGCGGACCTCGACGGCGGCACCGGGGCGCCGGGTTGGGTGCTGGCCGCGGACATTCGGAGGGCACTCGAGCTGGCGGTCCTCGCCGCAGTTATCGACGCCGACGGCGAGCATCCACTCGAGCTCGGCGTGCCCCTCACGACCGTCCGTCGCAGCGCCCGGACGGCGCTCCGGCGGTTGGTGACGGTTCGACGCGAAGACGATGCCTCGGCGGACGCCGCGATCGAGGGGGTCCTGGCCGACCTGGTCGTGCGGCGGCGCCTCGCTCGCGACGGCGAGCGGCTCCAGGATCCGGCACGGACTGGGGCCCCATCCGCGGCGTTCGCGGCCTCGATGGATCGGCTCGAGGCCCTCCTCGATGTCGCGGCGCCCCCGGACCTCTCGGACGCGGCGCGAACCGCAGGCTGCCCGCCGGAGGGCATCCGCGCCCTCGAGGCAGCCGGCCGGATCGCCCGAGTCGAGGCCGACCTTGCCTGGGCCGCCCCCGCATTCCAGGGCCTTGTGAGCAAAGCCCTGACCCTCGCCCGCCACGGGCCGCTCACGCCGGCCGCCCTCCGCGACGCCACCGGGACGAGCCGTCGCTACGTGATGCCCCTGCTCGAGGAACTCGATCGGCTGGGCCTCCTCGAGCGCACCCCGGCCGGTCACGTTCCCGGGCCGCGCGCGCCGCGCGACGTCGAAAGACGGCGATGAAAGTGGCTGGCGGACTCCGCCTCGACGACGTCACCGCGATCGTCCTCGCCGGCGGCCGCTCGGCCCGATTCGGGTCGGACAAGCTGGCGGTCGAGGTCGACGGCCGATCGCTTCTCCATCGCGCCCTCGCTGCCGTGGACGCGGTCGTGCCCCGGATCGTGATCGTCGTAGCCCCCGGCAGCATCGTGGTCATCCCATCGGGGCTCGGGGCGGAGGTCCGGGTCGTCCACGATCCGGAAGCATTCGGCGGCCCGTTGATCGGCCTCGCGACGGCGCTCGGCGCCGTTGCCGGCGGCGTTGCGATCGTGGTCGGCGGGGACATGCCGCGGATGGTCCCGGCGGTGCTCCACCGACTTTCCGCGACGATCGGCCCGGGCCGGGCGGCGGCCAGCCTCGAGGTCCCGGGCCGGGTCCAGCCGCTGCCGATGGCCGTCGATGTCGAGGCCGCCCGTGACGCGGCCCGGCGCGTCATGGAGCGCGGCGGACGTTCGCTCCGAGACCTCCTTCGCGAGCTGGAGGCGTCCGCGCTTCCCGCGCCGGTCTGGCTGGCCCTCGACCCGACCGGCGCAACGATCGCCGACATCGACCGGCCGGCCGACCTGGAGCCGTAGACGCGGTCGTGTGCTCCGGGCCCCCGGGGCCGACAGCACGCTAGGATCCGCGGATGGCGACCTCCGTCCACCTGCTCCATCCCGGCTATGTCCGCGACGACGGCCATGTGGGCGGCTCGGTCAGCCTGGTTCGTGACGGCGACGCCCTGATCGTGGCGGATCCCGGGATGGTCGCCTCGCGGCGGGCGATCATCGATCCCCTGGTCGCCCTCGGCGTCACCCCGGAGGCGGTGACCCACGTCTTTCTGAGCCACCATCACCCGGATCACACCGTCAACATCGCCCTCTTCCCGAACGCCGAGGTCGTGGACTTCTGGGCCCGCTACCGGGACGACCTGTGGCTCGACCACCACGGCGATGGCTACGAGCTGTCGCCTCGGGCGCACCTGTGGCTCACCCCGGGACATACGGCGGAGGACGCCTCCCTCATCGTCGAGGCCGACGACGCGACGTATGCCCTGACCCATCTATGGTGGAAGGGCGATCGAACGCCCGAGATCGATCCGCTGGCCTGGGATCAGGCGGCGATTGAGCGAGGTCGCGGACGGGTCCTTGCGGCCGCCGACATCGTGATTCCCGGCCACGGCGAGGCGTTTCGGGTCCGCGACTGACGGATCGGCCAGCCCACCTGAATCGGAACGACCCCGCCGCGGGGCGGGGCCGTTCGATTGGGCGACGTGGGGACGAGCCTCAGGCGACCCGGCCGGCCTTGACGACGACGCTGTTTGCGTACTTGTCGTGGAAGCCCTGCTTGGTGGGGCTCTTGGCGGTCGAGTAGAGGAGGTAGAGGTAGTAGGCGAACGTGGCCAGCCCGATCAGCCCGCCGACCGCCGGCAGCTGGTTGAGGACCTGGACGAGCGGCAGGGGTCCGCCAAGGGCCACCCAGCGACGCACGGCCTGGTTCTGGGTCAGGGTCGCCCCGTCGGGAAAGTTGCCGACCTGCATCCCCAGGGCCCGCATGCCCAGCGTGCCGCGCATCCGTGTCCAGGTGTAGATCCAGTAGGCGGCGCTGACGACGAGGTTGAGGAGGAGCGTCACGCTCGCGCTGAGGAAGTTCGTCGTGACGCCGGTGGGAAGGCCGTTCGCGTCCTTGGTGAACGAGTACTGCGGGCCCAGGATCGTGGACACGATCGTCGACACGATGAAGCCGATGATGGCCAGGAGGATGGCGTCGATGATCAAGGCGATGAACCGGTTCGGGACGTCCGCGTAGGTGAACCCCGGGATCCCGGGGACCGCGGGCGCTGCCGGCGCCTGCTGCCACCCAGGGCTGGACGGGGCAGCGGGCGGCGGGGGCGGCATTGCCGGTGGTGGCGCTGGGGCCTCGGGCGTCGAGCCTGGGTCGTCGGTCATGGCTTCCCTTTCCATCCCTGATCCACTCCCTGCCGAGCCGTATCGGCTCGGGCTGCCAGCATAGCCACGTCGAGCGGCCGGGAGAAGGCTGATTGGTCAGCGGCGGGTGGCCAGGATGTTCAGGCGGACGTAGTCGAGGACGGGTTCCCGCATCCGCAGCGCAACCTCATGGACGAAGGCCGCTCGATCCGCGGGGGCGAGCCGTGTAACGTGCTCGCGCAGGCAGACCGTCGCGAGGTAGGTCTCGAGGGGCTGACCCGGCTCGAGGCGCGTCGGCTCGTCGGTCAGCCAGACCTCGGCGTCGCGAAAGCCGGCGGTCTCTAGCCTGGCCGCGGTCAGGAGCGGTTTGGCGAAGTTGAGGGCCCCGCCCTCGGGGGCGCCGATATCCCGAAGGACCCGCTCCAGGCTGGCGATGTTGCCGCTGCCGCCGCACTGGGCGACGAGGCGGCCGCCGGAGCGGACCACGGTGGCGAGGTTGTGGAAGAGCGCATCGTGGTCGGGCACCCAATGGAAGGTCGCCGTGGAAAGGACGGCGTCGACCGGCTGATCGATGGGCAGGGGCAGGCCCAGGTCTGCCTCGACGAACTCGACCTGATCGGTGAAACGTGCCAAGCGCGCGCGGGCCGCGGCCAGCATCGCCGGGGACGCATCGAGGGCGACCACGTGGCCGTTCGGCAATCGCTCCAGGAGCGCCTCGGTGACCCGCCCGCTGCCGCAGCCCGCGTCGAGGACGCGCTCGTCTCCCTCCAGGTCAAGTCGAGCCAGGACTGCGAGGCCCCAGCGATGCATCGGATCTGCGATCCGGTCGTACGTCGTGGCGTCCCAATCGGCGGCGGTCAACCGCTGCCGCTTCCCGCCGGGGCGTGGTCGGCCCCGCCGCCTGCCCCGCCGCCCGGGGGCCCGCCGCGGAGGCCGAGCCAGTTGACGATCGCACCGCCCAGGAGCAGTGCCCCGACGACCAGGATCGTGGCGTGGAAGGCCTCGGCCGAGGCCAGGCGGGCCGCTTCCGCGATCGCCGCGTCCACGCCGGCCTTCGGTGAGTTCAGGGGCTGGACGGCGCTCCGGAGGCCCGGGGAATGGGGGTCCAGGCCCGGCACTCGCGTCGCCAGTGAGGTGTAGAAGCGGTCCGTGATGAGGATGAACATGGCGGCCGAGATGAGCGGCTGACCGACTCTCGAGAGGGCATTGTTGATGGCCGAGGCCAGGCCCGCTCGCTCGACCGGCACCGAGCTCATGAGGGTCGAGGTCAAGGGCGCGACGACCATCGAGATGCCGACCCCGAAGAGCAGGATGGCCGGCAGCGGGTCCGTCAACGCCGCGATCGGCGGCAGGATCGTGCTCGGGCTGTCGAGCCGCGCCAGCCACGGCGTCGAGGTCGCCGGGACCCGCAGCCACCACAGCGCCCCGGCCGCCATGAGTAGCGGCCCCCCGACCAGGAACCGCCGCGCCCCGTAGCGGCCGGCGAGGGTCCCGAAGTAGGCAGACAGGAAGGCCAGCATGAGGCCCGAGGGGAGCCCGATGATGGCAGCCCCCAGGGGCGAGTAGCCGAGCACGCCCTGGAGGAAGAGGCTCTGGACGTAGATGAGGACATACAGGGCGGCGTAGATCAGGAGCGTCGAGAGGTTGATCGCGCTGAAGGTCCGGTTCCGGAAGAGGGCCGGCGGGACGAGGGGGTCCCGGCGCCGGAGCATGAGGATCGGAAAGGCGACGAGGGCGACCGCGCCGATGGCCAGGATGATGATCGGGCCCGGCTCGGACCACGACACCTGCTGGCCCCGGATCGCCCCGAAGGCCAGGCCGCCGATGGCCACCACGCCAACGACCGCGCCGACCCAATCGAAGCGCGTCCGCTCCGCCGACGAAGCCAGCTGGGGTACGTAGCGGATGGCGAGGACCAGGCCGATGGCGATGAGCGGGGCGTTGAGCAGGAAGATGCTCCGCCAGCCGAAGGCCTCCACGAGCGCCCCACCGACGGGCGGTCCGATGACCGCCACGGCCGCCGTCGCCGACGCCCAGATCCCGAACGCCCGGGCGCGCTGGGCGCCCTCGAACATGGCGGTGATGATGGCCAGCGATCCGGGCACGAGGAGGGCGCCGGTGATGCCCTGGAGGAGTCGCGCAAGGGCCAGGACGTCGAGAGACGGCGCGAGGCCGCAGAGGAGCGAGGCCACCCCGAAGCCAGCCAGGCCGATGACGAAGATCCGCCGCCGCCCGTAGCGATCGCCGAGGGCCCCGGCGATCAGCAGGAACGCCGCCAGGGTGGCCATGTAGCCGGCGACGACGTAGACCTGGCCCTCGAGGACCCCGATCGTCACCGCCGGCAACGTCGCGCCGATGCGGGGCAGGGCGAGGTTGACGATGGTCCCGTCGAGGAAGACGGTCGCCGAGCCGAGGATCGCGGCGCCGAGGGCGCCGCGCTGGGTGGACGTCATCGGGCGAGTCTAGAGGTCGGGCGACGAGTCGAGCGAGCCCCTGTTCGCGAGCCTCAGCGGAGTCGTTCGCGCCAGGCGCTAGACTCCTCGCCGTGCCCGGACCCGTGGCGCTGGTCGGCGCCGGTGAGTTCCTGCCGCAGATGGCCGGAATCGACCGCGAGCTCCTCAATGCGATCGACCGCGCCCGGCCTCGGGTGGTGATCCTGCCAACGGCGAGCGCGCCCGACGGCGAGGTGGTCTTCCGCCGCTGGGCCGAGATGGGCGCCGAGCACTTCGCCGGCCTCGGGGCGGAGGTCGAGCCGGTCCTGATCCGGACGGCCGAGGACGGCTGGGACGCGGCCGCGCTCCAGGCGGTCGGGGAGGCGGACCTCATCTACCTGTCGGGCGGCAAGCCGGCTTACCTGCGCCAGGTCCTGACCGCCAGCCCGCTCGGCGCGGCCCTCCGGGCGGCCAACGAGCGGGGCGCGATCATCGCCGGCTGCTCCGCCGGGGCCATGGTCCTGGCGGCGCGCCAGTCCGAGTTCCGGCGGGGCCCCCTGCCGTGGCCGCTTCGCTGGGGCACGGGGCTGAACCTCGTCCCGGGCGTCGCCGTCCTACCCCACTACGACGCCTGGCCCGAGCCCTTGGCCGCAATGATGGCCCTCCAGGCGCCGCGGGGCATCACCGTCCTGGGCGTCGATGAGGACACCGCGGTCATCGGTCGGGCCGGCGTCTGGCAGGTCCACGGCCGGGCCCGCGTGACCATCTGGCGGGGCCGCCATCGGGAGCGCTTCCGGCCAGGGGACATCTTCCGGATCTGACCGATGCCGCGGCTCTGCCCCGGCGGGCGGGACTCCGGCATGCCGAGGCGGGCGTCAGTCGGGGCGGACCTTGCGGAAGCAGTCGGAGCAGTAGACCGGCCGATCCATACGCGGCCGGAACGGCACCTGGGCCTGGTTGCCGCACTCGGAGCAGAGGACGGCGAAGTACTCGCGCGTCGTGGTGCCCTCGTAGCCCCGCGGCCCGCCGAGGTCCCGCGCGTCGAAGCCACCGTCGCGGGCGGCCCGCCGGCTGGCCCGGCACGAGACGCAGCGCTTGGGCTCGGAGGAGAACCCCTTGTCGGCGTAATACTTTTGATCGTCGGCCGAGTGGATGAACTCCTGGCCGCAATCGACGCAGCTGAGCGTCCGATCAACGTAGGTCACTAGGTTGCCTCCAGAGCGCGTGTGTCGGCTTGGCGCGCTCCGCACGAAACCGACGCCGGGGACGGCGAAAACGGCCTGAGGCCGGGGCCGCGCGACCCGTGGTGCCGATGTGGAGTCCCTTGGGCGGGGCGCACCGGATGTCTGGTCCGAGGATACATCGGATGACGATTCGGACCCGCTGGCGGGGCCCTCGAGCGGGCCGGCAGGGCCCGAAGTCGTGACAGGCTACCTGTCACAATGACCGGCGACGGTTCCGGGCGACGGCGAGGAGCAATGGGGGCGCCTCGTTCGTTGGGACCCGTGGGGCCGCGGGGGCAGCCGCTGAGGCGCTTCCGTGGCCCGAACGGGTTGGCATCCCGGGGCCGTGATCGGGCCACGAACCCTTTGGCAGGGGACGTCACGGGAGGCTTACAGACTCGATGCTCCGACTGCTCCACACGGCGGACGTCCATCTCGGCGCCCGCCATGCCGACCTCGGCGAGCAGGCCGCGGCCCAACGGGAGCGCCAGTTCGCCGCCTTCCGGGCGACGATCGACCTGGCCATCGGGGAGCGCGTCGACCTCTTCCTCATCGCCGGCGACCTGTTCGACTCCAACACCCAGCCACGCCGGTCCGTCGAGCGCGTCGCCGCCGAGCTCCACCGTCTCGTCGAGGCCCGGATCCGGACGGTCCTCATCCCGGGCACCCACGACGTCTACGATCGAGCCTCCATCTATCGGACCCATGACCTGGCGGCGCTCGCCGGAGCGACGGGCACGGACCTCGTCACCCTCCTGACCCCGGAGGTCTCGACGGTGGTCCTCGAGACGCTCGATGTCTCGGTCCACGGCTGCGTCTTCGCCACCAAGCGGGCGCCTCGCTCCCCGCTCGAAGGCCTCAGCCTGGCCGGCGACCCCTCGACGTGGCAGATCGGGCTGATCCACGGGTCGATCGCCATCCCCAATCAGACCGAGCACGACGAGGTGGTCATCACCCTCGACGAGATCGCGACCAGCGGACTGGACTACCTCGCCCTCGGTCACTGGCACTCGTCCAGCAAAGGCCGAGCGGGATCCACCACCTACGCCTACCCCGGTGCGCCCGAGCCGGTGGCCCTCGACCAGGATCGGGCCGGCAACGTCCTGATCGTGAGCCTCGAGAGCCAGGATGGGGCGAAGGTCGTCAAGGTCGAGGAACGCAGGGTCGGCCGGACCCATTTCCAGAAGTTCGAGCTCGATGCAGCCGGGATCGCCAGCCAACCCGCCCTGGTAGAGCAGCTCGCGGCCCGGGCCGATCCGGACCTCGTCCTCGACGTGCGCCTGATCGGAGTCCGGCCGGATCTCCTCGATGTCCACGTGGACGAGGTCGAGACCCAGCTGGCGGCCAGCTTCCTGAAGGTCCGCCTTCGGGACCGTTCCCTGCCGGCACTCTCGGAGGGGCCCCTGCCCTCCGAGGATACGGTCCTCGGCGCCTTTGTCCGCAACGTTCAGGCCGAGATCACCGAGCTCGAAGCGGCCAACGACCAGGACGCTGCCGCCGAGCTCCGGGACGTCCTCCGGCTCGGCCGGCTCCTCCTGGCCGGCGAGGCGGTGACGCTGTGAGGATCACCCGCCTCCGCATCGAGAACCTCCGCCGGCACGCCGACCTCGACGTCGAGATGGCCCGCGGCCTGACGGTTGTCCGGGGGCCCAACGAGTCCGGCAAGACCACCATCCAGCGGGCCCTCGAGCTGGCCCTGACGCGTCGGGTCACGTCTGCCGCCACGGAGATGGACGGCCTCCGTCCGTGGGGCGCGGCCGAGGACGTCCGTCCGGTGGTGCGCCTGGAGTTTGATCAGGACGAGGAGGACGGCATCCATCCCGGCTCCGTCGAGAAGGTCTTCCGGGGGGCCAAGGGAACCGTTCGCCTCGAATACGACGGCCAGGTCATCACCGACCCGGCCCAGGCAGACCAGATCCTGGCCGAGCTGACAGGCGTCCCGACCGAGGCCTTCTTCCGCTCCACGGCCTCGGTCCGCCACCACGAGATGGACGACCTCGCCCGCGACGAGGGGGCCCTCCGCGACCGCCTCCAGGCCTCGATCTCGGGCGCCGATCGCGGCACGAGCAGCGCCCGTCGCAAGCTCGACAAGGCCCTCTACGAGCTCAACACCAAGGGCGAGAAGAATCCGGGGCGCCTGAAGGTCGCCGAGGCGGCGGTCGCCCAGGCGGGGGCGGCCGTCCAGCAGGGCGAGGCCGCCCTCGCCCAGCTCGAGCAGGAACGGGATCGCCTGGTCCAGGCCCATGAGCGTCGGACTGACGCCGAAGCGGCCCTGACCGAGCGTCGGTCGCTCCTCGAGAAGGCCCTCCAGGCCGAGCGCCTGATTGCCGATCGGACCCTCGCCCAGGAACGCTTCGAGCGGTATCGGACGGCCGTCGCCGTCGCAGAGGAGATGGCCGGCCTGCAGGCGTCGCACCCGGCGAAGGACCCCCTGCCGATCCTGCGGACCACCGTCGCCCGGCTGCGCGAGCTCGACACCCGGATCCGGGAGCTGCGGGCCATCCTGTCCGGCGATGTCGAGGTCCATTTCGAGGTCAAGGCCCCGGAGCCGCGCGACTGGCGCCCGATGGCGATCGTTGCCATCGTCCTGATCCTGGCCGGGGTGGTCCTGGCGGCGCTGTCCGTGACCAGGATCCTGCCGATCTCGGGCGGCCTCGCGGTACCCCTCGCGAGCACCGTCATCGGGCTGATCCTGTCCATCGTCGGGCGCCGTCAGCGGCTGACGGCCACGGACATGGGCCGCCAGCAGCAGCTCCGGGACGACGAGATCGATCGGCGCCTGCGAGGTCGCTCGCAGCTCGAGCAGGAGCTCCAGCAGAAGGATCTCGACATGGCCAACCAGCTGTCGGGCCTTGAGCTGCCCGACATGGCCGCCGTCGAGGAGCTCCTCGCGGCCGAGGAAGCCCACACAGCCGCGATCGACCGCCTCGCGGCACAGCTCCAGGGCCTCGTGGGCCGCGAGCCGGTGGCCGTCCTGCCGGAGGTCCGGGACGCGGCGGCGCTCGAGATCGAGCAGAAGACGCGAGCCCTCGAGCATCTTGGCCCGATCGCCAAGGAACCCCGGGCCCGAGAGCGCCTCGAGGTGGAGGTCAAGGACGCCGAGCGGGCAATCGACCGGGCCCGCGACGATGAGGCCAATGCCCGGGCCCGCGTCGAGGCCAACGCCGTGGATGCCGAGCAGGTCGCGACGCAGGCCGAGCGCCTGGCCACGTGGCAGGAGCAGCTGGCGACCCTCCAGCGCCGGGCCAGGGTCTACGACCGAACACTGAAGTCCATCGACCAGGCCGAGAGCGCCACGATGAAGCTCGCCACCCGCTACCTCGAGAAGCACATGGTCGGCGACCTGGCGGGCGTCACGGGCGGACGCTATCGCCGGGTCCGGGTCGATGACACGAACCTCGCCATCGAGGTCTTCGCTCCCGAGCTGAACGACTGGGTTGGCGTCGAGAGCCTCAGCCAGGGAACCCTCGACCTCGTCTATCTCGCCGCCCGCATCGGGCTCGTCCGCCTCGTGACCGGCGATCGCCGGCCGCCCCTCGTCCTCGACGATCCGTTCGTGACCCTCGACGACGCCCGGGCGACCCGCGCGCTCCAGCTGCTCAAGCGCATCAGCGCCGACTTCCAGGTCATCTACCTGACGACGTCGGACCGCTACGACTCGGCCGCCGATGTCGTCCGCGTGCTCGACGGGCCGACGGCGCTGGATCCGGGCGCTCCGACCGCCGCCTGAGCTCCGCGTCCATGCTCGCCCCGGGTCTGTCGCCGGCCCTGCTTGCCGTTGTCATGGCCCTCGCCGCGGCGGGCCTGTGGGGCATGTCCGACTTCGGCGGTGGCCTCCTCGGGCGCCGCGCCCCGCTCCTGGGCGTCCTCGTCGTCACCCAGTCGATCGGGCTGGTCATCGCCGCCACGATCACCGGTCTCCGGGGCGAGCCGGCGATGGCGGGCCGGGACCTCCTGTTCGCGCTGGGGGGTGCAAGCCTTGCCTCCATCGGCATCGGCTGCCTCTACCGGGGGCTGGCCGTCGGCCGGATGGGGATCGTGGCGCCGGTTGCGGCCGTCCTGACGGCGGTCACCCCGGCCCTCATCGGCGTCGGCCTGGAGGGCTTTCCGTCCGGCCTGGTCATCGTCGGCTTCGGCGTCGCGATCGTGGCCGTGATCATCGTCTCGCTCGTGCCCGATGACGGCACCGGCCGGCCGAGCGGGCTGCCCTACGCCCTCGTCTCGGGCGTCGCCCTCGGCCTCCTGAGCGTCTTCTTCAGCCGGATCTCGATGGCCTATGTCTTCGCCCCCCTGGCGGTCCTCCGTTTCGGCGTCGTGGTCATCTTCGTGGCGATCGTCCTCGTTCGCCGCCTGCCGTGGCGGCTGCCCCGCTCGGCCTGGCCCCTGGCCATCGCCGTCGGCATCGTTGACCTTGCCGGCAACGCGGCCTTCATCACCGCCTCGCGAACCGGCGACCTGGCGATCGCTGCGGTCGTCTCGTCGCTCTATCCGGTGGTCACGGTCCTCCTGGCGGCGATGGTGCTCCGCGAACGCATCACCCGATCGCACGCGGCCGGGGTGGCCCTGGCCCTCCTCGCGATCACCCTCATCGCAGGAGGCACGGCCACTTGACGGATCCGGGCGCGCCTTCCCCGATCGAGCAGGTCTGGCTGGTCGAGGCCACCTACGGCCCGGACGGCGCCGAGGCCAGGGTCCCCTTCCGGGCCGAGCACATCGCCCGGCTCCAGGCCCTCAAGGCCGCGGGCATCGTCGTCGAGGCCGGAGCCTTCGTCGACGTCTCGGCGACGATCGCCATCGTCAGGGCGGCCACGCAAGCCGAGGTCCTCGAGCTCTTCCGGACCGACGTCTACATGCGCAACGGCGTCTGGGTCGAGATCAGGGTTCGGCCGTTCGGGCGGCTCCGCGGTTGAGACGGATCGTCAGCCGTGCGGCCGCTTCGGGATCGTCGAGCCTGATGACCTGCTGGTAGCCCTCGCCATCGAGGAGCCCCTGCTCGAGGAGCCGCTCCAGCGCCGCCAGGTGTCGCGCGACGGCCGCCACGGGAACCTGGCGGCCGGTGCGGGCCGCGTTCCGCCGAAGGACGACGTCGGCCGGCAGGGCGAGGACGATGGCCACCGTGGGCACCCCGGCACGCGCCGCCCGCTCCCGGATGCGGCGGCGGCCGGTTGCCGTGAGGTTGGTCGCGTCGACGACCGCCAGGCGGCCGGCCGAGAGGCGCCGATCGAGGGCTCGGTGGACCGCCGCGAAGACGCGGCCGTTGGCCGTCTGGTCGGTGGCGTCACCCAGGATTGCCTGGCGTAGGGCATCCGAGGAGATGATCGCGTCGGCCGGGAAGTGGGCCTGGGCGAAGGTCGACTTGCCGGCGCCCGCGGCGCCGATCAGGAGCACCACGGCAGGATCCGGGAGCTCCACGGCCCGGTCGTCGGTCACGTCCGGCGACGAGCCTCCCAGCCGCCCGCCTCGGTCCGCCGAGTCTCGTACGCCGGCTGGTCGTAGACCGAGGGGCCGCGGGTCACCCGTCCGTCGGCCAGGCGGTAGCGCGAGGCGTGCCAGGGACAGACGATCGAGCCGGCCTCGAGCGAGCCCTCGGACAGCGGGCCTCCCGCGTGGGCACACTGGTCGTGCAGGGCGAGGACCGTCTCGCCCTGGCGGACCAGGACGAGCGTGTTGATCCCGAGCCTGCCCTTTACCGGGCGCCCTTCGGGGATGTCGCCAGCGTCATCCTTCTCGACGGGATCTAGGGCGATCCACTTCGTGCCGATGCCCCGGAAGGCGTGGCGGCTGACCATGTTGCCCAGAAGGTAGACGACGTCGCCCCCGACGTAGGCGCCGGCCGCCAGGAAGGCGAAGCCGACCAGCGAGAGGACGATCGCCGCCGACCATGGCGGCGACACGACGGACCGGAGGGCGAACGACACCGTGTACAGGAGGAGGGCCACGACCATGAGGGTCCCGTGGAGCGTCGCCCGCTCGCGGGCCGTGCCATCCGTGTCGGCGTAGTCGGCCAGGCCCGCGATCGCCGCCGCCACCATCGCCAGGATGCCGACCAGGAGGATCGCCCGGGTGGCGGTCGCCTGGGGCTGACCAGCGAGATCGAAGAGGGCGACCAGGAAGAGGATCCCGATCGGGACGTCGGTCAAGAGGGCGTGGAGAGGGTGCCCGAGCCAGCGCCCGTTGAGGAAGTCCCGAACGGCCGGCATGGGCTGGAAGAGGGCATGAACCCAACGATGGTTGAACTCGCCGAACGGCCGCGCCCAGCGGGCCTGTCCGGCAATCAGCCTTGCGAGCCAGCGGTCCATGTCCACCTCCCGGCCGAGGGTAGCGCGACTTCGGCGCGAACGCCGTTTCGGGTAGGCTGCCCGGGATGTCATCGACCGGGCGGCGCGGCTGGACTACGCTCGTCGCGGTCTTCTGGATCACCTCGATGGTCGAGGGCATCGGCGTCAGCCAGGTCTTCGCCCTGCTGCCCGCGCAGCTCAGCTCCATGGGCGTGCCGGACAGCGAGCGCCTCCAGTTCATCGGCCTCTTCAGCGCCCTCCTGTTCGTCCTGGGCATGCCCCTCGTGCCGCTCTGGGGGGTGTGGGCCGACAAATACAGCCGCAAGGCGGTCATCGCCCGCAGCGCGATCGTCGAGGCGGTCGTCTTCACCGGGATGGCGCTTGCCCGGGAGCCCTGGCAGGTGGCCGTGAGCGTCCTCCTCATCGGCTTCCAGCTCGGCAACACCGGGGTGATGCTGGCCGGCATCCGGGACATGACCCCGCGCGCCAGGCTGGGCACGGTCATCGCCATCTTCGGGGCTTCGGGTCCGGTTGGCTTCGCCGTGGGACCGACGCTCGCCGGCATCTTCATCGACGGGCTCGGCTGGTCGATCAGCGCTGTCTTCGGGGTATCGGCGGCCCTGTCCGTCGCGACCGCCATCCTGGTGGTCGTGGCCGCCCCTCAGGTCCAGCCGGACGTCGTTCCCGAGGGCAGGATCCTGACCCTCGCCTTCGGCGCGGTCCGGGGCGTCCTCTCCGATCGAGCCGTGCGGGGCATCTTCCTGATCTTCGGGGCTGCCTTCCTCGCCAACCAGATGGCCCGTCCCTACATCCCGGTGGTCGTCGAGACCGTCGTCCATCGCGGCCCGGGCCTGGCCAGTGGCATTGCCCTCGTGGCCGGTACGGCCGCCCTGGCCGGGGCGCTCCTGGCGCCACTGGCCGGAGCCCTCGGCGACCGCGTCGGGTTCCGGCCGGTCCTGATCGGGGCCCTGGTCTGCGGTGCCATCGCCCTCGGGGCGATGCCCCTGGCGCCCCAGGTCGGCGGGATCGGCCTGCTGGCCGTGGTCGCCGTCGTCTTTGCCGCGGCCGCGGCCACGATCAGCGCCATGATCTTCGGGCTGCTCTCGACCGAGGTCGCGGCGAAGTGGCGGTCGCAGACGCTCAACCTCGTCTACCTGCCCCTCTACGCGGCAGGGATCGTGGGTCCCCTGATCGGGAGCCTCGTCGTCAAGGTCGGGTTGCCGGCGCCATTCTTCGTCGGGACCGGGATCCTCCTGCTGGGCGCCGTGGCCGTCTTCCGGCGCCACTCGAAGGCGCGGGCCGCAGCCGGCGACGCGCAGGTGGTGGCCCTGTCCTGAGGCTGCGGACCGCGGCCACGATGGTCGCCTGCAGCGGTTCGGTCAGGCCGGGAGGTCGCGCTCGCCGGGGCCGGTGTAGATCGCGTCCGGTCGAATGAGGCGATTGTCCGCGGCCTGCTCGATGACATGGGCCGTCCAGCCGGCGTGGCGGGCGAGGGCGAAGGTGGCCGGGAACAGGTCGGGCGTCAGCCCGACCCCCTGGAGGAGGGCCGCGGCGTAGTACTCGACGTTCGTCTTGAGGGCCCGTTCCGGGTGCTTCTCGGCGAGGACCCGGAGGGCGACATCCTCGACCTTGATCGCCAGCTCCAGCCAATCGGGCTTGTGATCCATGCCCTCGACCACCGTTCGGAGCGCTCGCGCCCGAGGGTCGTAGGCGCGGTAGACGCGATGGCCGAAGCCCATCAGCCGCTCGCCCCGATCGACCGCGTCGCGAACCCATTGCTCTGCCCGTTCCGGCGAGCCGACCTTGTGGATCTGCTCGACGACCTCCGATGGCGCCCCGCCGTGGAGCGGGCCCTTCATCGCCCCGATGGCGCCGCAGACGGCCGAGGCCATGTCGCTCCGGGTCGAGGTGATGACCCGGGCGGCGAACGTCGAGGCGTTGAGGCCGTGCTCGGCCCCGACCACGAAGTACGCGTCGAGGGCGCGAGCGGTGCTGGCATCGGCCTGGGCCCCAGTCAGCTGGTAGAGGAAGCCCGGGACCAGGTCGAGGCCGGGATCGGGCTCGATCGGCTCGAGGCCCTGGCGGAGGCGGGCGAAGGCGGCCAGTGCGGACGGGGCGAAGGCTGTCAGGGCCCGGGCCTGCTCGGCGGTTGGTGGCCAGTCGAGGGCCTGGGTGGAGCCCCAGGCCGAGACGGCGGTCCGCAGGGCATCCATCGGCTTGGCCGTCGCGGGCAGCGCCCTGAGGGTGGTCATGACCGCCGTCGGGACCGGGCTGGTCGGGAGGTGATGCGACGGCGTCCATTCGCCGGTCCAGAGGAGGTTGGCGACCGCCGGGTAGGTGCCGTGTTCGACCAGATCGCCGATGCGATAGCCGCGGTAGGTCAGGCGACCGGCCTCGCCGTCCACGTAGCCGAGGGCCGTCTCGGCGGCCACGACTCCCTCGAGGCCGGGTGACCAGGCGCGCGGCCCGGCTGCCGGAGGAGCGGGCGCGGCAGGGTCGGCCTTCGGGCGTTCGGTCATGCCCACGATGGTAGTCCGGCCTCCCTCGCTCAGGCGGCCGTGATCGGCTGGTCGAGGAACGCCTCCACGACGGCCACGAAGGCTGCCGGGTGGGTGTGATGGGCGGCATGGGCCGCCCCGTCGATCACCGCCAGCCGGCCGTTCTGAAGCTGCTCGGCCAGGGCCCGGGCATTGATCCCGAAGACAGCCGGGCTCGCCGAGCCCAGGATCTGAAGGACCGGCGCGCCGACGCGGGACAGCGCGGCCAGCCCGGCGACGGGGTCATTGGAGGCCTCGAGCTCACGGAGGATCGTGGGTCCCGCGGCGACGCGCAGGGGCCACACCGGGTCGGCACGGAATCGTTGCAGGCCCTCGTCGTTCATCCGGACCACGGTCCGCATGAACCGCTCCAGGAGGCCCTCCAGATCGCCTCGCTCGAGGTCCTCGCGGAGCCGCTCGACCAGCCAGCCCGGCTCGTAGGCCGCTTTGGGCCCACGGTTCCGGGGCGGGGCGCCCTCGTAGCTGACGACGCGCTCGATCGAGGGGGCCAACAGGGCGGCGCCGAGCCCGCACCTGCCGCCGAAGGAGTGGCCGACGACATCGACCGGGTGGCCGACCTCCGCGGCGACGGTCTCGGCGACCGCGGCCACGTCCTCGAACTCCCGGGCGATCGAGTATCCGTCCGGCGCGTCCCCGGATGCGCCGCGACCGCGTCGATCGATGGCGTACAGGCGGCGTCGTGCTCCGAGCACGGGACCGACGACCCGGAAGGTGAGGTGATCGGACGTCGTGCCGTGGACGAGAACGAGCGGCCGGCTTCCGGCGCTGGCACGGCCGGATTCGAAGACGGCGATCGGGGTCCCGTCGGGAGAGGTGATCAAACGGTCGGGCACCGCCCCCGGGGTCACGACGGGCGCGTCGATGCCGGGCCGGCCTCCGCGACATGGGCCATCGAGGGCTGCCGCTCCAGGTGCAGGCCGGGCGGCAGCTCGGCAGCTGCCGCGGCGTCGAGGATCCAGAGCGCGCCCTGCCGCCGGGCGAGCTGGGCCGGGCGCTGGCGCTCGTCCCGCTCCGGCCCGAAGATCTCGGCCAGGATCCCGGCCTTGCCGGGCCCGACGGTGACGGCCATCGGCATCCGGGCGGCGGTGACGATCCGGGGGTGGAGGCTGATGCGCGCGACGTGGGGCGTGATGTGGGTCGGCGCCGGGACGGCCTGGACCCAGTGAGGGTCGTCCCAGGTTGCCGAGCCCGGGAAGACCGAGAAGAG
Organism: Chloroflexota bacterium; assembly: GCA_041691215.1. GTDB lineage: Bacteria > Chloroflexota > Limnocylindria > Limnocylindrales > CSP1-4 > UBA5189. The sequence continues at coordinate 30,466 of JBEPVB010000007.1, forward strand.
GTGGCCGTCGGAGCCGATCCCGACCAGGACGATGTCGAGCCGCGGAAAGCCGGCGGGGTCGATCTCGAGGTCGGCCGCCCGGAGGGCGGCCTCGTACCTGGCGGCCACGGCGTCGGGCGGCTGGCCGGCCATCAGGGCGTCGCCGATGGGGACGACGTGGACCTGGTCGAGGGGCACCGGGACATCCCGGAGGAGGAGGTTCCAGCAGGCGAGGGCATTGGACAGGATGTCCTCGGGGGGGACCCAGCGCTCGTCGCCCCACCACAGGTGGACGTGGTCCCAGGGCACGCTCTCCCGGTAGGGCATGTCGGCGAGGTGGCGGTAGATGGGCCCCGGCGTCGAGCCGCCCGTGGTCACCCAGTGGGCAACGCCGCGAGCCTCGACGGCGGCGATGAGCGCCTCGGCGATCCGCCGGGCCGCGACGTGCGAGGCATCGGCAGGCGTCGGCAGGACGATGACCTCGGGCTCGGACGCGGCTACCCCCTCCCGATCGGGGCTCACGGTGGCCCGACGAGCTCGGCGGCGGTCAGGAGGGCTGCCACCGCGACCGGATCCCGACCCACCGATTCGATGGTCTCGACCAAGAGGTCGACCTCTGCCCGGCGGGGGGCCATGAAGTGGCGCTCGGGCTGGGGTTTACCGTCCAGGGTGGCCCGGACGATGACGGCCTCGGCCTCGGCCGAGACGACGATCGAGAGCAGGGTTCCCTTGCGCTTCGCGAGGAGCTCGACCGTGAGCGTGGTCCCCGGCGGCATCGTCGAGGCGGCCGGCCGGATGCTGGCCCTTACCCGCCGCCGGCCGGCTCGCAGGAGACCCGTGCGCGCCGGTTCGAGGCTCTCGGCGTTGCCCGCCGAAGCGTTGCCGGCCGAAGCGTCGCCGGCCGGAGCCCCGGCGGCGGCGACGCCCTCGGCGGCCTGGCGGAGGGGCGCCATCACGGTCATCCCGAGGCGGGAGGCGAGCCAGGCGACGTGGTATAGCGGCTTGATCACGTTGGCGTCCCGGTGCGCCTGGCCGGGATGGGCGGCATAGGTGACCGTGATCTCGGTCAGGCCGCCGAGGTACGGACGCAGCTCGGGCCGGTCGAAGCTCGAGGCGATCGCTTCCCGCCAGCGCGACTGGCGGAGCATGGCGAAGTCGGACACGGCGAGCCCACCCGTGGCGTACTCGTGGTCCCCGACGATCCGGGCCAGGGCCCGCAGCCGATCGAGGCCGTCGCCCGACCAGTGGGATCCATCGACGACCAGGCGATCGGCCATGTCCAGGAGGTCGAGGGCCTGGCGCGACGCCAGCGGCGGGTCACCCGGCCACCACAGCGTGACGGGCAGGTCGTGGATGAGGAGCGGGGCGACGATGGCGGCGACATGGCGACCGGTCTCGCCGCCGGCCACCAGGTCGATGAACTCGGCGCACGTCTCGGCGGCGTCGGGGCGGGGCAGGATGCAGTGGGCCTGGACCCGGGCATCGATCCAGGACGGGCCATCGGGATCGGCGCTCGATACGATCAGGGTCCGTGACGGGTGGCGGCCGGTGACCATCCGGATGACCGCGGCGGCGTGCTCGCCGATCTCCGGCTGGCGGGCGATCACGACCAGGTTCAGGACGCTGGTCCGGGCCCCGATCCGACGCTCCGGCTCGCCGTCCTGGCCGGGCGTCGTCAGGCTGGTGGCGGCCCAGATCCGGGCCAGCTCCTCCTCGATGCCGGCCAGCGAGTGAGTCCGGGCCGACGCCCGCAGGATCGGCTGCCCTACCTCGTGGCCGTGGGGCGCTGGAGCGGGCAGGGTCGGAGCGTCCATCGATGCCTCAGATCCGGCGCCAGCGGCGCCCATCCCGCTCGATGAGCGTCTCGGCGGCCTCGGGACCCCATGTCCCGCCGGCATAGTTCGGGAAGTCGGGGGCGGGCGCGTCGAGCCAGGATTCGACGATCGGCGTCGCGATCGTCCAGGCGGCCTCGACCTCGTCGGACCGGGTGAACAGCGAGGCGTCGCCAAGCATCGAGTCGAGGATCAGCGTCTCGTAGGCATCAGGCGAATCGACCGAGAAGGCCGAGCCGTAGGTGAAGTCCATGGTCACGGTCCGGATGTCGAGGCCCAGCCCCGGGACCTTGGACCCGAAGCGCAGGAGGATGCCCTCGTCGGGCTGGATCCGGATGGCGAGGAGGTTCGGCTCGGGATCGACCGCGGCCTCACGGAAGAGGCGGTGGGGAACCTCCTTGAACTGGATCGCGATCTCCGTCGCCCGCTTCGGCAGGCGCTTGCCGGTCCGGAGGTAGAAGGGGACGCCGGACCAGCGCCAGTCGTCGATCTGGAAGCGCGCCGCGAGGAACGTCTCGGTCTCGGACTCGGGATCGACCTCCGCCTCTTCGCGATAGCCGCCTACCGCCTGGGCCCCGACCCAGCCGGGCCCGTACTGCCCGCGGACGACGTCCCGGGCGGCATCGGCCCGCGACGGTTCCGGGATGGCTCGCAGGACCTTGACCTTCTCGTCCCGGAGGGCGTCCGCCTCGAAGGTAGCGGGAGGCTCCATGGCCACCAGGGTCAGGAGCTGGAGGAGGTGGTTCTGGACGACGTCGCGGGTCGCCCCCGTCTCCTCGTAGAACGAGCCGCGCTCCTCGACGCCGATCGACTCGGCCATCGTGATCTGCACGTGGTCGACGTAGCGGCGGTTCCAGAGCGGCTCGAAGATGCCGTTCCCGAAGCGGAAGACCATCAGGTTCCGTACGGTCTCCTTGCCCAGGTAATGATCGATGCGGTAGACCTGCGACTCCCGGAAGACCCGGCCGACCTCGCGGTTCAGGCGCTTGGCCGAATCGAGGTCGCGGCCGAAGGGCTTCTCGATCACGATCCGCCGCCAGCCGCCGCCGTGGACCTCGTGATCGAGGCCGGTCCGGCCGAGCTGGCCGACGATGACCGGGAAGGCCGAGGGCTGGGTCGCGAGGTAGTAAAGGCGGTTGCTGCCGGTCCCGTGATCCCGGTCCAGGCCGTCGAGGCGCTCGACGAGGCGATCGAAGGCGGCATCGTCCGCGAAGTCACCCTGGTGGTAGACGATCCGGTCCAGGAACTGCCGGGCGACGTCCGGCGCGAGCTGGACACGGTCCCACAGCTCCAGCGACTTGCCGATCTCGGCCCGGAACGTCTCGTCGTCGTAGGGCCGCCGGCCGACCGCCACCAGCTGCCAGTCCTGGGGCAGGAGGTTGGTTCGCCACAGCTGGGCCAGGGCGGGAAAGACCTTGCGGTGGGAGAGATCGCCGGTGGCCCCGAAGAGGACCATCGCATGGGGATCGGGGACGCGCTCGAGACGGAGACCTTCGCGAAGGGGATTCCCGTCCGTCCTGGCGGCGTGCCGGCGCTTGGTCGTCCGATCCAGCCGGAGCTGGCGGATGGTACGGGGGGTGACGATGACCGGAGCCGCGGGCCGGGCCATCTACTCGGTCTTTACTTCGTGACCGCCGAACTCGTTGCGGAGGGCGGCGAGGACCTTGGCCCCGTAGGAATCGTCCTGGCGGGACCGGAGACGGGTCTGGAGGGCCAGGGTGATCACGGGCGCCGGCACGTCGCGGTCGATCGCCTCCTGGACCGTCCAGCGGCCCTCGCCCGAATCGGCGACCCAGCCCTTGAGGTGCTCGAGGTCGGCGCCCTGGCCGTTGTAGGCCAGGCCCAGGAGCTCGAGCAGCCAAGAACGCACGACGCTGCCGTGCATCCAGAGGTCGGCCACCTTCGCCAGGTCCGGCTTGTAGTCGGAGGCGTGCATGATCTCGAAGCCCTCGGCATAGGCCTGCATGAGCCCGTACTCGATGCCGTTGTGGATCATCTTCACGTAGTGGCCGGCCCCCGGGGCGCCGGCATGGAGATAGCCGTCGACCGGGGCGAGGCTCTTGAAGACCGGCTCCAGGGGGGTCACCGCCGCGGGCTCGCCCCCGACCATGAGGCAGAAGCCGTTGGCGAGGCCCCAGACGCCGCCCGAAACCCCGGCATCGATGTACTGGACGCCTGATTTGGCGAGCTCGGCATGACGACGGACGTCGTCGTGGAAGTTCGTGTTGCCGCCGTCGACGATCGTGTCGCCGGCCTCGAGGTGCTCCATGAGCTCCGCGATCTGGGCCTCGGTGGCGTCGCCCGCCGGGACCATGATCCAGACGGTCCGGGGCTTCTCGAGGGCCTTGACCAGCTCCGCGATCGAGAAGGAGGCCTCGGCGCCCTCGGTCGCGATCTCCTTGGTCTTGTCGGGGCTCCGGTTGTAGGCCACGATCTGGTGGCCGTCGCGAAGCAGGCGGCGGACCATGTTGCCGCCCATCCGGCCGAGGCCGATGAACCCGATTCGCATCTCGTGGCGCCTCCGATGGGATAGATTCGGTCGGGCTTGGTCGCGTGGCCGGCAGGGCCTCGGTTCAGTCTACGCGTGGCGCGTCGGCGCGCTGGTTCGATGGGGTGTCAGCCCTCCAGCGCTGCCGCGAAGGCGCGCTCGAGGGTCGCAAGGTCGGCGGCCTGGTCGTCGCCCAGGCGGAGCCGGAGGATCGGGAGGTCGTGGGAGGCCAGGGACTCGGCATCGCCCTGGGCCTGGGCATCGATGAGCCGCCCGAAGGTGTACGGCCAGCCTGGGATCTGGCGATCCCGCGGGTGGCTCGAGACGAGCTGGAGGAACCAGCCGATCGGGGCGCCGCCCTTGTGGAGCTGGCCCGTGGAGTGGAGGAAGCGGGGCCCGTAGCCGGCCGTGGTGGCGCAGCCGGTCCGATCCCGGACGAGCGCCCGCAGCCGTTCGAACGACGCGTCCGCGGCGGCACTCGGCGCGATGAACGCCTGGATCGCAACATAGCGGCCGTCACGCCGGGCGCCGAGGCTCTTCGTGATCGCCGCCGCAAGGTCGGCCTCGCCCAGAGGGGCAATGTCCTGGACGGCCGGGACCGCCGGCGCCGACCCCGACCCGGAACCCGGCGCTGGATCCTCCCGCCCGCTATCTCCCCCGGCCAGCAGGTGTCGGGTCCGCTCCTTTGCCTCCTCGACGTTCGGCTGGTCGAACGGGTCGATGCCCAGGACGGCGCCGGCGAAGGCCGTTGCGACCTCCCAGCGGATGAACTCGCCGCCGAGGTCCATCGGGTCGTCGAGGGTCAGGCGGATCACCGGGTGGCCAGCCGCGGCCAGCTTGTCGAGGAGGCCGCCGGAAGGGTCCGCGGATGCGGCGAGCCCGATCCGGACGAAGACGCGATCCGGGCCGTACGCCTCGACGGCTCCGAGCGGCTCCCCATCGACCGGCACGATCCCCACCCCGTGCTTGCCCGTCGATTCGGCGATGAGCTGCTCCGCCCAGGCTCCGAAGCTCGCCAGGTCTGGATCGGCCAAGAACGTCAGCTTGTCGCGGCCGGCCCGCGCGAGCTCGCCCAGGACGAGGCCCAGGCGGAGCCCCGGATTCCGCTCCGGATCCGGCTCGTGGCAGGCGCCGAGCATCGTCGAGGCCGACGCGAGGAGGGCATCGAGGTCGAGGCCGATCAACGACGCCGGCACCAGGCCGACGTACGACAGGGCCGCGTAGCGTCCGCCGATGTCGGGCGGGTTGAGGAAGACCTCCCGGAGCTCGTCGTGGTGGGGGATCGCCGCCACGCTGCGCTCGGGATCGGTGATGGCGACGATGAACTCGCCCGGCCGCTGGTCCGAGCTGGCTGCGTCGAGGGCCGCTTCGACCCGGGCCCAGGCGTCGGCGAGGAAGGCCAGCGGCTCGGTCGTCGTGCCGGACTTCGAAGCCACGATCCAGAGGGTGGAGAGGGGATCGAGGTCGTCGATCGTGTCCGCCACCGCCGCCGGATCGGTCGAATCGAGGACCCGCAGGTCGAGATAGCCGTCGGCGGTGCCGAACGTTCGATGGAGGACCTCCGGGGCCAGGCTCGAGCCGCCCATGCCCATGACCACGGCGGTCCGGAAGCCGGCGACCCGGACGCCGTCGCCGAAGCCCTCGAGCGCTCCGACCTGGTCGGTGAAGTGGGCCGGGCAGTCGAGCCAGCCCAGCCGATCGGCGATCGCCGCCTGGACCGCCGCGTCAGTGGTCCACAGGGTCGTGTCGCGGTCCATCAGCCGCTGGGCCCACTGATCCCGCCGCGCGTGGGCGATGACCGCGGCGACCCGGGCCTCATCGGCCGGCGCGAGATGGAGATCGAATTCCGCGCTCATCGGCTCAACCTCCGTGGGCTTCGATGTCGAGGACCTTGGCCAGGCGACGGAGGTGGCGAGCCTCGCCGGAGAACGTCGCGCGCAGGAAGGCCACGGCGCACTCGAACGCCGGCTCGGGCCCGATGACCCGGGATCCCAGGGTCAGGATGTTCATGTCGTCGTGCTCCACGCCCTGGTGGGCGGAGTAGGTGTCATGGCATACGGCGGCGCGAACGCCCCGGATCTTGTTGGCCGCCACGGACGCCCCGACCCCGGAGCCGCAGATGAGAATCCCCCGCTCGGCCTCGCCGTCGCGGACCGCGAGGCCGAGCCGCCGGGCGAAGTCGGGGTAGTCGTCGGTCGGGTCGGAGCCGTCGCCGCCAAGGTCGGCGTACTCGTGGCCGAGGTCCGCGGCCAGGAGACGTCCGAGGAGCTCGGCCTTCAGGTCTGCCCCGGCATGGTCCGCCGACAGGGCGATGCGCATCTGCTGCCTCGAGCTCAGCTGTGGCCGGGATCGCTGCCGGAGGTCCGCTCGACGCCCGGATCGCCCGGCGCGAGCGTCGGGTGCTCGGCCCCGGTGCCGCGCACCGCGAGGTGGAGCCCCGCGGGCTGGTGGCCTGGATCGAGCGTGGGAACCGGCCCGCGGATCTCGCCGCGGATCACGGACCGGGCCACGTCGGCGACCCGCTCGACCGTGAAGCCGAGCTTCTCGAAGATCGTGCCGGCGGGGGCCGAGGCGCCGAAGTGGTCGATGCCAACGATCGCGCCGTCGTCGCCGGCGTAGCGCGCCCAACCGAGAGACACGCCCGCCTCCACGCTGACTCGGGCCCGGACGGCACGCGGCAGGACCGATTCGCGATAGGCGTTGTCCTGGTCCTCGAAGCGCTCCCAGCAGGGGAGCGACACCACCCGCGCCGGCGTTCCCTGCGCCTCCAGGGCCTCGGCCGCGCCCATCGCCAGCTGGAGCTCGGAGCCCGTCGCGATGAGGATCACGGCGGGGATGCCGCCGCTCGCCTCGGACGATGCAGCTCGCAGGATGTAGCCGCCGCGTCGGACGCCCTCGCGGGCCATCTCGGCCGTGCCCGCGAGCGTGGGCAGCTTCTGGCGGGTCAGGGCCAGCGCAACCGGGCCGTCAGTCCGCTCGATCGCGAGCGCCCAGGCGGCAACGGTCTCGTTGGCGTCACCGGGCCGGACGAACCACAGGTTGGGGATGGCCCGCAGGGCCGCATAGTGCTCGACCGGCTGGTGGGTCGGGCCGTCCTCGCCGAGGCCCACCGAGTCGTGCGTCCAGACATAGATGACGTGGATGCCGGCCAGCGAGGCGAGCCGGACGGACCCGCGCATGTAGTCGCTGAAGGTCAGGAACGTGCCGACATAGGGGATGAAGCCGCCGTGATAGGCGATCCCGTTGGCGATGCCGCCCATCGCATGCTCGCGGACCCCGAAGCGGAGATTCCGGCCGGGCTGGCCGGCCTCGAAGTTCTCGGCGCCCTTGATGTCGGTGAGGTTCGACTCCGAGAGGTCCGCCGCCCCGCCGAAGAGCTCGGGGACCGGATCGGCCAGGGCGGCAATCGCTTGCTGGCTCGCCTGGCGGGTGGCGAAGTCCTCGCCCAGGGCGTACGTCTTCAGGCCGTCGCTCCAGCCGGGCCGAAGGTCGCCCCGCAGCCGGCGCCGGAGCTCGGCGGCCTCGTCCGGGAATGCCGCGGCATAGCCCTGGAAACTGGCGTGGAACTCGGCGATGCGGCGCTCGCCGGCCGGGACCGCCTCGCGGAAGAGCGCGCGGACCGCGTCCGGAACCAGGAACTGCGCGTCCGGGTCCCAGCCGTAGGCGATCTTGGTCAGGCGGACCTCGTCCTCGCCGAGCGGCGATCCGTGGGCCTTCTGGGTGTCCTGCTTGTTGGGGCTGCCGAAGCCGATGTGGGTCCGGACGGCGATGATCGACGGTCGCTCGTCGGCGTTGGCCGCCTCGATCGCGGCGCTGATGGCGGCCACGTCGTTGCCGTCGGCGACCCGCTGGGTGTGCCAGCCGTAGGCGTCGAAGCGCTCCATGGCATCCTCGGACCAGGCCATGGCCGTCGGGCCGTCGAGCTGGATGTGGTTGTCGTCATAGAGAACGGTCAGCTTCCCGAGCCGGAGATGGCCGGCGAGGCTCGCCGCCTCCG